>CAZHHU010000060.1:0-3101 GCA_964532215.1 uncultured Geminicoccaceae bacterium
CCCTCAGGGTGCTCCTCAGTAGGCGGGCTGGAGCACGTGCTGGAGCGTCTTCATCTCCTCGAGACAGCGGCCCGTGCCCAGCGCCACGCAGGTCAGCGGCTCTTCGGCGAGGCTCACCGGGAGCCCGGTCGCGTGCCGCAGCACGTGGTCGAGATTCTGCAGCAGCGCGCCGCCACCCGTGAGCACGATGCCCTTGTCGACGATGTCCGCGGAAAGCTCGGGCGCGGTGTGCTCGAGCGCAATCTTGACCGCCTCGATGATGGCGTTGACCGGCTCGGCCAGCGCCTCGGCGATCTGCCGCTGGCTGATCGTGATCTCCTTGGGGACGCCGTTCATGAGATCGCGCCCCTTGATCTCCATCACCGCCCCGACCCCGTCCTCCGGCAGGCAGGCGGAACCGATGGTCTTCTTGATGCGCTCCGCCGTCGCCTCGCCGATGAGGAGATTGTGGTTCCTGCGGATGTAGTTGATGATCGCCTCGTCCATCTTGTTGCCGCCGACCCGGATCGAGCGGGCATAGACGATTCCGCCGAGCGAGAGGATGGCGACCTCGGTCGTGCCGCCGCCGATGTCCACGACCATCGAGCCCGTGGGCTCGGTCACCGGCAGACCGGCGCCGATGGCTGCCGCCATCGGCTCTTCGATGAGGAACACGCGCCGCGCCCCGGCGGCCTCGGCGCTCTCCTGGATCGCCCGGCGCTCGACCGCGGTCGAGCCGGAAGGCACGCAGATGATCACCCGCGGGTTCGCGAAGGCGCGGCGCGGATGCACCCGCCGGATGAAATGCTTGATCATCTCTTCGGCGATGTCGAAGTCGGCGATGACGCCGTCGCGCAGCGGGCGGATCGCCTCGATGTTGCCCGGCGTGCGGCCCACCATCTGCTTGGCTTCGTCGCCGACCGCGAGTACCTGCTTGCGATCGCGGCTGTTCGCGATCGCGACCACCGAGGGCTCGTCGAGGACGATTCCCCTTCCCTTGACGTAGATCAGCGTGTTCGCGGTGCCGAGGTCGATGGCGAGGTCGGCGGAGAACATGCCGAAGAGACGCGAGAGCATGGACGGATCACCCGCGAGTGAAAGAGGCCCGCGGCGCCCCGCGGGGCGCCTCCCTTCTATCACGAGGGAGTGCGCGGATCTACGATCAACGATAAGGGTTAAGATTTCGTCAAGCCGAGAGAGCCTCGGGCGCCCGCCGCTCGCGCTTGGCGAGCAGCCGGTTGAGGGCTGCGAGATAGGCCCGCGCCGATGCGACGATGGTATCCGTATCCGAGCCCTGCCCGTGGACGGTGCGCCCGTTCTCCTCGAGGCGCACGGAGACCACGGCCTGTGCGTCCGTCCCCTCCGTCACGGCATGGATCTGAAACAGCGGCAGGCTCGCATCATGCGGCACGAGCGCGCGGATCGCCCGGAAGGTTGCATCCACCGGCCCGTCGCCCGTCTCCGAGGCTTCCCGGCGTTCGCCGTCCACCTCGAGGACCATGCGGGCGGTGGGCTTGACCTCGGTGCCGCAGACCACGTGCAGGCTCACGAGTCGGATGCGCTGCTCGAAGGTGTGGATCTCGTCCTCGACGAGGGCGATGATGTCCTCGTCGTAGATCTCCTTCTTCTTGTCGGCGAGGTCCTTGAAGCGACGGAAGGCCTCGTTGAGGGCGTTGTCTCCGAGGCTGTAGCCCAGCTCCTCGAGCTTCTTGCGGAAGGCGTGCCGCCCCGAATGCTTGCCGAGCACGAGGCTGGACTTCACGAGGCCGACGTCCTCCGGCCGCATGATCTCATAGGTCTGGGCGTGCTTGAGCACGCCGTCCTGATGGATGCCGCTCTCATGCGCGAAGGCGTTGGCGCCGACGATCGCCTTGTTGGGCTGGACCGGAAAGCCGGTGATCGCGGAGACGAGGCGGGAGGTGCGGATGATCTTGCGGCTGTCGACGTTGGTGCGGAACGGCAGGAGATCGGCACGCGTGCGCAGCGCCATGACGATCTCCTCGAGGGCCGCATTGCCCGCACGCTCGCCGATGCCGTTGATGGTGCATTCGACCTGGCGCGCGCCGGCCTGCACCGCCCGCAGCGAGTTCGCGACCGCGAGGCCGAGATCGTTGTGGCAGTGCACCGACAACACCGCGCGGTCGATGTTGGGGACGCGGTCGAGGATGCTGCGGATGAGCTCCGCGAATTCGTCCGGATAGGCGTATCCCACGGTATCGGGGATGTTGATGGTGGTCGCGCCGGCGCGGATCGCGGTCTCGATGCAGCGACAGAGGAAGTCGCGGTCGCTGCGCGAAGCGTCCTCCCCCGACCACTCCACATCGTCGGTCCACCGCCGCGCCCGTTCCACGCTCTTCGCCACCCAGTCGAGCACCTCCTCGGGCTCCATCTGGAGCTTGTACTTCATGTGCAGCGGCGAGGTGGCGATGAAGGTGTGGATGCGGCGCCGCTCCGCCGGCTCGAGGGCTTCCGCGGCGCGGTCGATGTCGCCGTAGGCGGCGCGGGCGAGGGCACAGACGACGCTGCCCCGGACCCGCTTGGCGATCTCGCGCACCGCCCGGAAGTCGCCCTCGGAAGCGATGGGAAAGCCGGCCTCGATGACATCGACGCCGAGCTGCTCGAGCGCCTCCGCGACCCGCAGCTTTTCCTCGATCGTCATCGAGGCGCCGGGCGACTGCTCGCCGTCGCGCAGGGTGGTATCGAAGATGATGACCGTTTCGGGTTCGGAACGCGCCTGGGAGGTCGTCATCGTCCATCTGCTCCTTCGACCGTCGGATACCGGTTCACAAGCGCGGATGCCGCGCCATCCTCGGCCCTGAGCGCGCCCGCAGGCGGGCTCAGGGCCCGCTAAGTCGAAGGAGCAGCGCGAGCGGAAAAAGCGCAGGCGCGCGGACGGACGCGGTTTCGCCGCATCGATGCGGGATCGCTTTCCTTGCTGCCGCGCCGTCCGTCATGGCTCGTCCCGCGGGAACGCACCGCCATCTGCTGCTGCAGCCCCAATATGGCCCCGGCGGGCCCGCCTTGTAAAGGGCCCGTGGCGGATGCGACCTTGCATTCGCTCAGGCGGAGCTGCCGGCTCCGGCCTCCTGGGCGGCGACGAGGCTGCGGGCGAGATTGCAGAT
>CAZHHU010000060.1:3201-9721 GCA_964532215.1 uncultured Geminicoccaceae bacterium
CCGATGAGCTCTGCCATCTGCTGCTGGGTGAGTCCGAGCATGATGCGTCGCTGACGAATGCGCATGCTCACATGCTGATCGACGTCGAGCGCGCGACTTCTGCCGGTCGCGCTGCGGGACGCAATCGTGTTGGCGGCGGAATTCATGGCTGTCCGGCTCCCCTGGATGAGATCGATACCGGCGCTGCTGCTGTGTCCGCGACCGGAGGAACCCAACCGGCTTTAGTAAAATACCCGGGAATTTTTAAACTTCCAGCAAAAAGAGAATTTCTCATCAACCCTCAGGTTATTCCCCTACCCTTCTCCGAGAAAGGCCTCCTGCCGCAGCTGACCGAGCACGGCCCATGCCCGCGCCACCCGCGCCTCGCGCAGGACCGGCGCGTTGTAGGCCCCGAGATCGAAGCGATCCGGACGCGCGGCGGGCAGCAGGCGGCGCAGCAGAACGCGGCCGTCCTCGAGCTCGACGAGCGCATCCCGTCCCAGCAGTTCCGCCGCATCCGCCGCCTCGCCGCGGGCCGCGAGCAGGATTGAACCCGGCGGGTAGACGGGGATCATGGCATCGCCCTCGACGCGATAGGCGAGCAGGACTTCGTAGCGCAGACGCAGGCTCTCGCGGCCCTCCGGCGGCCCCGACAGCAGCAGCCCGCCTTCGCCGACGCGGCCCATGATCGGAACCCGCGGGCGTTCGGCATCCCGCCCGAAGAGAAGGTACTCGGGGCTCGTCTCCAGCACCCGCGCGAGGCGCTCCACGGTCTCGCGCGCGGGCATGTATTCGTCCCGCTCGTAGGGGCCGATCACCGTCTGGTGGCGCCCCACCCGCCGCGCCAGCTCCACCTGGGTCATGCCCTTGGCCCGCCGCAGCCAGCGCAGCCGCGCCCCGAAGCTCGAAAGTTCGCCCGGCGACGCCATGGCTCTCCCGCATCCGTTGCACACACAGGATAACTCTTAGACAATTCGAGAACAACCCGAATACGGACTCAGCCATTCGCCGGTTCGAGCAGCAGGACCCGCCGCGCGCCCTGCGCGCCCCAATCGAGCACGAGCGGGAGGTATCCGCCCGCCGCCCAGATGCGGGTTATATCCCGGTAGGACGGCGAGAGCGGGTGCCCCGAGGGCCCGGTTGCAACCGTGAACAGGAGCTCTGCCGGCGCGCCCCAGTCCACGATCATCCGCAACGTGGCCGCATGGACGACGGTGAAATCGACCCTGCCGCGGTGATGGGCGACGTTCACCGTCGAGGGATCACCGCCCACCGGGACTTCGAGGCCGAAGAGGAAGGCCAGCGGTGGTGCGCGCGACAGCGGCTCGTGGACGAAGCGGGCGCGATGCACGGCGCCCCAGCGCCAGCGCCGCCAGTCCGGGCCGAGCACCGCCACGAGATGGCGCCATGCCGCCTCGAAGGCGCGCGTTGCAATCTCCGCGCAGCTCTCGAGGCGCCGGGTCCTGCGGTCGTCGCACCACTGCACGGCCCCCGCCCGCACCCGCTCGAGCAGATGGAACGCCTGCGGGCGATAGGCCGCAAGCCAGCTCCCGAGATCGTCCTCGAGCAGCGACACGAGCAGCGCCTCGTACCAGGCGATGAAGAAGAGCGGCTCGGGGCGGTCGGGTCCCGCTTCGAGATCCCAGTCCGCCATCGCCGCAAGCAGCGCGGCCGCATCCCCCGTCCGCGGCTCGGCGGCGAGCAGCCAGTCCCTCAGTCGCGCGGCCAGAGCCGAGCGGCGGTCGAGCTGGATGCGGGCGAAGCTCACCGCATCGTGGCGCGGACGCGCATCGAGCAGCGCCGCGATCCGGCGCGCCCGCAGCGGCGGAGGAAAGGTCACCGCCACCCGCCGCGAGGCCTCTCCCTCCCCTACCCGATCGTTGGCGTTGACGACGGTTCCCGAGGGAGGATCGATGATGGCGGGGAGCTCATCCCGGGGCACAAAGCCGTCCCAGTCTTCGCTTCCGCTCCAGCCGATGCGCGGCAGCGTTCCGTCTGGGCCGCGCCGCCTCGGGACGCGGCCCACGACACGAAGTCCGATATGGCCGTCGCGGCTCGCGTAGATCACGTTCTGGACCGGCGCGTCGAAGCGCAGCAGGGCGCGCGCGAAGGCCTCGACGCTGTCCGCCCGGGCGAGGGCGAAGACGGCCTCCAGCGTGCGGTCGTCCTCGCGCAGCGCCGGCCATGACAGCGCCAGCGCCCGCGCGCCCGCGGGCGCTGCGATGCCGGCGAGATCCGACAGCAGAGGGCCGTGACGGCTCTCGCGGACCCGCAGAAGCTCCGCCCCGCCGCCGCGGATGTGGATCCATTCGCCGCGCACGCGCAGCCGCCTCGGGCCCTCGGGTGTGAGATAGCGTTCTCCGGGCAGCAGCCGCTCGATGAACAGGTCCTGGGTGTCCGCATGGGCGGCGGTGAAGGTCCAGGCGATCCTGCGGCTCCGCCCGATGACCACGGGCGGAAGACCCGGCAGGGTCGCACCCGCCACGCTCAGCTCCGGGCTTGCGATCGCCACCACATACCAGGGCCCGGGGATGCGCAGGGGAAGATGGGGATCGCCGGCGAGCACGGGCAGGCCCGAGCGGCTGCGCGCGCCGGAGACGGCCCAGGCATTGGAGGCGGCGGTGCGGCCTGCGGGCGGAACGACCTGGGCGAGCGCCCTGAGCAGCGGCGCCATTTCCCTCATCGGAAGGGCCTGCTCCGCCCGTTCCGCCGCCTGCGTTCCGGGGAAGAGCTCGGCCAGGGCCTCGGGGCCGAGCGCCTCGAGGATTCCCGCCCGCAGCAGCTCCGCCCGGAAGTCGCTCTCGAGCTCGAGGGCCATCAGGCGTGCGAGGGCGAGGCTGTCTTCCGCCCGCCAGGGTTCGGGCGCAAATCCGAGGAGCAGGAACTCCGGCGGCGGGATGAGCTGCGTGCGCATGGCAGCGTTCACGCCTGCGGCGTAGGCGGCGAGAAGCAGACGCGTGCGGTATCCGAGACGCGGGAGATTGCGCGCCGCGCGCCGGGCGAGGCCCAGGGTGCGCATGAAGCGATCGACGGCGAGCGCCCCGGGCCCGAGGATCTCCGCAAGCCGCCCGGCCGCGACCCGCCGCCCCCACTCCATCTGCCAGAGCCGATCCTGCGCGTGCAGGAAGCCGACCGCGAAATAGGCATCCTCTTCACTTGCCGCATGGATGTGGGGGACGCCGTTCCTATCGCGCAGGATGCGAACCGGCGCCGCGAGCCCTTCGAGCTGGAGAACGCCCGCCTCACGGGGAAGCGACAGCTGGAGGAGAAGGCCCAGAAGCGAGCCCAGAACCGCAGGCGGCACGAAAAGCGCCGCAAAGAAACGCGCGAGAGGCCGGTTCACGATCGCCGCAGGCGGGCGATGCCGTCCATCGCCACGACTCCGTCCTCTCCCTCGACGCGAAGATGGATCCGGCCCTCGCGATCGGGGGCCGCGGCGAGCACTTCGAGCGGCCGGTTCACGAACAGCGGTGCCCGGGCGCGAAAGCGGAACTCGGCAAGCTCGTCCCCGGGCCAGCCTTCCGCGAGCAGCTCGAGCATGAAGGTGGCAAGAAGCGGTCCGTGCACGACGAGATCGGGGTAGCCTTCCACCTCACGGGCGTAGCGTTGATCGTAGTGGATGCGGTGACCGTTGTAGGTGAGCGCGGAATAGCGGAAGAGGAGCACCTCGTCCGGCACCCAGCGCCGCCGCAGGACGGCGTCGAGGCGCGTCCCCGCTCCGCGCGGGGCGGCCGGCAGGGGCCGCGCTTCGCGGTAGACGATGTCCTGCTCTTCGAGCACCGCGAGCGCGCCTGCGACCTCGATCCGGTGCTCGACGAGGATGAACACGAGCCGGCCGCTGCGCCCCACCTTCGGCGTGATCTCCCGGATGCGGCTGCGGCGGCGGATGCGATCACCGATGCGCAGCGGCCGGTGGAACCAGAGCCGCCCGCCGGCCCACATGCGGCGGGGAAGAGCGAGCGGCGGCAGGAACAGCCCGAGGCGCGGATGGCCGTCCGGCCCCGTATCGTCCCCCGCGACCACCTCGAGGGCGTAGAGCCGGTGCCAGAAGGGTGGAAGCGGATCGCCGGGGCCCGGCAGCTGCGCGCGCCCGAGCGCGGCGGCGAGGGCCCGCGCCGGGAAGGTCCCGACGATGTCCTCCACCCGCTGCTCGCGGCCGATCCAGCTCGCGTCGTCCGCACTCATCCGCCGAGCGCCCGGTCGAGATCCTCGATGAGGTCCTCCACGTCCTCGAGGCCGATGGAGAGGCGGATGAGATCCTCGGTGATGCCGAGACGCGCCCGCTCCTCCTCGGCAACGCGGCAATGGGTGGTGCTTGCGGGATGGGTCGCGAGGCTCTTCGTGTCGCCGAGATTGTTGGAGATCGCGATCAGCTCGAGCCGGTTGAGGACCTCGAAGGCGCGCCTGCGCCCGCCGCCGGTGCGAAAGGCGAGCACCGGCCCGCCCGAGCTCATCTGCCTCTGGGCGAGCTCCCGCTGCGGATGGCCGGGAAGGCCCGGGTAGAGGACTTCCCCGACCTGCGGATGGGTCGCAAGCCAGGCCGCGATCCGTGCTGCCGATTCGCTCTCGAGCCGCACCCGCATCGCCAGCGTCTCGAGACCCTTGAGCAGCACCCAGGCATTGAACGGGCTGAGCGAGGGGCCGGTGTTCTTGAGGTAGGGGACGAGCTCTCTCGTGCGGAATGCGCGATCCGACAGGATCACGCCGCCGAGACAGCGTCCCTGGCCGTCGATGTGCTTGGTCGCCGAATAGACGACGACGTCGGCGCCGAGCTGCGCCGGCTTCTGCAGCACCGGCGTGGCGAGGACGTTGTCGACGACGACGCGCGCGCCCGCCTCGTGGGCGAGCGCCGCGACCGCCTCGATGTCCACGAGCTCGAGGGTGGGATTGGCCGGAGTCTCGAACAGCACGAGCCGGGCCGGACGCGCGAGCGCCCGCCGCCAGGAATCGAGATCCGCGCCGTTCACGAACTCGGTGTCGATGCCGAAGCGGGGCAGGATCTCGCTCAGGATGTAGCGGGTCGAGCCGAAGAGCAGCCGGGCCGCGACGACCCGATCACCGCTCCGCAGGCTCGCCATGAGAACGGCGAAGATGGCCGCCATGCCCGAGGCCGTGGCCGTCGCCTCCTCCGTTCCCTCGAGCGCGGCCATCCGTTCCTCGAACATCCGCACCGTGGGATTGGCGAGACGGGAGTAAGTGTAGCCCGGCTCGCGCTCGGCGAAGCGGGCCTCCGCCACCTCCGCCCGCGGATAGACGAAGCCCGAGGTCAGAAACAGGGCCTCGGAGGTTTCGCCGAAAGGACTGCGGTGGGTGCCGGCGTGGACGGCGCGGGTGCGCTCCCGCCACTCGCGCTTCATGGCGATCTCCGGCCAGAACGCGGCCACGGCCGGCTCATAGAAAGCCGGGGATAGGCGGTCAAGCAGGCCATCTCCTACCGCCGCCAGAAGCTCGGATGGAGAAGGACGAGCAGGGTGAAGAACTCGAGCCGCCCGAGGAGCATGGCGAGCACGAGCAGCCACTTCGCGGCGTCGGGCAGGGAGGCGAAATTGCCGCTCGGGCCGATCACCGGGCCGAGACCGGGCCCGACATTGGCAACCGCGGTTGCGGCAGCCGAAATCGCGGTGAGCGGATCGAGTCCGAGGGCGCCGAGGAGAACGGTGAACAGCGCCCAGCTGCCCACGAAGAGGAAGACGAAGCTCAGCACGCCGATCGCCACCTCGCCGGTGACGGGACGCCCCGCGTAGCGTGGGCTCGTCACCCGGCGCGGCAGGAACAGGCGCTCGAGATAGTCGCGGGTGACGATCCACAGGACCTGGAAGCGGAATACCTTGATGCCCCCCGCGGTCGAGCCCGTGCAGCCGCCCACCACGGTGAGGACGAGAAACAGGCTCACCACCGGCGTGCCCCAGAGCGTGTAGTCCTCGGTGGCATAGCCGGTGGTCGTGACCACCGAGACGACGCTGAAGGCGGCGGCGAGAAGGGCGTCGGCGAACGGCCGCTGCTGCGTGAGCGACAGCCAGAGTGCGAGCGGAAGGATGACCGCGGTGAGGAACAGGAGCAGCAGACGAAGCTGGCGGTCCTGCCAGAACAGGTTCCAGCGGCCGGAGACCAGCGCCACATAGCGGGCGAAGGGCATTGCGCCCGCGAGCATGCCGAAGAGCAGGACGAGCGGGATCGCGGCCCCGGAAAATGCCCCGATCGAGGCATCACGGGTGGAAAATCCCCCGGTAGCGATGCTCGTGAACGCGTGGTTGACGGCGTCGAACAGCGACATGCCGGAGAGCGTCAGCAGAACCACGAGGAGGAGCGTGAGGCTCGCGTAGATCGCGACGATGTGGGTGACGAAGGCGGCCGTGGTGGGGAGCAGCTTTTCCGAGCGGTCCGAACTTTCGCTGCGGAAGAGCTGCATGCCGCCGATGCGAAGAAACGGCAGCAGGACGAGAGCCATGACGATGATGCCGATGCCGCCCACCCACTGCAGCAGCGAGCGCCACAGCAGAAGCCCCGGCGGGGCGCGATCGAGGCCGCTCAGCACCGTCGA
>CAZHHU010000060.1:9821-11527 GCA_964532215.1 uncultured Geminicoccaceae bacterium
CCCGTGGTAGTGGGCGGCGATCGCCTCGGGCACCAGGGACATGCCCACGACATCCGCGCCAAGCGCGCGGAAGGCGCGGATCTCGGCGGGCGTCTCGAAGCAGGGCCCGAGCGTGGCCACATAGACGCCCTCCTCGAGCCGCAGCCCGCTCGCCGCGGCCGCATCCCGCAGCTCGGCGCGCAGCTCGGCGTCGTAGAGGCCGGACAGGTCGAGAAACGGCGGTGGCCCTTCGTGCGCGAGGTCGAGAAGCGGGTTCGTCCCCTGGAAATTGATGTGGTCCTCCACGAGCACGAGGGTTCCGGGAGGCCAGTCGGGGTGAAGGGAGCCCACCGCGCTCGTGATGATGAGGCGCTCGACCCCGAGCGTCTTCAGGGTCGCGGTCATGGTGAGCAGCGACGCCGCGGCGGAAGCGCCCTCGTAGAGATGGACGCGGCCGCAGAGAAGACAGACGGGAACCCCGCCGAGACGACCCAGCACGAGCGCGCCCGCATGGCCGGGCACGGCAGGGCGGGGAAAGCCCGGCAGATCCGCATAGTCGAACCGCCTTGGCGCGTGGACCGCCTCGGCCACGGCCTGCAGCCCCGAGCCCAGCAGCACCGCGGTCCGGGGGCGGAGTTCGGCCGCCGCCGCTTCGAGCGGGGCGAGACCGCCGTGGTGGACCGGATTGCCGTGCGATGTCTGCATCGTGCTCCTCCCGAAGCCATAGGGCAGCAGTTCGGCGATGGTCGCGACCCGCTCGGCGTCGCCTTCGCCGAGCATGAGGACCGGCACCCCGGGTTCGGCGAACTCGGCGATCTTCTGGCGACAGCCGCCGCACGGTGCGCAGGGTGCAGCGCCCGAGCCCGCGATCGCGATCGCATCGATGCGCCGCTCCCCGGCCGCCACCATCGCCGCGATGGCCGCCGCTTCCGCGCACATCCCCTCGGGGAAGGCCGCGTTTTCGACGTTGCAGCCGACGAAGACGCGACCACTCGCGCTGCGCACCGCCGCACCCACGCGGAAGCCCGAGTAGGGCGCATGGGCGTGCCGGCGAACGGCCCGCGCGGCCGCGGCGAGCGCCTTCATTGTTCCTTCACATAGGGTTTGCCGATCGCCGCCGGCGCGATGGCGCGCCCGACGAATCCCGCAAGCAGCAGGATCGTGAGGAGATAGGGCAGAGCCTGGATCGCTTCCGTCGGGATCTCGCCGAGATACGGGAGCTGTACGCCCTGCAGACGTGCCTGCAGGGCATCGGCGAAGGCGAAGAGGAGACAGGCCGCGAGCGCCGGCACCGGCCGCCACTTGCCGAAGATGAGGGCGGCGAGCGCGAGATATCCCTTGCCCGCCGTCATGTCGCGCAGAAAGGAGGCGTTCTGGGCGATCGAGAGATAGGCCCCGGCGAGCCCGGTGAGCAGGCCCGCAACGATGAGCGCGCGGTAGCGCATCGCGGACACGGAAATGCCCGCCGTGTCCACCGCCTCGGGATGCTCGCCCACCGCCCGCAGCCGCAGCCCGAAACGGGTGCGGTAGAGCACCCAGGCGACCACGGGCACGCTCGCGAAGGCGAGATAGACGAGCGGATTGTGACCGGAGAGAACCTCGGCGTACAGCGGTCCCAGGATCGGGACGCTGCGAAGCTCCGCCGCCAAGGGAAGATCGATCGGCGCGAAGCGGGCCCCGGGCGCGGTCACCGGCACGCGTCCCGCCTCGTGAAACCAGGCGTCGGC
>CAZHHU010000060.1:11627-15083 GCA_964532215.1 uncultured Geminicoccaceae bacterium
GGGCCCCGGGCGCGGTCACCGGCACGCGTCCCGCCTCGTGAAACCAGGCGTCGGCGAGAGTTGGACCGAGGCCTGCCACCGCCACGTTGATGGCCATGCCGGAGACGACCTGGTCGCCGCGGTGGGTCACCGTCGCGAAACCGTGCACCAGCGCGAGGAAGGTCGAGAAGGCAACGGCCGCGGCCAGTCCCGCGAGCGCCGACCCCGTGAGCTGGGCCGTCGCCGCGGCGGCAAAGGCTCCGCCCAGCATCTTGCCCTCGAGCGCGATGTTGACGACACCCGAGCGCTCCGAGAACAGACCCGCAAGGGCACAGAAGACGAGCGGCACCGCGAGCCGCAGTGTGCTGTCGAAAAGCAGCAGCAGCTGCAGATATGCCGCGCCGACCGCGTCCGCTTCCACCGCCGCCTGGACCCGAATCCATCCCCGCCGCCGACCCGGACCGAGGCGCCGCGCCTGCGCCCACGGCCCCTGCCGGGTGGCTCCCGGCCGCCGGGCGAACAT
Source organism: uncultured Geminicoccaceae bacterium (assembly GCA_964532215.1). Classification (GTDB taxonomy): domain Bacteria; phylum Pseudomonadota; class Alphaproteobacteria; order Geminicoccales; family Geminicoccaceae; genus HRBIN39. The sequence continues at coordinate 12,130 of CAZHHU010000060.1, forward strand.
ATCGCGGCGCATGCGGCCGCGAAAGAGCGCCCTTCTCCGGCTGGCCAAGACCCGCGGCGACTGCTAGAAGATGAGCGGAAATCCAGCGGGAGGTGAGTGAGCGATGCCCCTTCAGGAGCCGATCGATTCCCTGCGGGCGAAGCATGCCCGTCTCGAGGCTCTGATCGCCGAGGAACTCGGGCGCCCCCTGCCCGATCAGGCACGTCTCTCCCGCCTCAAGAAGGAAAAGCTTCGCATCAAGGAGCGAATCGCCGAGCTCGAGAAGGAGGCGTCAGCCGGTACGACCCACACCCCGAGCGCGGCCTGACAGCCCGCGGAAGCTCGGCGCCGTACCGCTTCTGGTCGCACGGTGCGCCCGACGCGGTAGCTCGGGCGACGGTACAACAGTCTCCTGATGGAATAAGAGCGGTTCTCCGAAATCCGAGGCCGGAAGCGAATCATTCCGCACGCCGCATGCAAAATCTGCGCGCACTATTTTGACTCTACAACGTTTCTCGCGGCAGAACCTCACGGAACATCTGCCTTTCGGCGAACATCACGATTCTCTGCTTGACAGCTCCTCCGCCGGCCCGTAGATGCGCAAAAGCTAATAGAATGCCGCCGAGGCGGCCGTACCGAGCCATCGAGGCCAAGGGAGGAAGGACATGGCCAGAATCGCTCGCCGTTCGTTCATCAAACTCGGAGGTGCCGCGGCCGGGACCGTGGTGGGCGCGACCCAGTTCGGCAGCCAGGGGTCGGGCGCGCTGGCGGCCCCCGCGGGGCTCGTCGACCGACCGGCCGAACTGCCGAAGCCCAAGGGACCGCGCGTGGTCGTCGTGGGCGGCGGCTGGGCCGGCCTCACGATGGCCAAGTATCTTCGCAAGGAGAACCCCGATTTCGACGTGGTTCTCCTCGAGCGGCGGGCCATGTTCATGTCCTGCCCGATCAGCAACCTGTGGCTCGCCGGTCTCGTCGACCTCGAGTTCATCACCCACAGCTATCTCGACGCCGCCCGAAACAACGGTTACCTCTTTCTCAACGCCTCGATGGCCGATCTCGACCGTGAGACCCGCAGAGTGTACACCGACCAGGGGCATCTGGACTACGATTTCCTCGTTCTTGCGCCGGGAATCGACTACAACTACAAGGCGATCGGCGTCGACGACATCGAGGCAGAGTTCGCCCTGCGCCAGAACTTCCCGGCAGGCTTCATGCCCGGCTCCGAACATCTCTCCATCCGGGCGAAGCTCGAGGATTTCGAGGAGGGGATCTTCCTCCTCACCGTACCCGCGGGGAACTACCGCTGCCTGCCGGGGCCGTATGAGCGGGCGTGTCTCGTCGCGCACTACTTCAAGCGGGAGGGGATACCGGGCAAGGTCGTGCTGCTCGATGCCAATCCGGACGTGACGATCAAGCGCAACGCCTTCCACGAGGCCTTCGAGACGCTCTACAAGGACGTGCTCGAGTACAAGCCGTCCTTCGAGATCACCGCGGTGGATCCGTTCAAGAAGGTCGTCTCGTCGGACTTCGAGGACATCGAGTTCGCCGACGCCGCCATCTACCCGCGGGTGCGCGCGGCGAAGCTGATCGAGTGGCTCGGCCTCGCCGATCCCAAGAGCCCGCAGTATGAGGCGCACATCGACGTGTTCTTCAACAACATCGTCGGAGACCCGCGCGTCTACGTCGTCGGTGATGCGCGGCCCATGCCCTTCTCCAAGAGCGGCAATACGGCCAATTCGGAGGCGAAGATCATCGCCAAGGTGATCGCCGCGCGGGCGGCGGGCAAGGAGCCCGAGAAGTGGGTGAGCCCGCACACCGTCTGCTATTCGGTGGTCAACGGCGATCCCGTCGAGGCGGTGATGGTCGACGCCCACTACAAGTTCGACGAGGCGACGAAGCAGTTCGCCTTCGATCGGGTGAAGCTCGTCGAAGAACGTTCCACGGCGCTCGGCAAGGCGACCTTCGAATGGGCCGAGGGTCTCTATCGGGACATGTTCAGCTGAGCCGCTCGGGGGTGGACATCCCGGCCGGAGGTCCGCGCGCCGGCCGTGCGCGGGCCCGTGCAGGCGCGGGGAAGCAGCTCATGGAACGCCGGCTCTTCCTCGGCGCCTGCGCCGCCGCGCTCGCCCTCCTGCCCTCGCCGCAAGCCCGCAGCGAGGGGCCGCCAGGTCATCCGCGTGCCCTGCTCGTCGACGAGAACGGCAGGCCGGTCGCGGCGGGCGCCCTCGAGGTCAACGTGACCTACATCTTCCACTACCCCTATTTCGGCACGCCCTGCTTCCTCATTCGTCTGCCGCAAGTGCAGCCCGCGGCCACGGCAGCCACTCTTCCCGACGGCTGGCCCGGCGGGGTCGGACCCGGCGGCCGGATCGTGGCCTACGGCGCCATCTGCACGCATCTTCTCACCCATCCCACGCGCGAGATCGCCATGATCCACTACTACCCGCCGGATGAGCCGAGCGAGCTCGCCGAGCGGGGCGGGGTGATCACCTGCTGCGCCCATGGCAGCGTCTTCGATCCCGCCGCCGGGGGGCGGGTCGTCGCCGGTCCTGCGCCCGCGCCCCTGCCCGCGATCGAACTCGAACACGACGAAAGGACGGATCGGCTCACCGCCGTCGGAGTGCGCGGCGCCTTCGATTACCGGCACTATCTCAAGGTGTTCAAGCGCGAGCTTCGCAAGACCTACGGGCGCCGGCGCTACAAGTCGAAGGTGGGATCCTTCACCGAGCTCCTTCCGCTCGATGCGTTCACCGCGGAGGTCCTCGCCTGCTGAGCCTGCGCGCACATCCGGTCCGATACGGTCGCGCGCAGCGCCGTCAGCGCGGAGGATGGGCAGTCGGGAACGGGCATGCTGTGCGGTGAACGCCTCACGCCGCCCGGTGCCGCGCCCTGTGCCGGCTACGCCCCCGGCGGGCGGGAGGCTCCGGCTCGAACAGCGCCGACAGTTCGCCGAGAAGGGTGCCGCCGAGCTGCTC
>CAZHHU010000061.1:0-2528 GCA_964532215.1 uncultured Geminicoccaceae bacterium
GCGGCGCGCGGGCCCGCACCCGCCTCGCCGACGGTGGCGATTCTGCTCGACGACATGGGACATAATCTGGAGGCGGTCGCCCGCGCGCTCGCCCTGCCCGCACCCGTCACCCTGGCCTTCCTGCCCTATCCGTCGCACACCGCCGAAGGCGTGCGGCTTGCGCTTGCGGCACGTCGGGATGTCCTTCTCCACCTGCCCATGGAGCCGCTGAGCCCGGATGTCGATCCCGGCCCCATCGTGCTGCGGGTGGATGACCCGGATACGCGCATCCGGGAGACCCTCGAGCGCGCCTTTTCCCGGGTTCCCGGAAGCATTGGCGTGAACAACCACATGGGCAGCCGCTTTACCGCCGATCGGCGCGGCATGGCGGCGCTGTTCGGCTATCTTGCCGAGAGGCGGCTGCCCTTCATCGACAGCCGCACGACCGCCCGCAGCGTCGCCGCCGAGCTCGCCCGGCGCTACGGGGTCCCGTTGGCGACGCGGGACGTGTTCCTGGACAACGAAAGGGATACTGCGGCCATTCTGGCCCGTCTCGACGAGACGGAAAGGCTGGCGCGGCGCCGGGGCCACGCGCTCGCGATCGGCCACCCCCACCCCGAGACCCTCGAGGCGCTCGAGCGCTGGATTCCGGACGCGCGCGCCCGTGGCGTGAGGTTCGTGGGGGTGCGCGCCTATCTCGGCCTGCTCGGCTGCAGGAGACCGCAGACGAACACCGTCACCGCCGCGCTCAGCGGCTGCGGCTCGCGAAGCTGACCGCCTCCTCCGCGGCGCGAATCAGCGCCCGCGCCTTGTTGCAGCTCTCTTGGTACTCCGCCTCGGGATCGGAATCGGCCACCACGCCGCCTCCCGCCTGGACGTACATGCGCCCGTCCTTCACGAGCGCCGTGCGCAGCGCGATGCAAGTGTCCATGTCGCCGCCGGCACCGAAATAGCCCACGGCCCCGGCATAGAAGCCGCGTCGCTCCGGCTCGAGTTCCTCGATGATCTCCATCGCCCGGATCTTCGGCGCCCCGGTCACGGTGCCGGCCGGAAACCCGGCGAGCAGGGCGTCGAGCGCGTCGCAGCCGGCGCGCAGCCTGCCCTCGACGTTGGAGACGATGTGCATCACGTGGGAGTAGTATTCCACGATCATCTTCTCGGTGACGCGCACGGTCCCGATCTCGGCGACGCGGCCGACATCATTGCGCCCGAGGTCGAGCAGCATGAGATGCTCGGCCTGCTCCTTGGGATCCGCGAGCAGTTCCTTCGCGAGCGCTTCGTCCTCGCGGGCATTCGCGCCGCGCCTGCGGGTGCCCGCGATGGGGCGGATGGTGACGACGCCCTCGCGGACGCGCACCAGGATCTCGGGGCTCGATCCCACGAGGGCGAAATCGTCGAAGTCGAGGAAGAACAGGAACGGCGAGGGATTGAGGCGGCGCAGCGCACGGTAGAGGGCGAAGGGGGGGAGTTCGAAGGGGATTTCGAAGCGCTGCGAGGGTACGACCTGGAAGATGTCCCCCGCGAGAATGTATTCCTTGGCGCAGCGCACCATGTCGTGATACTGCTCGCGGGTCACGTTCGACTTCGGTTCCGGTGGCGGGCTTCGAAAGCGCACCGCGGCGTGCCCGAGGCTGCGGTCGAAATCGGCCATGGCCTCGGCGAGGCGCTCCGCCGCCCGCTCCCAGGCGACGGCGGCGGGCACCCCGGGCCGGGGCCAGACCGGGGTCACGACCGTGACCCGGTCGCGGATGTTGTCGAAGATCGCGATCACCGTGGGCCGCATGAACACCGCATCGGGAAGCCCGAGGCGGTCGGAGTTGCGATCGGGAAGCCGTTCCACGAGCCGCACCACATCATAGCCCATCTGTCCGAACAGGCCTGCAGCCATGGGCGGAAGATCCGGCGGCAGAGCGATGCGGCTCTCGGCGAGGAGCCCGCGCAGGGATGTGAGGCTGCCCCCGGCGAGCGGCTCGAAGTGCCGCAGGTCGAACAGGGCGTGGCGGTTGATCTCCGGCCGGTCGCCGAAGCAGCGCCAGACGAGGTCGGGCTTGAGTCCGATGATCGAATAGCGGCCCCGTACCGCGCCCCCCTCGACGCTCTCGAGCAGGAAGCTGTAGGGGCGGCCCTCGGCGAGCTTGAGGAAGGCGGAGACCGGCGTCTCGAGATCGGCGACCAGGGACGACCAGACGACCTGGGCCTCGCCGCGCTCGTAGCGCGCCGTGAAATCCGCCCGATCCGGTTCGATGAGCACGTCTTCAGCTCCCGCCGAGCAGGCCCGCGAGCACCCGGTTGTCGACCTCGACGGGGTAGCGTCGCCGCAGGGCGCCCTCGAACTCCGTGAGGAGATCGTTCCGCCAGGCGTTCTCGACCTCGGCAACGACCGGGTTCAGATCCTCGGGCTTGGGCTCGGGCGCGGGCTGGATGGAGGTGAGACGCACCACGGCAACCCTGCCGGGAAGCACGATCGGCTCGGGAAGGAGCCCTTCCTCCCTGCGTTCGAAGATCGCGGCCACGATCTCCGGCGAGAGACCGAAGCGGCTTCCGTCCTC
>CAZHHU010000061.1:2628-6732 GCA_964532215.1 uncultured Geminicoccaceae bacterium
CCGGATCAGCTTGACGCCCATCTTCTCGGCCGCCTCCTCGAGCGGCGTGCCGGCCGCGAGCTCGTCGTCGAAGCTCGTAGCGAAGTCCGGAAGCTGTTCCGCCGCCTTGCGTCCGGCGACCTCCCGCTGCAGCTCGTCCCGCACCTCCTCGAAGCTCTTCGTTCGCTCCGGCTCGATTTCGACGACCCGCAGGATGTGCCACCCGAAGGGCGTTTTCACGGGTCCCCCGACCTCGCCCTGGCGCAGCGAGAAGGCGACCTCGGCGAGGGCTTTGGGAAGCCCGTCCCGGCTCACCGGCCCCACCTCCTGCAGGCGCACGCCGCGGTCCTCGTAGCTCCGCGCCATGTCCTCGAGCTTCGCGCCCTCGCTGACCTGCTGGAAGATCTCCTTCGCGAGCGCCTCGTCGGGGACGAGAAGCTGGGTGAGCCTGCGCCGTTCAGCGGTCCGGAAGCGCTCCTTCCGCTGTTCGTAGAGGTCGCGCAGCTCCTTCTCGTCGACGGCGATCTCGGCCGCGAGATCGGCGGCCGCAATGACCGCGAGCACGACCTTGCGGTACTCGGGGCGGATGAAGCGGTCCCTGTTCTTTTCGTAATAGGCCTGGAGCGTCGCCTCGTCCGGGTCGGCGACGTTCATCGCGCGCGCATCGACGAGAAGCACGTCCGCGCTGCGCCGTTCCTCGCGCAGCTGCCACAGCAGCCGCGCGAGCTGCTCGGAGCCCCGGATCGGCTCGGAAAAGGCGTCGATCACCCGCTTGCGCACGATCTCCGCCCGCACGCTCGCGACATAGTCCTCTTCGCTCATGCCCAGGCTGCGCAGCAGGAATTCGAGCCGGCCCGGATCGTAGCGGCCGTCGCTCTGCAGCAGCGGGTCGTTCTGGATGTGCTGGCGCACCTCCTCGTCGGAAGCGATGATCCCGAGATCGGCCGCATAGGCGTCGAGGAGACGGAGCGCGATCAGCCGCTGCAGCGCGGCGTTGAGAGCGGTGGCGGCAAGGGGGTGGGTGCGGTCGATGTTCGGATCGACGCGGCGCCGCATGTCCTGAAGCTCGGCGTCGAACTCCCGTGAGAGCTCGGGCACCGTGATCTCGAAGTCGCCCACGGTGGCGACGACATGCCCCCCGCGCGGGGCGAAGATGATGTCGCCGATGCCCCAGAGGGCGAAGCTCAGCACGAGAATGCCGAGAAAGATCCGCGATACCCAGGAGGAAGCGCGGCTGCGCAGCGCGTCGAGCATGAACCGAGTCCGGCGGCTGTGTCGTTGCGCCCTATAGCGGAACACCGAGGGCCACGATAGTGTGGCAACCCGCCCGGGCAAGCCCGCGGCACGGTCACTCCGCGAGCACGCCGAGTGCCGCGAGCGCCTTGGGCAGCTCACGGAGATCCGTGATCCAGCGGTCGGGATCGAGCGCATCCCGGGCATCGGCCCCATAGCCCTCACGGAGGAGCACCACGGGCACGCCGAGTCCCCGCGCAGCGGCGAGATCGTTGCGCGAATCCCCGACCATCACGCTCGCCTCCGGCGAGGCGCCGAGGCCGCGCAGCACCGCCCCGAGATGGCCGGGGTCGGGTTTGCGCACCGGCAGAACGTCGCCGCCCACGACGAGATCGAGCAGGGGCAGCAGGCCGAAGGCCTCGAGGATGGCTTCGCTCGCCTGCTGCGGCTTGTTCGTGCAGACGGCGAGGCGCATGCCCCGCTCGCGCAGCGCCTCGAGCACCTCCCGGGCGCCGGGAAGGGGGTAGCTCTCGGCGTACGGACGCGCCTCGTAGATCTCGAGAAAGCGCCGGTGCAGGCGGTCGAGCTCGCCATCGGCGAGGCTGCGGCCGGCGGCCATGAGGGCGCGCGCGACGAGCATCCGCACCCCATCCCCGATCATCCGCCGCACCTGGTCCGGGCGCGGCGGCTCGAGGGCCTCCTCACGGCACAGGGTGACCAGCGCGCCGTGCAGGTCCGGCAGGGTTTCCACGAGCGTTCCGTCGAGATCGAAGACGGCAGCGGGCGACATTGCGGGGCAGCGGTCCTGGACGGTTGTGGCACGACACCAGTTTGATACAGTCCGCGGCGAATTCCAGAGCCGCCGAGGAAGCGTGTCACAGCGACGGAACGATACGGGAATACGCCCGACCGCGGTGCTCGTGCTCGCGGCAGGGCGGGGGACCCGCATGAACAACGGCCTGCCCAAGGTGCTTCACCCCCTGGCCGGGCAGCCGCTGCTCTGGCACGTGCTCGATCTCGCGCGCGGCCTCGATCCGCAGTGGCTCGGGGTGGTGGTGGGCGAGAGCGGCGATGCCGTCGCCGACGCCGCCCGGCAGCGCGTTGCCGGGATCGAGATCGTGGTGCAGGACCCGCCGCGCGGCACCGGCGACGCGGTACGGGCGGCGCTCGCGCGCCTGCCCGAAGCGGGCCCCTTGCTCGTGCTCTACGGCGACACCCCGCTCTTGCGCGCGGAATCCCTGCGGCACCTGCTCGGGACCTGGCGCGCGCGGCGGGCGGCCGTGGGCGTGCTCGCCTTCCGTCCGGAAGATCCCGCCGGCTACGGACGCCTGCGCCTCGGGACCGACGGCGAGCTCCTCGAGATCGTGGAGGAGCGCCACGCCGGGGAGGCGCTGCGGCGGACGGCGCCCTGCAACTCGGGCGTCATGGTGCTCGAGCTCGCCGCGCTCGGCCCGCTTCTCGCCGAGCTGCCGCTGCGGCCGGAGAAGGGGGAATACTACCTCACCGACATCGTCCAACTGGCGAGACGCCGGGGTCTGTCCGCGATCGCGGTGGAGGCGGGCGCGCGCGAGGGCCTCGGGGCGAACTGCCAGCGCGAGCTCGCGCGGCTCGAGGCGCTGTGGCAGGAGGAGAAGCGGGCGCGCCTGCTGGATGCGGGCGTCATCATGCCGGCGCCCGAGACGGTCCATTTCGCCGCGGACACGGAGATCGCGCCCGGTGCGCGGATCGAGCCCTATGTCGTATTCGGCCCCGGCGTGCGGGTGGAGACGGGGGCGGTCGTGCGCAGCTTCAGCCATCTCGAAGGGGCGCTGATCGAGGCCGGTGCAACGGTCGGTCCCTTCGCGCGCCTGCGCCCCGGAACCCGCCTCGGCCCCGGTGCCAGGGTGGGCAATTTCGTCGAGGCCAAGAACGCGGAATTCGGCCGCGGGGCGAAGGCGAACCATCTGAGCTATCTCGGCGACGTCCGGGTCGGCGCGGGGGCCAACGTCGGCGCCGGCACCATCACCTGCAACTACGACGGCTTCGCCAAGCACCGCACGGAAATCGGCGCGGGCGCCTTCATCGGCTCCAATACCGCGCTCGTCGCTCCGGTCGCGGTCGGGGCCGAGGCCATCGTCGGCGCAGGGAGCACGATCGTGGAGGACGTGCCGGATGGAGCGCTCGCCATCGCGCGCGGGCGGCAGCGGACGATGCCGGGACGCGCGGCGCGCGTCCGCGACCGCCTGCGCCGGCGTGGCAGGCGGAACGAAGAGGGAGGCTGACGCCGGGGGCGTCACAGCGGGAGAAGGGAGGTGCCCAAGGGCTTCTGGTCCACATTCGCCGTCGCCTGCTGGCTGTTCGCGGTCGCCGCCGCGGCCGCGGGCCTCGACGATCTTCGCGCCGGCAACGACGCCTTCCGGCAGGGCGACTTCGAGCAGGCGGTGGAGGCGTATACCCGGGCGATCATCGCGGGCGATCTCGAGCCCGAGGCGCTCGCGGTAACCTACAACAACCGCGGTGTCGCCTATAACGAGCTCGGGGACTTCGATCACGCCATCGCCGACTATCAGGAGGCGCTCGGGCTCGTGCCCGGCGATGCGACCACGATCCGCAACCTGCGCATCGCCTACGTCCGCCGTGCCGTGGCCTCGGCCAATCTCGGCCACTACGAGGAGGCGCTCGCCGATCTCGACAAGGCGATCGAGCTCGACCGCGCGCATCCGCTCGCCTATCTGCGCCGGGCCGAGGTGTGGATCGAGCTCGGCGACTTCGACGCGGCGCGCAGGGATCTCGAGAGTGCGGAGCGGCTGCGGCCTTCGGCGAGCGAGATCGAGCGCGTGCGCGCACGCCTCGCGCGTCTCGAGAAGGCGGCCGAGCAGGAGCGCCTCGCGGAGACGCCCGCAGCGGGAGAAG
>CAZHHU010000061.1:6832-13859 GCA_964532215.1 uncultured Geminicoccaceae bacterium
CGCGGCTTGCGTTTAAGCTTCGCTTAACCTTTGCTGGCTAGTATCGGATCGCGCAAGGGATTCGCCCCAGCCGCGTCGACCGCGGGCGCCCACAGGAGGGCTCGTCGTGCCGCATTCGAGGCTCGCGCGGAGGATTTTCAGCCTGTCGCTGCTGCTGCTCTGGGTGGCCTTCGCCGCCGGGGCCGAGGCCCGGCCGCCGCGGGCGGCCGTCGTCATGGATGCGGCCACGGGGCGGGTGCTCTACGGCGAAGGATCGGAGCGTCGGATCCATCCCGCCTCGATGACCAAGATGATGACGCTCTACCTGCTCTTCGAGGCGCTGGAGAAGGGCCGTCTCTCCCTCGATACGCGGCTTCGGGTGTCGAAGCGGGCGGCGTCCATGCCGCCCTCGCGTCTGGGGCTGCGGCCGGGGCAGCGGATCCGTGTGCGCGATGCCATTCTCGCCCTCGTCACCAAATCGGCCAACGATGTCGCGGTCGTGGTCGCGGAGGCGCTCGCCGGCAGCGAGGCCGCCTTCGCCCGCCGCATGACCCGCAAGGCGCGGGCGCTCGGCATGCGGCGAACGGTCTTCCGCAACGCCTCGGGACTTCACCATCCCGCGCAGCGCACCACGGTCCGGGACATGGCGATCCTCGCCCGCGCGCTGCTGCGCGACTTCCCCTCCTACTACCGCTACTTCAGCCGCCGCAGCTTCACCTGGGCGGGGCGGCGCTACCGCAACCACAACCGCCTCCTCGGGCGCTACCGCGGGCTCGATGGTGTCAAGACCGGATATGTGCGCGCCTCGGGCTACAATCTCGCGGCTTCCGCGGTGCGCAACGGACGTCGGGTGATCGTCGTCGTGGCCGGCGGGCGCACGGCACGGGAGCGGGACCGCAAGGTCGTGCGCCTCCTGGATCTCGGCTTTCGCAGGCTCGAAAAGCTCCGCCTCGTCGCCGTCGCGCCGCCGCGGCCGCGCCCGGCCCGGGGTGCGGAACGGGCCTCGCTCGTGAGCCTCGGCGCGGGCACGGTGCGGTTTCCGCTGCCGGCTGTGAAACCGCAGCTCGTCGCCTGGCGGGCGGCCGAGTTCGCCGGCTGGAACCGTGCGGCTGCGATGCGCCGCGGGCGGACGACGCGGGATCGCGCGCGCTACGGGGTGCAGGTCGGGGCCTACCTGCGGCCGGATCGCGCCTATGCCGCAGCGGCCGAGGCCGTGCGCCTCCTTCCCGCACTTCTCCTCGCCGGGGAAATCGACGTCAGTCCGCGGCAGGGGCGACGCCGCACCTTCTATCGCGCACGGGTCGTGGGCTTCGAGCGGGGAACCGCGCGCGCGATCTGCCGCGCGCTCGAACGGCGCGGCCGCGACTGCCTCGTCGTCGCCTACGGCAGGCCGGTCGCCGTCGCCGCCCGCTGAGCGGCGCCCGCGGCAGGGGTGGCTGGCGCGGCGGAGGCCGGGCGAAGGCGAGCTTGACCCGACCCGCGGGCTGGGCTCAGTTGTCGCCGTGGGGGAGGAGCCATGGCGACCTTCGTCGGTCAGCGCGCACTCGTGACCGGAGCCGCAAGCGGGATCGGACGCGCGATCGCGCTGCGGCTCGCGCGGCAGGGCGCGCGGCTTGCGCTCTGGGACCGCGACGGCGAAAAGCTCCGGGAACTGTGCGACAGGCTGCAAGCGGAGCGCGTCGAAGCGGTGCCGCGGGTGCTCGACCTCGGCTCGGCGGCGGAGCTCGATGCGGCCCTCGAGGCCGAGCGCGGCGTCTTCGACATGCTCGTCAACAACGCCGGCATCGGCCTGCAGAAGCCGTTTCTCGCCCACGACCGCAGCGATTTCGAGCGCGTGTTCGCGGTCAACCTCTACGCTCCCTTCGAACTGCTGCGCCGGCTCGGGGAGCGGGCGATCAGGGCGCAGAGGCGGGCCCGCTTTCTCAACATCGCCTCGGTCGCCGGCCTGCGCGCGGCGCATGAGCGGGTGGCCTACGGTGCTTCCAAGGCCGCGCTCGCGCATCTCACCCGGACCGCGGCGATCGAATTCGCCCCCTATGGCATCACCGTAAACGCCATCGCGCCGGGCCCCATCGACACCCCGCTCGCCGCCGCCGTGCATCCGCCGCCGGTGCGGGCCTGCTGGGAGTCCTACGTACCCCTCGGCCGCTACGGGACCGTGGAGGAAGTGGCCGCGGCGGCGGTCTTTCTCCTCAGCGAGGAGGCCTCCTACATCACCGGGGAAGTGCTGGCCGTGGACGGAGGCTATCTCGCGCGGGGCGTGCGCTTCCCCGCGGCGGAAGGTCGATGACACGGGCGGGAAGGTGAGCATGGGCGATCCACGCCGGGTTCCGCCGGAAAGGCTCGCCTGGGAGTGCGATCCGGCGAGCCTGGGGTTCCGCACCACCGAGGAGCTTGCGGATCTCGACGGGGTCATCGGTCAGGCGCGTGCCGTCGAAGCGCTGACCTTCGCCCTCTCCGTGCGGCGCCGGGACTACAACGTCTACGCTCTGGGGCCCGAAGGGATCGGACGTCACGCCACGGTCGCGCGCCTCATCGAGGCCCGGGCGCGGGAGGAGGCCGCGCCTTCGGACTGGATCTACGTCAACGACTTCGGCGAACCGCGCAAGCCCCGCGCGATCCGTCTGCCGCCAGGGCGGGGGCGGGCCTTCCAGCAGGACGTGCTGCAGCTCCTCGGCGATCTCCTCGAGGGCCTCAAGAACGCCTTCGAGAGCGAAGACTACCGCACGCGGCGTCGTCTCATCGAGGAGGAACTGCGCGAGCGACAGGAACGGGCGGTAGCCGAGGTCGAGGAAGAGGCCCGCCGCCACAGCATCGCCCTCATCCGCTCACCGGTGGGATTCGCCTTCGCACCGATGGTCGAGGGCCGCATCCTGCCCCCGGAGCAGTTCCGCCAGCTGCCGCAGCAGGTGCAGCGGCACATCCAGCAGGTCATCGAGAGGCTCCAGGACATGCTGCAGCGTGCCCTGCAGCAGGTGCCCGCCTGGGTCAAGGAGACGCGGGAGAAGATCCGGCGGCTCAACGACGAGACCGCGGCCTTCGTGGTCGACTTCCTGCTCTCCGGCCTGCGCCGGCGTTACGAGGATCTGCCGGAGGTCGCGGACTGGATCGAGGCCGCGCGGCGCGACGTCATCAGCCATGTCGAGCTCTTTCTCGCCGTACCCGAGCAGCTCAAGCCCCACGGCATGGCGATCGAGGAAGCGCACCCCCTGTTCCGGCGCTATGCCGTCAATCTTCTCGTGGACCACGCCGATCAGCCGCATGCGCCCGTCGTCTACGAGGACGACCCCTCCTATGAGCGCCTCGTCGGCCGCATCGAATACCGCGCCGAGATGGGGGCGCTGGTCACCGATTTCCTCATGGTGCGACCGGGAGCGCTGCACCGGGCGAACGGCGGCTATCTCGTGCTCGATGCGCACAAGCTGCTCGCGCGCCCCCTGGCCTACGAGGCACTCAAGCGCGCCCTCTTCTCCGGTGAGATCCGGATCACCCCGGCGACCCATCTGCTCGGCCTGCTCACGACGGTGACGCTCGAGCCGCGACCCGTGCCCCTCGAGGTCAAGGTCGTGCTCGTGGGCGAACGTCTCCTCTACTATCTGCTCGCCGAGCTCGATCCCGAATTCTCCCAGCTGTTCAAGATTGCCGCCGATTTCGACGAGCGGCACCCCCGCGATGGCGAGATCGACCGGCTCTATGCGCGGCTCGTGGCCGGCATCGTGCGCCGCGAGGGGCTGCGCCATTTCGACGCCACGGCGGTGGCCCGGCTGCTCGAACAGGCGGCCCGGGATGCCGGCGATGCCGCCAAGCTGTCGGCGAGCGTCCAGCGCATCGGCGATCTCGTGCGGGAGGCGGATCACTTCGCCGCCCGTGCGGGTCGATCGGTGGTGCTGGGCGAGGACGTGGAGGCCGCGGCCGAAGCCCGCGAGCGCCGGCTGTCGCGGTTGCGGGAGCGGGTCCAGGAGCAGATCGTCGAGGGCGTGCTGCGCATCGCCACCGCAGGCCAGGTCGTCGGTCAGATCAACGGCCTCTCGGTGATCGAGCTCGGCGGCTATGCCTTCGGCCGGCCGAGCCGGATCACGGCGCGGGTGCGCATGGGCACGGGACAGGTCGTGGACATCGAACGGGAGGTCAAGCTCGGCGGACCGATCCACTCCAAGGGGGTGCTCATCCTGAGCGGTTATCTCATGGCCCACTACGTGCCCGATGTTCCCCTCTCGCTGTCGGCCACGCTGGTCTTCGAGCAGTCGTACAGCGGCGTCGAGGGGGACAGCGCGTCGGCAGCCGAACTCCTCGCCCTGCTGTCGGCGATCGCCCAGGTGCCGCTCGCCCAGAACCTCGCGATCACGGGTTCGGTGGACCAGCGGGGCGAGATCCAGGCCATCGGTGGGGTCAACGAGAAGATCGAGGGGTTCTTCGATCTCTGTGCCGCGCGGGGGCTCGACGGCAGCCACGGCGTGCTCGTGCCGGCGAGCAATCTGCGCCATCTCATGCTCCACCGGCGCGTGCGCGATGCCGTCGCCGCGGGGCGCTTCGCCGTCTACGCGATCGAGCGCATCGAGGATGCCATCGAGCTCATGACCGGTCTGCCCGCCGGGGAGCGCGGCGCGGACGGCCTCTATCCCGAGGGAAGCTTCAATCGCCGGGTCGAGGACCGGCTGCGTGACTTTGCCGAAAGACGTCGCACATTCGCGCTCGAGGAGAAGGGCATGCGCCAAGAGCGTGGAGCGTGAGGGATGGCCAGGGAAGGAGAGCGTCCGCGCGTCGTCTTCGTCTTCGGCAGCCGCGAGGAGCTCGGCGCGCGGGTGGAGCGTGTGATCGCGTTCGCGGGCCGCCTCGACGGTGAGCTGCTTGCCGCTTTCGTGGAAGATACGGCGGTGGTCTGGTCTGCGGCACTGCCCTTCACGCGCGCGGTGAGCCCGAGCGGAGGCGTGCGGCCCCTCGAGCCCGAGCTCGCCCGGCGGGCGCTGCGGCTCCAGGCGCGCGAACTGCGCGCCCGTTTTCTCGAACGCACCGCCGGCAATGGCACGATGTGCCGTTTCGTGGAACTCACGGCCCACCGTTTCGAACTCGCGCTCGAGCGTCGCGACATCCCGCTCTTCACGCCCGAGCAGGCGCGTGCGCTGATCGAGATCACGGGGCGGCTGCCGGTTCCCGACGAGCTTCCGACCGCGATCCTGGGACGCGGAGGCGGCCCGATCGTCGCCTTCTGCGGCAGGTCGAGGGAGTTTCTCGAGCGCGCCCTGTGGCTGGCCGGGCGGGAAGGCTGCCCGCTCCTTCTCGTCGCGACCGCCGCCCTGCCCACCGATCCCAAGCTCGAGCGGCAGATCGGCGAAGGCGTCGAGGCCGGCCGCATCCGTGTGATCAGAGGTGAGCGCACACAGCCGCTCTTGAATTCCGAGCTTTCCGGCATCATCCAGAAGGAGGCCCGTCTCCTGCTCGTCGATCCGACGGCGGGAGTCGAGCTCGATCGAATCCTCGATCTGCTGGCACAGGCGCATTCGGACTGAACCCGGGCGCGACCGCGGGCGCCCGCACGGACCAGAGACAAGAGATGCCCGTACGACGCAGCCGTTCGCCCCATGCGCATCCGACGCTGAGCGAGATCGCCGAGCTCGTGGGCGGTGATGATCCGGTCAAGCATCTCCGGATTCTGCGAACCGGCGCGACCTTCGGGGAAATCGAGCAGGCGCTTGCCTGGGCCGCCGGCGCCGGCGAGCGGCTCGGCGAAGCCGAGCGGCCGCTGCAGGGCCGGGTGGCCGCGGTCTACGACATCCTCACCGAGGACCGCGAGGACTGAGGACAACGGGCTGCGGGGCGTTCCGCGGCCGCGCTGCATCCGCACGGAGGGGGACAGGCATGCCGAGGCGCAGAGTTTGGATCGTGGTCGCCGACGGGGCGCGGGCCCGCTTCTTCCGCGCCGATTCGGCCAACCACGTCATCGATCCCGTGCGCGAGGAAGTCTACGATCCGGCACGGCGCAAGGGGCTCGACCTTGCGGCCGACCGGCCGGGACGCACGCAGAACCGCGTCCATGACGAGGGGCGCCACGCCATGGAACCGGACACCGATCCCAAGAGGGTCGAGAAGGAACGCTTTGCGCGCCATGTCGCGACGGTGCTCGAGCAGGAGCTCAACCGGGGAAGCTTCAACGAGCTGCTGCTCGTCGCCGCACCGCGCACCCTCGGCGATCTCCGCGGCGCTCTGCCGCCCCGGCTGCGGCAGATCGCGCGCGAGCTTCCGAAGGATCTCACCACCCTTTCGGATGTCGAACTCGAAGCGCAGCTCAGGCCCGTGCTGTGGCCCCATCTGAGCTGAAGTGCAGACCCGGGCTCAGGCGGCGCTGCGCGGCAGCGGCTGGCGCAACGGATAGCGGGGGTCGGAGAGTACCCGCTGGATGGCCTGCGCCGACGCGCGGTCGACGAAGATCGGCGCACGCAGGTTGACGAAGGCGCGGCAGCCGCTGCCGGCGCGCTCGAGGCGGACCACGAACAGCAGGGCGACATGCTCGCGCGCCATCGCGAACTCGGTGCAGGCGCGGTCGATCTCCTCGGCGGCGATGCCGGTGGCATCCGGCAGCGCCGCGAGGACGACGAAGGCGAGATCGGGATCCTCCTCCGAGCGCAGGAGCGCGAAGCTGCTGCCCGCAAGAGGTTCGAGGCGGAAGCACCGCGCTCTCGGGAAGCCCGGAAGACCTCGCGGAAAGGCGAGCGTGCGCGGCAGCGGGCTCGCGGCTGCGGGTGGGGCCACAACCCGGGCCTCTGTTGCGATCGGCGAGTGGGCGGCGGACATCGGCGTCTTCTCCATGCGATCGGGCAGGGGAGGCTCAGCGCAGGTACTCGCTCAGCGTGAGGCGTGCCATGCGCGAGATGGTGACGAAGGCGGCCTCGAGCAGCATCTGGTCGCGTGCGAGGCTGGTGAGCGCTTCCGGCACGTCGGTATCCTCGATGCGGCTCACCACCTCCTGGAGGTAGGTCTGCTCGCCCCTCTGGGCGTCGACGATGCCCTCGAGCCGGCTCATGTTCGCCCCGATTTCGCCGCGCAGATCCGC
>CAZHHU010000061.1:13959-15048 GCA_964532215.1 uncultured Geminicoccaceae bacterium
AGCAGCTCCTCGTTGCGGCGGATCCGCGCTTCCACCATCGTCCTGTCCTGACGGGCGGCGAGCAGCAGGGCGGCGCGATCCGCGATCTCGTCGAAACGCTGGCTCGTCTTGCCCGAGGCGACCGCCGTCTGGGTGCGGTGCATGCGGGCGCGGGTGGTGGCGACATCCTGGAGGAGGCGCTGATGCTGGATGTGGTCGCCGATGCGTGCCGTCATCGCCAGCTCTCCATTAGCGCGCGATGGCGAGGAGCTCGTCGAAGAGCTCGTTGGTGACGCGCATGATCTGCGCCGAGGCGGCGTAGGCCTGCTGGTAGACGACGAGCTTCGACAGTTCCTCGTCGAGGTCCACGCCGGAGACCGCCGAGCGGCGCGCCTCGAGATCCTCCACCAGGGCGTCCGCGACCTCGCGGCTTTCGCGCAGCCGCGAAAGCTCGCCCGCCTGGTAGGCGACGAGATCCTCGAGATAGGTGGTGGCGCTCGCATTGCGGGCCGGAAGCCCGCCTTGCGCAACGGTCGCATATTCGGCGTCGAGCGCGTCGAGGAGCTCGCGGGCGCCCCGGTTGTCGCCGATGCCACCGAGGGTCGCGGTGGGCGGCGAGGTCGAGCTGTCCACCGCGAGCGTGGCGCCCGCGAGCAGCTGCGCGTCGTCCGCGATGACATCCCGCACCGCGAGGGCCGTCGTCCGGTCCTCCGTGGTCACGAGCAGATCGTTGAGGCCGAAGAAGTGCGAGAAGCCATATTCCCGCGTGTGCCCGGCGGCGTCCGTGACCTGGATCGCACTCGTGCCCTCCGAGATGGCGATGCCGTAACCCGCACCCACGCTCAGCGCCAGGGGACCGTCGCCGGAGAGGGTGGCGCCTCCGCCATAGGAGGAGAGCGTGCCGTCCAGGGTCGAGACCAGAGTCGCGGTGTCGGGGATGGTCGCGAGATCGAGGGTCACGACATCGACCACTGCGCCGGTGCTGGTGTCGACCACCGCGACATGGGCGGTGCCGGAGCGGGTTGCTGCGTCGAAGGTGGAGGCGGCGCTGTCGTTGGTTCCGGTCAGGCTCTGCGGCGGTGGCACCGCCGAAGCGCGGTTGTGCGCGCG
>CAZHHU010000062.1:0-9105 GCA_964532215.1 uncultured Geminicoccaceae bacterium
TGGGCGAGCTCGAGCCCGGGGTCGAGGGCCTCGGGCACGTCGCCGAGATGAGCTGGACCAAGAAGAACGTGCATCCCGGCAAGATCGTCTCCACGAGCCAGGAGGTCGAGGTCGTCGTCCTCGACGTGGACGAGGAGAAGCGGCGCATCTCGCTCGGCCTCAAGCAGGCGCTGCCCAACCCCTGGGAGGAGTTCCTCGAGAAGCACCCGGTCGGCTCGGTGGTCGAGGGCGAGGTCAAGAACATCACCGAATTCGGGCTCTTCATCGGTCTCGAAGGCGATATCGACGGCATGGTCCATCTCAACGATCTGAGCTGGACCGAGCCGCCCGAGGAAGCGATCGGGAAGTACGAGAAGGGGCAGCTCGTCAAGGCGGTGGTGCTCGACGTCGATGTCGAGAAGGAGCGGATTTCCCTCGGCATCAAGCAGCTCGAGGAGGACCCGTTCAAGAAGGCCATCGCCGGGATCAAGAAGGGCGATCGGGTGACCTGCGTCGTGCGGGAGGTCACGCCCCAGGGGCTCGAGGTCGAGCTGGCATCGGGCGCGCCCGGCTTCATCCGCAAGGCGGATCTCGCCAAGGAGCGCCGGGAACAGCGCCCCGACCGCTTCGCCGTCGGCGAGAAGGTGGATGCGGTGGTGACGGGCATCGACCAGGCCGCGCGGCGGGTGAACCTCTCGATCAAGCAGCTCGAGATCGAGGAGGAGAAGGCGGCGATGGCCGCCTATGGCTCGGCCGACGCCGGCGCGAGCCTGGGCGAGATCCTCGGGGCCGCGATCAGGCAGAAGCAGGAGGAGCTCGCGCGCAAGCAGGCGGAGGCGGCGGGCGAGCAACCGCAGGAGACCGGAGAGGAAGGCGAAGAATCCTCGTCCGGGGAAAGCGGCGGCGAGGACGGGCCCGGAGCGACGACGGAACACCGTTGAGCGCGGGCCGGATCGTGCCGCGGGACGACGGCGCGCGCAGGGGGCGGCGACAGCGCAGGGTGGCCGGCCGCGCCATGGCCGGTTCGCCGCGGCATGGCGCCCGGGGCGGCACGGGCCGGCCGCCGGCCGTAAGCGGGGATTGACCGCGACCGTTCGCGAGCCGGCGCTGGTGGCCCGCGGGCTGTGCGGCCCCCCGGCGGGCCTGCGACCCGCGCGATCGCAAACCTCAGGGGGCCAGGCGAGAGGTGGTCGAGCTGCGACTGCACAACAGCCTGACGCGACGCCGGGAGGCCTTCTCGCCTCTCGAGGCCGGCCACGTGCGCATGTACGTCTGCGGGCCCACCGTCTATCAGCGCATCCATCTCGGAAACGCCCGTCCCCTCGTCGTCTTCGACGTCCTCTACCGGCTGCTGCGCCATTTCCATCCGCGCGTGACCTATGTGCGCAACATCACCGACGTCGACGACAAGATCATCGATCAGGCGCGGAAGAACGGTGAGCCCATCGAGGCGCTTACGGAGCGCACGATCCGCGCCTTTCACGAGGACGCCGAGGCGCTTCTGTGCCTGCCGCCGACCTTCGAGCCGCGGGCGACGGCCCACATCGACGACATGATCCGCCTCATCGAGCGCCTGCTCGCCCGCGGATGCGCCTATGTGGCGGACGGGCACGTCCTCTTCCATGTGCCGGCGATGCCGCGCTACGGTCGGCTCTCCGGGCGCTCGCGCGAGGATCAGATCGCCGGTGCGCGGGTGGAGGTGGCCCCCTTCAAGAAGGATCCGGCCGATTTCGTGCTGTGGAAGCCCTCGCCGCCGGAGCTGCCGGGCTGGGAGAGCCCCTGGGGCCGCGGCCGTCCCGGATGGCACATCGAATGCTCGGCCATGTCCGAGCACTATCTCGGCCTGCCCTTCGACATCCACGGAGGCGGCATCGATCTCGTCTTCCCCCACCACGAGAACGAGATGGCCCAGAGCTGCTGCGCCCACGGGCTCGAGCTCATGGCCCGCTTCTGGGTCCACAACGGCTTCGTCACCATGCGCGCGGAGAAGATGGCGAAGTCGCTGGGCAACATCGTCACCGTGGAAGAGGCGCGCCGCATGGCGCCCGGAGAGGCGATCCGGCTGTGGATCCTGGGCGCCCACTACCGCGCACCGCTCGATTTCACCGAGGCGGCGCTGGCACAGGCGGAACAGACGCTCGATCGGCTCTATCTCGCCCTCTCCAAGGTCGAGGGCGGCGCCGAGGAGAGCCCCGATGCCGCCTTTCTCGCGGCGCTCGCCGATGATCTCAACACGCCGCGCGCCCTTGCCCGGCTGCATGAGCTCGTGGGCAGGCTGAACCGCGAGGAGGATGCCGCGCGCCGCAGCGAACTCGCCGCGCGCATCCGGGCGAGCGCCGCGCTTCTGGGTCTGCTTCAGCAGGAACCGCGGGCCTGGCTCGAGCGCGGCGTCGCGGTCGATGTGGCCTGGATCGAAGCCCGCATCGAGGAACGGGCGGAAGCGCGCAGGCGGCGCGATTTTGCGACCGCGGACAGGATCCGCGAGGAGCTGGCGGAACGCGGCATCCTGCTCGAAGATACGCCTCGAGGAACGGTGTGGCGCAGGCGATGAGCGCGAGACGGATCTACCTCTACGACACGACGCTCCGCGACGGGGCGCAGACCCAGGGGGTCTCCTTCAGCGTCGCCGACAAGAGACGGATCGCCGCCGAGCTCGATGCCTTCGGCATCGATTTCATCGAGGGCGGATGGCCGGGCGCCAATCCGACCGATGACCGCTTCTTCGAGACCCCCCCTCCCCTCACCCGCGCGAAGCTCTTCGCCTTCGGCATGACGCGGCGGGCCGGCCGCAGCGCCGCCAACGATCCCGGCCTGCAGCCGCTTTTCCGCGCCGGCGTCGACGGCATCACGCTCGTGGGCAAGAGTTCGGCGAAACATGCGAACGGTGCCCTCGGCGTAACCCGCGAGGAAAATCTCCACATGATCGCGGACAGCGTGCGCGAGGCCAAGCGCCATGCGGCGCTCGTCATGTTCGACGCCGAGCATTTCTTCGACGGCTTCAAGGACGATGCCGAATACGCCCTCGCCTGCCTGGCCGCCGCGCTCGAGGCCGGCGCGGACTGGCTCATCCTCTGCGATACCAACGGCGGCACCCTGCCGCACGAGGTCGAGGACATCGTCTCGCGCGTCGTCGAGCGCATCGGGCCCGACAGGCTCGGCATCCACACCCACAACGACACCGAGAACGCGGTCGCCAACTCGCTCGCCGCGGTGCGCGCCGGCGTGCGCCAGATCCAGGGCACCATGAACGGCCTCGGTGAGCGCTGCGGCAATGCCAACCTCGTGAGCCTGATCCCCACCCTGGTCTTCAAGATGGGGCTGGATGTGGGCATCCCGCCGGAGCGCATCCGCCACCTCACCCACCTCTCCCGCTTCGTGGACGAGCTCCTCAACCGCGCCCCCAACCGCCATGCCGCCTACGTCGGCGCCTCCGCCTTCGCCCACAAGGGCGGCCTGCACGCCTCGGCGGTGCTCAAGAATCCCGGTTTCTACGAGCACATCGATCCCGCGCTCGTGGGCAACAGCCGCGACATCCTGGTCTCCGACCAGGCGGGGCGCTCCAATCTCCTGCAGCGTTTCGAGGAGATGGGGATCGAACTCGCGGTCACCGACGCCCAGGTGCGCGAGCTTCTGGAGCTCGTGAAACGGCGCGAGTCCCAGGGCTTCAGCTACGACGGTGCGAGTGCGAGCTTCGAGCTGCTCGTGCGCCGCGCCCTCGGCCAGGTGCAGGAGTACTACGAGCTCCTCCGCTTCAAGGTGGAGGACGAAAGGCGCTTCAACGCCCGCGGCGAGCTCGTCACCGAATCGCTCGCGACCGTGAAGGTGCGCATCGGCTCCGCGGAGCGGATCGAGGCCGCGGAAGGCAACGGGCCGGTGAACGCCATCGACCAGGCGCTGCGCAAGGTTCTCATCCCCTTCTATCCGGGGCTCGCCTCGATGCGGCTCGTGGACTACAAGGTGCGGATCCTCACCCCGGAGGCGGGCACGGCCGCGGTCACGCGGGTCATCATCGAGAGCGAGGACGACCGCGGCAACGTGTGGCAGACGGTGGGCGTGTCCGGGAACATCATCGCGGCCTCCTACAACGCGCTGCACGATGCGATCACCTGGAAGCTCTTCCGCGACCGGGCGGAGGTGCCGGATCGGCCCTGAGCGGGCGGGCCGCGAATCAGTCGGCGAAGGGATCGTGGACGAGGATGGTGTCGTCCCGGTCCGGACTCGTGGAAAGGAGAGCCACCGGGCACTCGACGAGCTCCTCGAGGCGTTTGACGTATTTGACCGCATTCGCCGGCAGCTCGGCGAAGCTCCGCGCGCCGCGGGTGCTCTCCTGCCAGCCCGGGAGCTCCTCGTAGACGGGGCGGACGTTCTGCTGCGCGCTCATGCCGGCGGGCAGATGGTGAAGCAGCTGTCCCTCGAGGCTGTATGCGGTGCAGACGCGGATGCGGTCGAAGCCGTCCAGCACATCGAGCTTGGTGAGGGCGAGGCCGCTGATGCCGCCGAGCTTGACCGCCTGACGCACGAGCACGGCATCGAACCAGCCGCAGCGGCGGGGCCTGCCCGTGACGGTGCCGAATTCGCGCCCGCGCTCGCCGAGGCGGCGGCCGATGTCGTCGTGGAGCTCGGTCGGGAAGGGGCCGGCCCCCACCCGGGTGGTGTAGGCCTTGCAGATCCCGAGCACATAGCCGACCGTATCCGGGCCGACGCCGGAGCCGAGCGCCGCCTGGGCGGCCAGGGTGTTCGAGGAGGTCACGAAGGGGTAGGTGCCGTGATCGACATCGAGCATCGCCCCCTGGGCCCCTTCGAACAGGATCCGCCGCCCCGCCCGGCGCAACTCCGCAAGCCTGAGCCACACGGGTTCCGCGAAGGGGAGCACCCTCGGCGCGAGGGCCTCGAGCTCGCCGAGCAGCCGTGCTCCATCCACCTCGGGAATGCCGAAACCGCGCCGCAGCGCGTTGTGGTGGAGCAGCAGCTCCTCGAGCTTGGCCTCGAGCACCGCGCGGTCGGCAAGGTCGCAGAGACGGATCGCGCGCCTTGCGACCTTGTCCTCATAAGCCGGCCCGATGCCCCGCCCCGTGGTGCCGATGCGGCCCGTACCGCGATGGCTCTCGGCGCGCGCCTTCTCCCGGGCGCGGTCGAGCTCGCCGTGAAGCGGCAGGATCAGAGGGACGTTCTCGGCGATGCGGAGGTTCTCGCTCGTCACGCTCACCCCCTGGGCGCGCAGCCGCTCGATCTCCTCCAGCAGCGCCCAGGGATCGACGACGACCCCGTTGCCGATGATGGAAAGCTTTCCCGGCCGCACGACCCCGGAGGGGAGGAGCGAGAGGCGGTAGGTGTTGCCGTCGATCACCAGCGTATGGCCGGCATTGTGTCCGCCCTGGAAACGGACCACGACCTCCGCCCGCACCGACAGCCAGTCGACGATCTTGCCCTTGCCCTCGTCGCCCCATTGGGCGCCGACCACGGCGACATTGGTCATGAGCCCTTCCTTCTGCGCGGTGGCCCGTCGCCTCCCATCCCCCGCGACGACGGCCAGCGCGGTTCCTATACTGCAGGCGCGGGTGGCGCCAAGAGCATCGGCGCGCGGAGGGCGCCGCGGCGGCATCCGCGGCGGGTCTCAAGCGGTGGAGTGAGGCGATGGAAGCGATCGCGGCCATACTCGGCAGGCGAACCATAGCCCCGGCCGGCCTCGGGCCGCCCGGCCCGGATCGCGCGACCCTGCGGCGCTGGCTCGAGGCGGCGGCAGCAGCCCCCGACCACGGCCGGCTCCGCCCCTTCCGATTTCTGATCGTGGAGGGAGAAGCCCGCGCCGCCCTCGGCGAGCTCTTCCTCGAGGCGCTGCTCGATACCCACCCCGACGCTTCCGAGGCGGAGCGCGAGAAGCAGCGGCGCAATCCCGAGCGGGTGCCGCTCGTGCTGCTCGCGGTCGCACGCCTGCAGCCCGATCATCCCAAGATTCCGGAGATCGAACAGCTCGCCTCGGCGGCCGCGGCGGTGGAGAACCTGCTGATCGCCGTCCATGCGAGCGGCTTCGGCGCCAAATGGGCGACGGGGACGCCGGCCTACAGCCGGATCGTGCACGAAGGCCTCGGGCTCGCGGAACAGGAACGCCTGCTCGGCATCCTCTACGTCGGGACGGTCAGGCTTCAGCCGCCCGCGGCACCCCGCCCCGCGGTCGATGAGATCGCGCGCCGCTGGCCCGCGGGCGATCCGCCCTGAACCGCCCCCGCGGCCGGCGCTCACGACGTTCGGCCTCCTCCCTGGCGGGCGCGGTTGTGCGAAGGCTCGAGCACCGGCAGCAGCCGCAGCAGGATGCGCGTCGCATAGTCCGCGGCCGCGTGTACGAAGGCGGCGAAATCGAAGCGCGAATTCCGGCCGGCGAGATCGGAAAGGGCGCGGATGTCGAGCCAGCCGACGCCGAAGGCCTCGCACACCTGGGCGAGCGCGCCGCCCTCCATCTCCACCGCCCGGCCTGCGAGCTCGCGGAACAGCCGCTCGCGCGTCCTCTCGCAGTGGATGTACTGATCGCCGGAGAGGATCGTGCCGAAGACGATGCGGGGGCGACGGCCCTGGCCGCCCGCAGCCGCGGGAAGATGGGGGAGCGCGAAGCCGCGCAGCCGTGCGCGGACGCGATCGAGAAGCGCATCGGGCACCTTCCAGCCCAGGCGGTCGGTGGGATTGAAGAAGGGAACGTGCCCCGCCTGGTAGACGGCAAGCCGCTCCTCCTCGATCACGCCGGCATCGTGCTGGATCGTGCGATCCGCCACGACCACGTCGCCGATGTGGAGTTCGGGATCGAGCCCGCCCGCAACGCCCATGAACACCACCGGATCGCAGCCGAAACGGTCGACGAGCAGGGTCGTCTTCATGGCCGTGTTGACCTTGCCGATGCCCGCCTCGACGAGAACGACCTCGCGGCCTTCGATGCGGCCGCGCTCGAAGGTCGCACCGTTCCGCTCCTCGCTTGTCTCACGCGCGAGAAGCGCGCGCAATTGCCGCAGCTCCTCGGGAATGGCGGAGATGATGCCGATCGCCATCGGACGGATCTCCCCTTGCGGGCTCCGGGGTGGCGCGGCAGAGACTAGCAGGGGCCGGGCGCGGCCGCGAGGGAGAGGGAGAGAGGGAGCAGCCGTCGTGGATCGTCATCTGCGGGCCATCGATCATGTGCTCGTGGCGGTGCGGGAGCTCGAGGAGGCGGCGGAACGCTGGCGCGCGCTCGGCTTCACGCTCACGCCACCCGGCCGTCATCCGCAGTGGGGCACGGCCAACCGCTGCATCATGTTCGAGGACGGCTACATCGAGCTTCTCGCCTTTTCGGGGGAGGGGCCGCGGAACCGTCCCGAGCTCGAACGGTTTCTCGCCACCCGGGGCGAAGGGATTTTCGGCCTCGCGCTCGCCAGCGACGATGCGCAGGCGACGGCCGAGGCCTGGCGCAGCCTGGGCTTTTCCGCCACCGGCCCGCATCCGCTCGCGCGCAGGCTCGACCGCGACGGCGGCGTGGAGCTGCGCTTCGTCAACGTTCTTCTGCCGAGCGAGGAGCTCGAGGGGCTTCTCATCTTCGCCTGCCAGCATCTCACCCCCGAGCTTCTGCGCCGCAGCGAGTGGCTGCGCCATGCCAACGGTGCGCGCAGACTCGGCAGCATCACCCTGCATGCCGAGCCCACGGATGCGGTCGTCTCCGTTCTCGAGCGCCTCTTCGGCACCGCCACCGAGTCGCGCACGGACAATGTCACCGGCTTCCACTTCGACGGCGCTTCGGTGCTCGTGATGCCCGATGAGGACGTGCAGCTCCTGCACCCCGTCTCCGAGATCCGCGAAGGAGGCTGCGCACCGCATTTCGTGGCGCTGTCGGTCATGGTCGAGCGCCTCGAGGATACGCGCGCCGCGCTCGCATCCCGCCGCATCGCGGTGCGCGAGATTCCCCACGCGCTCGCGGTGGCACCGGCGGCCGCGAGCGGCGTCGTGCTCGAATTCACGACCTGAAAAGCGCCCGCGGGCGCATCGCCCCGGAGGGACGCCCATGGACCCGCGCCCCTGCGGCGATAGATGGGGCGCGGAACCCCGGGCACTGAGGTGACCGCGATCCTCGCTCATCCGACCCGCCGCGTTCCGGACGGCGCCGCCACGTCGCCCGAGGCGGGGTTCGCGCTCTACGTCCACTGGCCGTTCTGCGCGGCGAAGTGCCCGTACTGCGACTTCAACAGCCACGTGCGGCCGCGGATCGACCAGCGCCGCTGGCGCGCGGCCTATCTCCGCGAACTCGTGCATTTCGGACGGGAGACCGCGGGACGGCCGCTGCGTTCGATCTTCTTCGGCGGGGGGACACCCTCGCTCATGGAGCCGGCGACCGTCGCCGCGATCATCGCGCGGGCTTCGGAAATCTGGCGCTTCGAGCCCGCCATCGAGATCACCCTCGAGGCCAATCCGGGCTCGGCGGAAGTGTCGAACTTCGAGGCCTTCCGCGAAGCCGGCGTCAACCGCCTCTCGCTCGGCGTGCAGGCCTTCGACGAGGAAGGCCTGCGCCTGCTCGGCCGCAGCCACGATCTCGGCGAGGCGATTGCGGCGATCGAGATGGCAGCCGCGCTCTTCCCGCGCATGAGCTTCGATCTCATCTACGGCCGCCCCGGCCAGACGCCCCGGTCCTGGGAGAGGGAGCTCGAGCGGGCGCTTGCCTGGGTCGGCGGGCACCTTTCGGCCTATGAGCTCACGATCGAACCGGGGACCGCATTCCACGCCCTGTGGCGCAGCGGCAGGCTTCGCCTGCCCGATGAAGAGACGCGCGCCGCCCTGTTCGCCATCACGAGGTCGCTGCTCGCGGCGCGGGGTCTCGCCGCTTACGAGGTCAGCAACTACGCCCGCCCCGGCGAAGCGTGCCGGCACAATCTCGTCTACTGGCGCTCGGGCGACTGGGTGGGGATCGGGCCGGGTGCCCATGGCCGTCTCACTTTCGCGGATGGCCGCGTTGCGACCGTGACCCATCGCCGCCCCGAGCGCTGGCTCGCCAGCGTCGAGGCGCGGGGGCATGGCGAGGAGCCGCGCGAGCTTCTCGACCCCCGGACGCAGGCCATGGAGCTTCTGCTCATGGGGCTTCGCCTCGCGGAAGGGGTGTCGCTCGCGGAGCTCGAGCGG
>CAZHHU010000062.1:9205-14770 GCA_964532215.1 uncultured Geminicoccaceae bacterium
TCTGCTCATGGGGCTTCGCCTCGCGGAAGGGGTGTCGCTCGCGGAGCTCGAGCGGCGAACCGGCTGTGCGCGATCGGAGGTGGTCGATCTGCCCATGCTCGAAGCCCTGGTCGAGGCGGGCGCGCTGCAGCTCGAGGGGGAACGGCTCTGCGCCACGGAAGACGGGCTGCTGAGGCTGGATGCCATCCTGCCGCGGCTGCTCCGCTAGAGGCGCGCGAGCGCCTTGCTCCTGGCCCCCCCGCCATGCATCGACCACACCCGCGGGCGTTCACGTTCGCCGGAGGCCGCGTCGTGGTGACTGGCCGGCCGTGAAGCGATCACTAGCATGCCGTATGTCATCGACCCGAAGCGGAGGCACGCCCATGCGGTGGGCTGTCCCTGTCGTCTTTGTCGCGCTCTGCCACGCGCCCGGCCTCGGGGCGCAGGAGCTCCGGGGATCGGCCGAGGTTGTGGCCGGCGACCGGCTGCGGGTCGCGGGTCGCGAACTGCGGCTTTTCGGCATCGATGCGCCGGAGGCCGGCCAGCGCTGCCTCCTTGCCGACGGTCATCCGTACGACTGTGGGCGGATTGCGGCCACCGCGCTCATGGACCTCACCGCGGGCGTCGAGCTGCGCTGCCGGGTTGTCGCACCGGGGGCACCTCCGCTCGCCCGCTGCCGCACACCGGACGGTTATGACCTGTCGCGGGGCATGGTCTATGCGGGCTGGGCCGTTGCCTGGCCGCGGGCGAACAATCCCCTCCTTCGCGAAGAGCGCATCGCACGAGCCCGGCGCCACGGGCTGTGGCGGGGGCGCTTCCTCGAGCCCTGGCGCTGGCGGAAGCGCAGGGCGGATGGCGGCGCGGTGGAGCGGGGAGCGCCGTTAACCGACGATTAACCTTTCTCGGGCAGAAATCGCCGCGGGAAGAGAGCCGGCCGGGAGATGCCGGATTTCCCGCGCCGCTGCGGTCCACTCCTGTAGTGACCGACCCCTGTGACGAGGACCATCGCGGCCGCCGGGGGGTGTCCGCTGCGGGCACCCCCCGGATTGCGGTACATAGCGTGAACGCTTTTCAGCCAAAGTCCCGCTCCGAAGCGGTAAGCACGTGTCACCGCGTGTTCTCTCGCGCTCTCAGTCTTGCGGAAAAAATCATTTGAAATGAAGGGCTTAGTCGTGTAGTTTCGAAGGCCGTCGAGAGTGCTCGACGGCGATCGTCCAGGGTCGTTCCCGTCTCTTCGGCCGTCACTGCGAAACCCGAACGTCGAGATCGAGGGATACGCGGGATGGCACAGAGAGGGAGTCGAGGCACCGGGTACGAAGCGTCGACGAAGCGCATGGCCCGGTTCGAAGAGACGGACGACACCACCACCAGAAGGACGAAAGCTTACCGGCCCAACCGGGAACTCGCGATCGGCGCGCCGCTTACGGCCGCCTTCGTGGGTTTCCTGGGGCTCGGCGCGCGGTCCCCATCCGCCGCCGAACAGCCCTCCGAGACATCCGGGGGCACGGTCGCGCCGCGGAACGACGCGGCCGGGACGGAGGCACCGTCACCCCTCATCCAAGGCACCGTCGCGGCCACACCCCAGACGATCCCCGAGCTCCATGCCGAACCGCCCGCGGCTGCGAAGGCCGGTTCGTTGCCGGACTCCGCGGCAGCGGGGACGGATCCCCGGCTCACCATCGAACCCGAGACATGGCCGCAGGGCCCCCTGCCCGACGGCGCACCCGAAACGGCTGCGGTCGTATCGCCGTCGCCGTCACCCGCCTTCATGCCGGTGCAATCGGTGGCCGCCGCATCCGCGGTCGACCCCACGGCCCCGCCCGCAGCCGAAGAGGAGGGGCCCACGCTGGAGCCGGTGGGCGAGGTACGACAGGCCGGCGATCAGGGCGCGACCCTCGAGGGGGGAGCTGCGGCGGACCGGCTCGTGGGCGGCGCAGGCGATGACATCCTGCGCGGTGGCGCCGGCGGCGACGAGCTTTACGGCGCGGAGGGTGCGGACCGCCTCG
The DNA here is from genome assembly GCA_964532215.1 of uncultured Geminicoccaceae bacterium. Taxonomy (GTDB): domain Bacteria; phylum Pseudomonadota; class Alphaproteobacteria; order Geminicoccales; family Geminicoccaceae; genus HRBIN39. The sequence goes on from CAZHHU010000062.1 coordinate 11,191, forward strand.
AGGGCGGCGCAGGCTCGGACAGGCTCAGAGGCGGAGCCGGCGACGACGTGCTGGAGGGAGGGACGGGAGGCGACATCCTCGAGGGAGGCGCGGGCGCCGACTCGCTGCGTGGCGGGCCCGGCCCGGACCGGCTGTCGGGAGACGGCGGAAACGATCTCCTCGACGGCGGTCCCGGAGGCGACCTGCTCGCGGGCGGTCCCGGCGACGATATCCTGCGCGTCGATGCGCTCACCGACCGGGTCCTGGAGACCGCGGACGGCGGACGCGATACGGTGGTGATCGAGGCGGAATTCGCCGATCACCTCGCCGCCATCCATCCGGATCGCGCCCCGGATGGTGCCGCGACCTTCGTGCTCGGAGACGAGCTCGCAACCGACCTCCCTCCCGAGGTCGCCTCCTACCTGCGGCACCTCGGCGGCAACATCGAAAATCTCACCCTCGAGGGCGATGCGCCGCACGACATTCTCGGCGACGCCGGAGACAACACGCTTCTGGGGAACGCCGGCGACAACATCATTCTGGGCGGCGCGGGCGACGACCGTCTCGAGGGAGGCGACGGCGATGATCACCTCGTGGGCGGCGAAGGGGACGACCTGCTCGTCGGCGGAGGAGGTGACGATCAGCTCTACGGCGGGCCGGGAGACGACGTGTTCGTCCTCGGTCTCGCCGAGGATGGGCACGACTTCATCCACGACCGGGAGGGGACGAACGCGCTGCGCGCACCTTCCCTGTCCTCGGCGCAGGTGACCGCCACCCTCGACGGCGAGGACCTGTCGCTGCGCGTCGGGGATGCCGAGATCGCGCGCATCGTGGGCTATCGTGGTCATGAGCAGGCCTATGGCACGATCACCTTTGCCGACGGCCCGCGGGAGCTCGGCGATCTGCTGCAGACGGACCATGGGAGCTCCTCGCCCGGCGATCTGCTGGCTTCCTACATGGACGGCAGGCCGCTCGTGGGCGACGCGGCGGCCAATGTGCTCCCCGGCAGCGACGGGGCGGATCGCATCTCGGGCGGTGCCGGCAACGATCTTCTCCTCGGCCGCGGCGGAAACGACCTGCTCGATGGCGGCCCGGGTGCCGACGAGCTGCGCGGAGGTCCCGGGGACGATCTCTACCTGCTGCGCGCGGGGGAAGGCATCGATCGCATCCGCGACGGCGAAGGCGTGAACCAGGTGGCGCTTCCCGACGCGAGCGCCGATCTGCTCTCGGGCTTCATGAGCGGGGACGATCTCTGGATCAGCGTGGATGGGACGCCGAGCCTGGTGATCGAGGACTACGACCGCAACCCGGGAGCCTTCCCCGAGCTGCACGCCGCCGACGGCACGGTGGCGACGCAGCGGCTTACGGGCACCGACGGCTGATGCCCCCAACGGGGGTCCGGTGCGAGCACACGAAAGCACGGGCCTGCGAGCGGCCTTCGCGGTAAGCGACGTCGCTCAGCCCCGCCGATCCCGCGCACCGGCGGCGAGCTGCGGCGCGCGGGTTCAGGGCGTCGGCGCCGGCTGAGTGACCGGATCGGTCGCCTGTTCGATCACGTCCGTAAGCGAGCGCGGCGGCCCTGCGGCATCCAGCGGACAACCACCTTCGCCCTCGGCCCCCGGATCCTCGGCGCGGCGATCGCATCGCGGATCTGGCCGGCCGTCCGGCCACCAGCGCACGCCGCCTTCCGTCGCCTCCGGGTTGGGATTCACCACCCACTCGCCGGTGAGCTTGGCCTTCTGGGACTCGCTCGGCCCGCTCTCCTCGCGGCGACAGCGCCCTCCGCGCGGCGTCGAGGCGGCGGGATCGTTCTCGCACTCCGGCCGATAGCCGGCCTGCTCGCGGCCGCCGTCCGCGCCCTCCTGACCCTCACCCGCGGAGGAATCGTCCTCATCCCCTTCGTCTTCCTCGGAAGAATCGTCATCCGCGGAGGAATCCTCCTGCCCGGAGGAATCGTCGCCGTCGTCGGCGGAATCCGCACCCTCCTGCTGCTGCGCCTCCGAGTCCTCCTCGCGGCGAGTGATCTGGGTCACCTCCCCGTCCGCCGAGGTGTAGTAGGATTCGCCGTCGGGGGAGGTGTCGAGACGGCTGCCGTCGGGATAGAAGATGGTGGTGCTGCCGTCCGGGGCGCGGACGATCGCGGTGCCGTTCGGCTGGTAGGTGACCCGGGTGCCGTCGGGACGGATCTCTTCCCGGGTGCCGTCGGAATAGCGGCGTTCGGTGATCCCGGTCTCGTGATCCACCACCTCTACGCTGCCGTCGTCGCGGTAGCGGATGCTCTGGTTCTCGCCGAAGCGTTCGGTGACCACACCCCGCCGGCGTTCCCGGTCCTGAGTGCGCCGGGCACTCTCGGCGACGTCGCGCAGCGCTGCCACATCTCTCTTGAACTGTTTGTTGACAAGATTCCGCCCGGTCGGCGCATTGGCGCCTCGCCACATCTCCGCCCCGGCCCGATCCACCATGCGCCAGGTACCACCGCCGCGCAGCACCGGAACGCCGGCTCCGCCCGGTGCACCACCGATGCCGCCGGCTGCGAACGGCCGCGGCACTTCCGACCAGTCGCGGATCGGCACACCCGGCCGTGCCCGGCGCGGCACCATGTCCTGCAGCCGCTCCGTGGCATCACCGGATGCGAGCGGCGGCACGGGCGATCGCGGACCCCGCCGGCCCGGCTTCGGGACGGCGGGTGCGTTCGGATGCTCGAACTTCGGCAGAACGCCGAGCGCTCCCAGCTCCTTCATGGTCCGCGCGGCGGTCTGCTCTTCAAAGCGTGCCGCAAGCCCCTTCTCCGCCGCAGGTGGCCGCCGCCCGGCGGGCTCGGTCCCGGATCCGGCCACAGGTCCCCTTGTCCGCATCTGCACTCGCAGACAGAGGCGCTCAGGAGCTCCGGCCAACACGACCGCCCGAGCCCCCCGCCCTTCGGCCACCAGCCGGTAGCACCGCATCCCCGGCCGCCGCGTCTCACGGGCGGGAAGACGCCGCCGCAGCACGCGCGCCGAACCCGCCGCAAGGCGCAGCCCGGCCGGCCCGGTGAGGCGCAGCACCGGACGTCCGTCGCGCTCGAGCCGGAGCAGGAAGGCGGGGCTTCGCCGCGCACCGGGATTCTCGAGCCGCACCAAGACCTGCGGCCGCGCACCGGCGGCCACCTCCGCCGGCACCAGGCGTGCCTCCATCACCCGCACCGTCCAGGTCCGTTCGGCGAGCCCTAAAGCGGCAGGGGGAAGCGACAGGACCTTGTCCGCAAATGGAGCGGTATCCAGCGCCCGGCCGTGCATGCCGGCCTCCGCGACGGCGCCGCTCCACACCGCGAACGCCGCCCAGCCCAACGCCAGCATCCACTCCCGTAAAGAGCCGCGGCTCCGACGGGACATGCGATATCTCCCGAATGCCTTCGGCTGCGGGTAGTATGGGGGGCTGTGCACGTCAACGCACCGGCTGCGCCATGGCGGCGGCCGGCGCGTTTGCTCATACTCGGGGGTCGCAGGAGGCGGTGGCCCGCGTCGTTCCGCCGCGCCTCCGTCGGCCGCAGAGGGGGCGCGATCCTCGTCAGCCGCCGGTGACGCTCATGTGCCGCGTCACCGCCGGGCGGCGGTGGCGGCGG
>CAZHHU010000063.1:0-14679 GCA_964532215.1 uncultured Geminicoccaceae bacterium
GCGCTCGATCGCAAGCTGCGCGAGGAGATGCAGCTCGAATTCCGCCGCATCCAGCGCGAGCTCGGGGTGACGACGATCAACGTCACCCACGACCAGCGCGAGGCGCTCGTGATGTCCGATCGCATCATGGTCATGGAAGCGGGCCGGCTGCAGCAGTTCGCCACCCCCGAGACCCTCTACCACGCGCCGAGCAACCGTTTCGTGGCCGGCTTTCTCGGACTCACGAACTTCTTTCCGGCGCGGCTCGTGGCGCGGCGCGGCGGCGAGGCGGAGGTCGAGGTGGGAAGCGTGCGGATGCGCGGCCGCATCGCCGATCCCGAGATCCCGATCGGTGCCCCCGTCGAGGCGGCGATCCGTGCTGAGCGGCTGCGTCCTCTGGACGGCGATGGCGATCCCGACTCCTGCCGCATCGAGGCGACCATCGTCGAAACCGTTTTCGAGGGGGATCGTCTCGTCTATGCTGCGCGCGCCGAGGCTCTCGGCGGCGTTCCGCTGCAGTTCGTCGATACCGACCCGGCCCGGCACGGAACCCGTGCCCTCGGGGAGCGGGTCGTCCTCGGTTTCCGCCCCTCGGACCTCATGGTGTTCGACGGGCGTGAGGAACAACGTCCCGGCCGCAACGACAGGGAGGGAGATGCATGAGCCGCAACCGTCGCCCCACCACCGCTTCCCGCCGGCGATTCCTCGCCGCCGGCACCGCCGCCCTCGCCGCCCCCTACGTGCTCCGGCTGCCGCGTGCGCTGGCTCAGGACAAGCCGGCGGAACTCATCGTCCGCGCCTGGGGCGGGGTCTGGCAGGAGGCGATCGACAAGGGAGTCTCGCAACCCTTCAGTGAGCGCACCGGAATCGCGATCCGCTACGATCTCACCGAGGACAACGAGCTGCGGCCCAAGATCTGGGCTGCGGTCGATCAGGGTCGGACGCCGCCGGTTCACGTCAACTGGGACACCACCACCAACGCCACCAAGTCGGCGCTGCGCGGCGTCTCGGAAGATCTCGGCGGCCTGCCCAATCTCGAGGGGCTGCTGCCCGTCGCCCGTCCCGTCGGTCTCGACGGCTGGCCGCTCGTGAATGTCTACTCCTATGCCTACATCCTCGCCTATGCCGAGGAGGCGTTTTCGGGCGCTGCGCCCGAAAGCTGGCATGCGCTGCTCGATCCCGCGCATCGGCGGCGGGTCGCCATCTACGATGACGGCATCGGCCTGTTCGCGCCCGCCCAGGTCGCCATGGGCGGCAAGTTCGAGGACATTCCGGACAACATGGAGCCCTGCTGGAAATTCTTCCGCAAGCTCAAGGACAACGAGCCGCTGCTCGGCGAGGATCCGGACTTCACGAACTGGTTCCAGAACGGGGAGATCGATCTCGCCTGCACGATCATCTCCAATGCGCGCGAGGCGAAACAGAACGGCATCGCCGTGTCCTGGACCGTGCCGAAGGAGGGGGCCACCCTCGATACCGATGCGCTGTGGATTCCCAGGGGCCTGCCCGAAAACGAGCTCTACTGGGCGAAGGAGTACGTGAACTTTGCGCTCTCCCCCGAGGCCCAGCAGGCCTGGTGCAACGCCCTCGGTCTTCCCCCCGTGCGCCCCGGTCTCGAGCCGCCGGCCGATCTCGTCGGCGACATCGCCTATCCCGCGAGCGAAGAGGATCTCGCGCGCTTCCTCCGCATCCCTACGCCCGTTCTCGTCGAGCATGAGAGCGAGTGGTTCGAGCGGGTGAACGAGATCATGCAGGGATGAGGCCGGGGCGGCGGTGGCCGCGGTTCGAACGCATCGGCACTGGCTCGATCCCCTCGAGGCGCTGCGGGCGCGGCTGTTCCCGCCGGCGGCGGCGTCCTGGACGCCCTATCTCTTCCTTCTGCCGGCTGTCCTGCTGACGGGGATTCTCGCGGTCGGGCTCGTGGAGCTCGCGGAGACGAGTCTCCACGCGCTCGACCGCCGCACCTTCCGCCTCGATCCGGGCTACACGTTCGCGAACTACGAGCTCCTGCTCGCGAAGCCCGTCTATCTCAGGATCATGCTGCGCACGGGTGTCGCGGCCCTCCTCGTCACGCTGTTCACCCTCGCCCTCGCCTTTCCGTATGCCTATGTGCTCGTGCGCACCGAACGGGCGCTGCTGCGCAAGCTCTTGCTCGTCACCCTGTTCCTCCCCTTCCTCCTCGGTCAGGTGATCCGCGCCTATGGCTGGCTCATCGTCCTCGGCAAGCGGGGTCTGCTGAACGCCCTGCTCGAGCCGCTCGGGCTCGGGCCGGTGACGCTCATCTACACCTTCGAGGGCGTGATCCTCGGGCTCGTCCAGTACATGCTGCCCTTCGCCGTCCTCCTGCTGGCGCCGGCCCTCACCGCCATTCCGCGCGAGCTCGAGCTCGCCTCGGAAAGCCTCGGCGCGACGCGGCTTCGCACCTTTCGCCACGTCCTGCTGCCGCTCGCCCGCCCCGGCCTCATCGCCGCGGGGGTGGTCGTCTTCACCCTGAGCGTGACCGAGTTCGCCATGCCGGAAATCATGGGAGGCGGCGCCAACGACTTCATCGCCAACACGGTCTACGATGCCTTCTTCCAGCTCAGCGACCCCGGCATGGGCGCTGCCCTCGGCATTCTGCTGACGCTGTTCGCGAGCGCGATCGTCGCGGTCGCCTTCCGCTTTCTCGGCGTCGCGGCGCTCGGCCCTGCCGCCTTCGCGGGAGAGGGAAGATGAGGTGCAGCTCGGTTCTCGACCGCCTGCTGCGCTTCGTCGTCGCCTTCGACGTCCTCTTCCTGCTGCTGCCGACGCTGGTGATCGCGGCCGCGTCCTTCACCGCAGGGCGGATCGTGGCCTTCCCGCCCGAGGGGTTCTCGCTTCGCTGGTATGCGGCGCTGCTCGAGAAGCGGGCCTTCGTCGACGCCTTTGTGCGCAGTTTCGAGGTCTCCCTTCTGTGCACGATGCTGAGCCTTCCCGCGGGTACGCTCGCCGCCCTCGCCCTCGTGCGCTGGCGTCTGCGCCATGCGCTGGCCCTGCAGATCTATCTGCTCCTCCCCTTCACGATCCCGCTCGTCGTCTCGGGCATCGGCATGATGCTCTGGTTCGGCCGTCTCGGGATTCTCGGCAGTCTGTGGCCGGTCGGAGTCGCGCTGTGCGTCATCAACCTGCCGTTCATGATCTGGGCGGTGACGGCGGCGGCGAACCGGCTCGATCCCGACCTCGAGGATGCGGCGCTGAACCTCGGCGCGCCGCCGCTCCACGCCTTCGTCACCGTCACCCTGCCCGCGGTCATGCCGGGCATCGTCACCGGCGGTCTCATCATGTTCATCCTCGCCTTCAACGAGTTCATCGTGAGCCTCATGCTCGTCGATGCGCGCACCGTGACCCTGCCCGTGCTCATGTACAACTCGATCCGCTCCACCGTGTCGCCGGATCTCGCCGCTCTCTCCGTCGTCTACATCCTCCTCGCCGCCCTCGCCGTCTGGCTTCTGGACCGCGTCGTGGGGCTCGAGACCTTCCTGCGCGCCCGCTGAGGAGCTCCGCCATGACCGATGATGTCCGCGTGATCGAACTCGCCCGGCTTTCGCCCGCGGAACGCGGGCGTCTGCTCATGCGCACGGAAAGCGACCTCGCACCGATCATCGAGCGGGTGCGGGCGATCATCGAGGCGGTGCGTGCGGAAGGTGACGAGGCGCTCGCGCGTTTTGCCCGCGAGTACGACCAGGCGGAGCTGACGGCGGACCGCATTGCCGTGAGCGAAGACGAATTCGAGCGCGCCTTCGCCCGCATCGATCCCGCGCTCAGGGAGGCGATCTCCTTCGCGATCGGGAACATCCGCCGCTTCCACGAGGCGCAGATGCCGAAGCCGCTGTGGTTCGTGGAAACGCAGCCCGGGGTGCTCGCCGGCGAACGCATCGGCCCCATCCCCTCGGTCGCCTGCTACGTGCCGCGCGGCAAGGGCGCCTTTCCCTCGGTCATGATGATGACCACCGTGCCGGCGCGGGTGGCGGGTGTGCCGGAGATCGCGGTGCTGACCCCGCCCACCCCGGACGGCAGCGTCGACGATGCGAGCCTGGTTGCGGCCCGGCTTTCCGGGGTGGAGCGCATCTTCAAATGCGGCGGGGCGGCGGCCGTGGCGGCCGCCGCCTATGGCACGCAGAGCGTTCCCCGCTGCAGCAAGATCCTGGGCCCCGGAAGTCCCTGGGTGGTGGCGGCCAAGCGGCTGCTCGCGGATCGCATCGACGTCGGCCTTCCCGCGGGGCCGAGCGAATCGATCCTGCTCGCCGATGCTTCCGCCGATCCCCGCATCGCCGCCATGGATCTGCTCATCGAGGCCGAGCACGGACCCGACAGCGCCGCCTATCTGGTGACCGACAGCCGCAAGCTCGCCGAGGCCGCGGCGCGTGAGATACCGGAACTGTGGAAACGCATGGGCGAGACCCGCGCCGCCTATTCGCGTGCGGTCCTCAGCGGCCCACGGGGCGGCATCCTGATCGCCCGCGACATGGCCGAGGCCATCGCCTTCGTGAACGATTTCGCACCTGAGCATCTCGAGATCCTGACCGAAGACCCGTGGGATACCGCGGCTCTCATCGAGCATGCGGGCGAGATTCTCCTCGGCCCCCATACGCCGATCACCCTCGGCAATTTCGTCATCGGCCCCAACTGCGTCCTGCCCACGGGCGGCCACGCGCGCACCTTCTCGCCGCTTTCGGTCCACGACTTCCTCAAGCGCAGCTCGATCGCCCGCGTCGCGCCACGGGCCTATCCCGAACTCGCCCGCCACGCCTACCGTCTCGCCCGCTTCGAAGGCTTCGATGCCCACGCCCATGCGGTATCGGAGCTCCGCTTCCGCGCGGGCGAGGAGCTCTAGCCGCCCTGCGTGCTCCGGCGATAGAGTGATCGGGACAGGGCGCCCCGTGCGGATGCAGCGCCGCGGCCGATCCCGCTGCGGGCGCTGGGCGAGCCGGCAGGGCCATTGCTGGACGATCGCGATCGGGCCGAGCGGATGCGGCGACGGGACGCGCAGGCTCAGACGACGTTCCGCTCCCGAAGCGGTTCACCCCGGGACACACGCGCGATGTCGAGGGGGGCGAGGTCGATGGAGCGATAGCGTCCTTCGAGGATGAGTTCGGCGATTCCGCGTCCCACCGCCGCTGCCTGCTGCAGGCCGTGGCCGGAAAAGCCGTTCATGAACAGCAGGTTGTCGAGCTCGGGGTGGAAACCGAGCAGCGCGTTCTGATCGAAGGTGTTGAAGGCGTAATAGCCGGCCCAGGAGCCGGTGACGCGGAGCCGCTCGAAGGCGGGCACGCGATCGGCGAGGATCGGCCAGATGCGCTCCTCGAACATTTCGTGGTCGACCTCGAGCGGAAGGTCCGCGAGATCCTCCTCCGGCCGCGGCGGCAGCCCGCAGATGAAACCCCGCCCCTCGGGACGGAACCACAGCCCCGAGGGATCGACGACGAGCGGGCAGGGATGCGGCGGCTGCGGACAGGTGAAGGCGAACACGCAGCGCCTTCGCGCTTCCACCGGAATGCCGACCTCGAAGAAGGAGGCGACCTGCGACGCCCAGGGGCCTGCCGCGTTCACGAACAGATCGGCCTCGAGACGCGTACCGTCCTCGAGCCGAACGGCCCGGGCCCGTCGCCCCTCGCGCTCTGCTGCCACCGCCTCGCACCGGAGATAACGCGCCCCCTGGGCGATGGCTCTGCGGCGGAAAGCCTGAAGCAGCGCCCAGCCGTCGAACCATCCCTCACCGGACAGTCCGAGCGAGCCGGCTTCGATCCCCGCGAGGTTCATCCAGGGAAAGCGTTCCCCGAGCGCCTCGTGACCGAGCAGCACCACATCGGCGCCATGCGCGCGCTGGACCTCGTGGTTCCGCTCGAGGACCCGCAGGCCCGCTTCCGTGGCGAGGAAGAGATAGCCGCCCTCGACGAGGCCGATCGCCGGCGTCTCGCCGTCGACGGACAGGTAGTCGCCGACGCGGCGCAGAAACTCGACCCCGAAGCGACTGATCTCGATGTTCACCGGAGTCGAGAACTGCTGGCGGATCGAGCTCGCGGAGAGCGCCGATGAGGCCCGGGCGTAGGTCGGATCGCGTTCGACGACGATGACTTCGGGCATCCTTTGGGCGTCGCGGGTGAGCCAGCAGGCGAGCGAGCTTCCCATCACCCCGCCGCCAATGATGACGATGCGCACCATCTCCCCCTATTGTGCGACCAGGCCCGGCTCCGCGACCTCGACCTCGAAGGCGGCCTTGATGAGGGCGCGGGTATAGGGATGCCGGGGACGCAGGAAGATCTCCTCGGCGGGGCCGGCCTCGACGACCTGTCCCTGCCGCATGACGAGGATGTGGTGGGCCAGCGCCCGCACGACGCGCAGGTCGTGGCTGATGAACAGATAGGCGAGTCCGCGCCGCCGCTGGAGTTCGCGCAGGAGATCGACGATCTGCGCCTGGACGGAGACGTCGAGGGCGGAGGTCGGTTCGTCGAGCACGACGAAGCGGGGCTCGAGAACGATGGCACGGGCGATGGAGATGCGCTGGCGCTGCCCGCCGGAGAACTCGTGCGGGTAGCGGTCCATCATCCCGGGCTCGAGCCCCACCTCCTCGAGGATGCGGGCGACCCGCTCGCGGCGCTCCTCGGGCGTGCGTCCGATGCGATGGACCTTGAGTCCCTCCTCCACGATCTCGCCCACCGACATGCGCGGGCTCAAGGAGCCATACGGGTCCTGGAAGACGATCTGCATCTCGCGCCGCAGCGGCCGCATCTGCCGCCAGGACCAGCCCTGGATGTTGCGCCCCTGGAAGACGATGTCGCCGCGGCTCGCGATGAGACGGAGCAGGGCGAGGCCGAGGGTCGTCTTGCCCGAGCCCGACTCCCCGACCACACCCAGCGTCTCGCCTTCCCGCAGCGCGAGATCGACGCCGTCGACGGCCCTGATCCAGCCCACCGTCCGCTTGAGGAAGCCGCGCTGAATGGGGAAATGGACCTTGAGCCCACGCGCCTCGAGGACGACCGGCGCTCCGTCCCGGGGGCGCAGCGGCTCTCCCTTCGGTTCCGCGGCGAGCAGCTCGCGGGTGTAGGGATGGCGCGGCGCGTCGAAGATCCGCGCCGTCGCTCCCTGTTCCACGATCTCACCGTCCTTCATGACGCAGACGCGATCGGCGATGCGGCGCACGATCGTGAGATCGTGGGTGATGATGAGCACCGCCATGCCGAGCCGCTGCTGCAGCTCCTTGATGAGCTTGAGGATCTGGGCCTGGATGGTGACATCGAGGGCCGTGGTCGGCTCGTCGGCGATGAGCAGATCCGGTTCGTTGGCGATCGCCATCGCGATCATGACGCGCTGGCGCTGGCCGCCGGAGAGCTGATGGGGATAGGCATCGAGGCGACGTTCGGCGTCGTCGATGCCAACCAGCCGCAACAGCTCGAGCGCCCGCGCCCGCGCCTCCTCGCGCCGCATGCCGCGGTGGAGCTGGAGCACCTCGCTGATCTGCCGCTCGACCGTATGCAGCGGATTCAGCGAGGTCATGGGTTCCTGGAAGACGATCCCGACGCGGTTGCCGCGGATCTGCCGCAGCGTCGCCTCGTCCGCCGAGAGCACTTCGATGCCGCCGAGGCGGATCGTACCGGCCGGGTGCCACGCCTTGGGATAGGGCAGGAGTTTGAGGATCGAGAGGGCGGTCACCGTCTTTCCCGAGCCGCTCTCGCCCACAAGCGCCAGCGTCTCACCCTTGTCGAGGGTGAAGCAAGCCCCCTTCACCGCTTCAATCACGCGATCCTCGACCCGGAAGTTGACGGACAGATTCTCGACCTCGAGCAGCATGACGCCTCTCAGCGGAAGGTCTTGCGGGGATCGAAGGCATCCCGCACCGCTTCGCCGATGAAGACGAGCAGCGAGAGCATGGTGGCGACGACGAGAAAGCTCGTGATCCCGAGCCAGGGCGCCTGGAGATTGTTCTTGCCCTGCGCGAGCAGCTCGCCCAGCGACGGCCAGTCCGGTGGCAGGCCGAAACCGAGGAAGTCGAGGGAAGTCAGGGTCGTGATCGAGCCGTTGAGGATGAAGGGAAGAAAGGTCAGCGCCGAGACCATGGCGTTGGGCAGAATGTGGCGGAACATGACGACGGGATTGCTGACCCCGAGCGCCTGCGCCGCACGCACGAATTCGAAGTTGCGCACCTTGAGGAATTCCGCCCGCACCACGCCGACGAGCGACATCCAGGAGAACAGGAGCATGATGCCGAGCAGAACCCAGAAGTTGGGCACGAAGATCGAGGACAGGATGATGAGCAGATAGAGCACCGGAAGGCCCGACCAGATCTCGATGAAGCGCTGGAACAGAAGGTCCGTCCACCCCCCGAAGTAGCCCTGCACGGCCCCGGCCGCCACGCCGATGATCGAACTCGCCACCGTCAGCGCGAGTCCGAACAGGACCGAGATGCGAAAGCCGTAGATCACCCGTGCGAGCACGTCGCGCGCCTGATCATCGGTGCCGAGGAGATTGTCCCAGCTCGGCGGCGAGGGCGCGGGCGTCGGCAGCTCGTAGATGATCGTGTCGTAGCTGTAGGGGATGGGCGGCCAGATCATCCACCCCTTCTCGCGGATGCGTTCCTGGATGTAGGGATCGCGGTAGTCCGCCTCGGTCGGGAAGTCGCCGCCGAAGGTCGTCTCGGGATATTCCATGAAGATCGGAAAGTAGTACGCTCCGTCGTAGTAGACGACGATCGGCTTGTCGTTGGCGATGAATTCGGCGAACAGGCTGAGGCCGAACAACCACAGGAATATGATCAGCGAGTAGTAGCCGCGCCGGTTCGCCCTGAAGTTCTCGAGACGCCGGATTCCGAGCGGCGTGAGCCTGAGCGGAATGCCGAGGAAGCGGTAGGGACGCCGGAGCGCCATCGCGGCCTAGACCCTTCGCGCCTCGAAATCGATGCGCGGATCGACGAGCACGTAGGTGAGATCCGAGATGAGATTGATGAGCAGGCCGAGCAGGGTGAAGATGTAGAGGGTTGCGAACATGACCGGATAGTCGCGGTTGATCGCCGATTCGAAACCGAGCAGGCCGAGCCCGTTGAGCGAGAAGATGACCTCGATCAGGACGGACCCCGTGAAGAAGGCGCCGATGAAGGCACCGGGGAAGCCCGCGATGACGATGAGCATCGCGTTGCGGAAGACGTGGCCGTAGAGCACCGCCCGCTCGGTGAGCCCCTTGGCCCGGGCGGTCATGACATACTGCTTGTTGATCTCCTCGAGAAAGGAATTCTTGGTGAGCAGCGTGAGGCCCGCGAAACTGCCGATCGACATGGCGATGACGGGCAGCGTGATGTGCCACAGATAGTCGAGGATGCGCATCGGCCAGGAGAGTTCCTCCCAGTTCTCCGATACGAGCCCGCGCAGCGGGAACCACTGGAAATAGCTGCCGCCCGCGAACAGGACGATGAGGAGGATGGCGAACAGGAATCCCGGTACCGCATTGCCGATGATGACCACGGTGCTCGTCCAGACGTCGAAGCGGCTGCCGTCGCGCACCGCCTTGCGGATGCCGAGGGGAATCGACACCAGGTAGGAGATGAGGGTCGCCCACAGGCCGAGAGAGATCGAGACCGGCATGCGCTCGAGGATGAGGTCCACGACCGGCCGGTCGCGGAAGAAACTCTCGCCGAAATCGAAGGTCAGATAGGAAAGGATCATGTGGGCGAAGCGGACGTACCAGGGCTTGTCGAAACCGAACTCGCGCCGCAGCTCGGCGATGAACTCGGGATCGAGCCCGCGCGCGCCGCGATAGACCGAATCCTCGCCCGCGGCCGCCGCCGTGGGCGCGCCCGTCTCGGCCTGGGCGGTACCGGCGATGCGGGCCACCGCCTCCACGCCGCGCCCCTCGATCTCGGCGATGATGCGCTCGATCGGCCCGCCCGGCGCCGCCTGGATGACGACGAAATTGACGAACATGATGCCGAGCAGAGTCGGCAGGATGAGAAGCAGGCGCTTGAGGATGTAGACGCCCAAGGCGGTTCCCCGTCAGCGCAGCTTGCCGCGCGCCTGCTCGAGAGCCGCAAGGCGCAGCGGATCGATCCACCAGGTGAAGAGATCGAGGCCGTGCTTCGGCGTGATCCCGGGCCGCCCGAACTTGTCCCAGTAGGCGACGCGGATGTGGGGAATGTACCAGTGCGGAATCACGTAATGCCCCCACAGCAGCACGCGATCGAGCGCCCGGCAGGCGGCCACGAGATCCTCCCGCGTCGGCGCCTGGATGATGCGGTCGATCAGGTAATCCACCACCGGATCGCAGATTCCCGCGTAGTTGCGGCTTCCGGGCGTCTTCGCGGCATCACAGGACCAGAAGTTCCGCTGTTCGTTCCCCGGCGACAGGCTCTGCCCCCAGACCGCGACGATCATGTCGAAATCGAAGGCATTCAGCCGGTTCTGGTACTGCGCGGCGTCGATGGTGCGATAGCTCGCCTCGATGCCGAGACGCTTCAGGTTCCTGACGAAGGGAGCGACCACGCGTTCGAAGGACGGGCTCACGAGCAGGATCTCGAAACGCATGACCTCGCCCGTCTGCGCGTGCGTGAGCCTGCCGTTCTTCACCACCCAGCCGGCTTCCCGCAGGAGCTTCAGCGCGGTGCGGAGATTGCCGCGGATGTTGCCCGATCCATCCGTCTTCGGCGGCTCGTAGTCCCGGGTGAACACTTCCGGCGGCAGACGATCCCGAAACGGCTCGAGGAGCTCGAGTTCCTTGGGACCGGGGAGTCCCCTGGCCTCGAGCTCGCTGTTCTCGAAATAGCTGTCGGTGCGCGTGTAGGCGCCGTAGAAGAGCGCCTTGTTCGTCCATTCGAAGTCGAAGGCATAGGCGAGGGCCTGCCGCACGCGGCGATCCCGGAAGATCGCTCTTCGGGTGTTGAAGACGAAGCCCTGCATGCCGGCGGGGCGCTCGACCGGGATTTCCTCCTTCTTGATCCATCCCTTCTCGAGTGCGGGGCTGTCGTAGCCGGTCGCCCAGAGCTTGGAGACGTTCTCGAGACGGATGTCGTACTGGCCGGCCTTGAACGCCTCGAGCGCCACATTGGCATCGCGGTAGTACTCGTAGCGGATCTCGTCGTAGTTGTAACGCCCCCGGTTGACGGGGAGATCCGCGGCCCACCAGTCCTTCACCCGCTCGTAGACGATCGTGCGACCGGGCTCGACCTTCTTGATGCGGTAGGGACCGCTTCCCACCGGCGGGTCCAGCGTCACCCGGGCGAAGTCGCGTCCCTCGAAATAGTGCCTGGGCAGCACCGGAAGCTGCCCGACGATGAGCGGCAGTTCGCGGTTCGTGCCGCCGGAAAAGGTGAAGCGCACGCGCCGCGCACCGACCTTCTCCGCCCTGACGACGTTCTTGTAGTAGGCGCGGTAGAAGGGATGTCCCTTCGTCTTCAGGACCTCGAGGGAGAAGATGACATCCTCGGGCGTGATCGGCCGTCCATCGTGCCAACGGGCCCTGGGGTTGATGTCGAAGGCGACCCAGGAGCGATCCTCGGGCACGATGATCGCCTCCGCGACCTCACCGTATTCGGAGAAGGGCTCGTCGAGCGAGCCGGTGGTCAGGGTCTGGAACACGAGCCCCAGCCCGGCCGCGGGAACCCCCTTCAGGATGTACGGGTTGAGGCTGTCGAAGGTGCCGATGGCGGAGAAGGTCACCGTGCCGCCCTTCGGCGCATCGGGATCGGCGTAGTCGAAATGGGTGAAGTCGGGGCCGTATTTGAGATCGCCGTGCATCGCGATGCCGTGGGCGGGCTCCGGTTCGCCGGCCCCGGCCGGAGGCGTGAGGATGAGCGCGAACAGGAGGGCAAGGACGGGCCAGAGCGACATCATGGTTCTTCACCCCGGGATTTGGGCAACAGATGGCGCAATCGCCGGGCGTGTCCAGCAGCGATCGCCCGCAGCCGCCGCTCAAGCCGGGCTCCGCTCCGCCCGTTTGCCCGCGGCGCGCGATCACGCTATGCCACAGAGGCGATCGTGATCAGGGAGGTTCGATGATGCAACGTCGGACATGGCTCAAGGGTGCCGCAGCCGGTACCGCCGCCGCCATCGCCATGCCTGCCGTGGCCCGGGCGCAGATCCGCTGGAACATGACCATGCCCTGGCCGCGCAAGACGCCGGGTCTCGGGACCAACGCCGAACGCTTCGTGGAGCGGGTACGGCGCATGTCCGACGGCAGGCTCGAGATCCGCCTCTTCGCCGCGGGCGAACTCGTGCCGCCGTTCGAGGGCCTCGATGCGGTCCAGAGCGGCACCGCGGACATCGCCCACGGCACGCCATATTTCTGGGTCGGCAAGTCCACGGCCCTCAACTACTTCACCGGCATGCCCTTCGGTCTGACGGCGGTCGAGCTTGCGGCATGGTTCTACTTCGGTGACGGCATGAAGCTGTGGCGGGAAGTCTACGCGGACTTCGACGTCGTGCCCTTCTACGCGGGATCGAGCGGCCTCCAGGCCGGCGGATGGTTCCGCAGGGAAATCAACAGCGTCGACGATTTCAGGGGGCTCAAGTTCCGCATCGCCGGGCTCGCGGGCGAGGTGCTCAAGCGGCTCGGGGCGACGACGGTGCTGCTGCCGCCGGGCGAGATCGCGCCGGCGCTCATGTCCGGGGCGGTGGATGCGGCGGAATGGGTCGGCCCCTGGAGCGATCTCGCCTTCGGTCTCTACAAGGTGGCGAAGTACTATTACGTTCCCGGCTTCGGGGAGCCCGGCCCCGGGCTCGAGATCATCGTCAACCGCAGGCGCTGGGAAGAACTTCCCGACGATCTCCGGGCGATCATCGAGACCGCCGCCTCCGCCACCGCCAACGAGACCTATGCCGATTTCCATTTCCACAACGTCCAGGCCTTCCGTCCGCTCATCGCCGAACACGGCGTCGAGCTCCGGACCTTCCCCGACGACGTCTGGATGGCGCTGGGCCGGACGACCCTCGAGGTGTTCGAGGAGGTCGCAGCGAGCGACGCCCTGAGCAAGAAGGTCCACGCTTCCTTCATGGACTTCCTGCGCAAGGCGGACGACTACGCGAGCGCCTTCGACGCGCGCTTCCTGGCGATGCGTCACCGCGTGCTCGCGGCCTGAAGGCCGGAGCGCGCCTCCCGCGGCGGGGGATCGCCGCACGGATCCCGGCCCGTGCCGCCGGAACGCGGCGACGGGCGGTTTGCTTCGCCCTCCTCCGGCACGCTCGGCCCATCGCGGGGCGGGTCGCCGTATCCGGGCGGACGCCTGGGCAGACGGACGATGAAGCGGCTGCCCCGTCCCGGCTCGGACTGCACCTCGATCTCGCCGCCGTGGCGATGCACGATCTTGCGGCACAGGGCGAGGCCGATGCCCGTGCCCGGATATTCCTCGCGCGTATGCAGCCGCTGGAACACCTGGAAGATGCGCTCATGATACTCGGGCGCGATGCCGATGCCCTCGTCCTCGAAGCAGAGCACCCAGAAGCCCGCCTCCTCATGCGCGGTGATGCGCAGCCGCGGCGGGCCTTCGCTGTATTTGAGGGCGTTGGAGACGAGATTGGTGAACAGCTGCGCGAGCTGCGCCGGATCGGCGATGAGCCGCGGCATCGGCCCGACCTCGACGGAGGCCGCGGTCTCCTCGATCCGGCTCTCGAAGTCGCGCAGCACCGCTTCGAGCACGCGCCCGCTGTCCACCTCGCGAAACGGTCGCCCGCGCGTGGTCACCCGCGAGAGCTCGAGCAGATCGCGGATCAGGCTCTGCATGCGGCGCGCACCGTCGACGATGAAGTCGATGAATTCGTCGGCATCGGCATCGAGCCGCCCCCGGTAGCGGCGCCGCAGGAGCTCGCAGAAGCTGGCGATCGTCCGCAGCGGCTCCTGCAGGTCGTGGCTCGCCACATAGGCGAACTGCTGCAGCTCCTCGTTCGAGCGCTGCAGCGCCTCGGCCCGGGCACGAAGCGCTTCCTCGGCCCGCTTGCGATCGGTGATGTCCCGCAGCAGGACGAGATAGCCGCGATCGGCGAGGCCGACGATGCGGGCCTCGAACACCCCACCGCCGACGGGCAGATCGACCGCGTATTCGCAGTGGACGACCTCCGGCGTCGTCCGCGCACCCACGAGCGCCTTGCGCAGCCGCGCGCCGGCCTCCTCGGGCAGCAGCTCCCAGAAGCGGCAGCCGAGAAAGCGCTCGGGCGGCACGCGCAGATGGGCCGTGGTGCCGGCACGGTAGCCCCGGATCCGCCCGCCGGAATCGAGCCGGAAGACGAGATCCGGCAGCGAGCGCACGAGGCCCTCGAGTTCCTGGGTGCGCACCAGCGCCGCCTGCGCGAGGCGCCGCTCCTGGGCGAGCGCGACGGCAACGAGCGAGGCCATGATGACGATGCCGAAGAGCAGCGGCTGAGCGAGCACCGGCGCGGCGTCCGCGCCGCCCACCGCAGACGCTGCGGCGAAGGGCATCGCGGCGGTGGGCAGGAGCGAGATGGCGGTGGCGAGCGTGCCCGTGAGCGCCGTGAGCCAGAGGCCGTGTCTGAGGGCGATCCAGAATACGAGGGGGGCGAGAATCGCGGCCGAGGGGAGGAAGGGCTGCACGAACAGCAGGGCCGTGCCGGCGACCACGAGGAGGACGAGAAGGATGCCCTCGGCGAGGCGCATGGGCGCCCGCAGCACCGAAAAGCCCTCCCGCGGCGGCACCGCGGCGAGCGGGGTGACGAGCACCACGCCGAGGGTGAACGCGGCCCAGCCGGCGAA
>CAZHHU010000064.1:0-14309 GCA_964532215.1 uncultured Geminicoccaceae bacterium
CCGACAGGGATGGACCGCAAGCCCCCCCTCATCCTCCATCTCGCTGCGGGAGACGACGAAGTTCTCGAGCCGCAGATCGCGCTCCTCCTCGAGATGGCGGGCGATGTGCCGTTCGATCGCGCGATCATAGTCGGGCTCGACGACATGGGTGGTGCCGCCCAGGCCGGCGGCTTCGGGAAGCAGCTCTCCATCCCGGAGGACGAGTTCGCCGCGGCGGAAGAGCAGGGCGGGGGATGCGAACATCCGCTCGATGTCGGCATCCGGCGTATAGACGCAGATGTCCGCCACCGCTCCCGGGCCGAGATGGCCGTAGTCCTTCTCGATGCCGAGCAGCTTCGCGGGCCCGGCGCGGGTGAGAATGGCGATTTCGTAGAGCGAATATTCCCTCTTCATCGCCGGCAGATGGGAGAGTTCGCGCGCCGCCGGATGGAGCCGCGCGAAGGCTTCCATGCGGAAATCGCGATCCATGAGCAGGCGGATGAGATGCGGATAGGTGGTGAAGGGGGCGCCGTTCGGATGGTCGGTGGTGAGCGCGATGCGCCAGGGATCGGTGATGCCGAGGAAGAGCTCGAGACCGATCGCCCATTGCAGGGCGTTGACGAAATTTCTGTCCCGATAGCGGAAGGGGAGCACGCCGCACCCCGCCTCGCATTCGATGTCCATGAGCACCCAGCGTCGGGGATGGGCGAAGGCGGCGTTGCGGTACTGGCTCATGGTGTCGCCGGAGGCGGTGATGGTCTGGCCGAACATGACCTGGCCAACGTCCACCGAGACGTTCGGACATGCATTGACGAGCTCGGCGATCGCGGCGGCGCCGCTCGAGAAGCCGCGCCTTCCCTCCTTGCCGTAGACGTGGAACTGGAGATGGGTGAGATGGATCCGTCGCCCCTCCATGGCCTCGATCGTGGCCCGGGTCGTCTCCACGCTTCCCGGCAGACCGAGATGCAGCCCGTGGACGTGGATCGGGTGCGGCACGCCGAGCTCCGCGAGGGCATCGGCGAGCGCGGTCATGATGCGCCTGGGCGTCACGGCATGGACCGGAAGCTCGCCGTCGAGGGCGTTGCTGCGCGCATTGTGCTTGAAGGCGAAGATGCCGCCGGCGTTGACGATCTTGACCGCGATCGCACGGGTGGCCTGAAGCATCCAGGCGACATAGTCCCGGATCATCGCCGGACTCTCGTTCCGCCCCAGAAGCGACAGCAGCAGGTCGTCGGAGCCGAGGAGCACATAGGCGCCCCTGTCGATGATCGGAATGTCTCCGGCTTCGTGGTGAACCTGACGGGCGTTGGCCGGCAGCATCGCCGGCTCGAAGGCCATGCTGTAGCCCATGCGGGCATACGCGTATCCGGTTGTAAAGGTATCCGGCGTCGCGATGCCGGAGCCACAGGCGAGAGAATCCGCAGCCGCATGGCGGTGCCGGCGATGTTCCTCGCCCATGAGCAGGCGGGCGATGTTGACCTTGCCGCCGGCGATGTGGCTGTGGAGATCGATGCCTCCGGCCATGACGATCCTGCCGTCGAGGTGAATGGTCTCTCCGGCGCGGCCGTCCGGAGGCGGTGCGATGATGCGCCCGTTCTCGATCCACAGATCGCCCACCTCGCCATCGACCCCGTTCAGAGGATCATAGAGGCGCCCGCCCGCGAGCCGCACGCGCATCTTCGACTCCCCTCCGTGAGAACGGCGCGAACTTAGCGCCTCCGGCGCGCATCCCGAAGGGGTCGGAGGCTGCAGCTCCGGCACCTTTCTTCAGGCGGCGCGCACGTCCTCGAGGAAGCGGCGGATCTGCAGCTCGAGCCCATCCGTCGCCGCGGCCATCCGCTGCGCCGCCCGGCGCAGCTCCTTGGCCGTTTCGCTCGCACGTTCCGTGACCGCGCGCACGCTCTCGGTGCGTTCGGCCGCCGTCTCCGTGTTCCGCGCCGCCTGTTCGGCGCTCGAGGCGATCTCCGCCACCGCCGCCCGCTGTTCTTCGGTGGCACCGGCGATCGCCGTCGATCCCTCGTCGACCTCGCGCAGAGCGCCGTGCACGGAAGCGATCGCCGCGCACACCTGCTCTGCTGCCTGCTGGAGTTCCCCGATCTGACACCGTACCCGCTCCGTCGCCTCCGCCGTCTGCTGGGCGAGCTGCTTCACTTCGCCCGCCACCACCGCGAAGCCGCGCCCCGCCTCGCCCGCGCGCGCGGCCTCGATGGTCGCGTTGAGCGCGAGAAGGTGGGTCTGGGCGGTGATCTGGCCGATCAGGTCGAGCACCTCGCCGATGCGCTCCGCGGCAGCGCCCAAGCTTTCCGTGACGCGGTGCGCCTCTCCCGCCTGCTCGTGAACCCGGCGCACCGCAGTGGAAGAATGATGGGTGCGTTCGCTGATCTCCCGGATCGAGGCGGTGAGTTCCTGAACGGCGGCCGCCACCGCCTGCACGCTGCGGCGCATCTGGTCCGTCTCCTCCGCGACCACGACGGCGTTCCGGCAGCCGCGCTCGGCGTCGCCCGCCATCGCCTCGGCACTTTGCGCAAGGCTCCGGGAAACCTGGGTGAGGGTCGCCATCGCCTCCCCGATGCCGCTCTGGAAGTTGCGCGCCGCAGCTTCCAGGCGCTCGGCCCGCGCCAGTCTCTGCCGCTCCTCCTCCGCGCTGCGCCGTCTGAGCTCGAGGAAATCCCGCAGCGTACGGGCCATGAGGCCGATTTCGTCATGGCGCTGCACCCCTTCGATCCGCTCGATCTCGCATCCCCGGGCGACCTGGGCCATCTGGCGGGCGAGACGGGTGAGGGGGGTGGCGATGCCACGGGCGACGAGAAGGCCGAGCAGAAGCACGACCGCGAAGGACCCGCCGGCGAGAATGCGGAGACGGTCTGCCGACGCCCTGGTCTCTTCGGCGAGCGCACGGGCCCGGCCGGTGAGCCGGGCGGCGATCTCCTCCTCGTATCTCTTGAGGGCATCGATCTTGCGGGTGATCGCCTCGAACCACGTCTCCGCATCAACCTCCGCCACCGCCTCACCGCTTCCCCCATGCGCCAGCACGCGTCTTTCCAGTTCTTCCACCCCGGTGAAAGGCGCACTCGCGAGAAGGGCGAGGAGGGCCGGCCGTTCCTTCGCGGGCAGAAGGCTCCGCATCATGTCGAGATAGGCTTCCTGACGGGCGATGCGCTCGAGAAAGCCGTTGTAGATGGGAGGATCGAAACGCCCGGCACCGAAGCCGGCGGCACCGAGGGCCCGCTCCTGGCCCGCGTGTTCCTTGGCTTGCAGCAGATCCGCATAGGCACCGGCGAGGCGCAGCAGCTCCGGATCCTCGGTCTCCTGGACGAGGGTGGAAAGAAGATCGAGCGCGCGGCTTATGGGTTTCGTATAGGCGCTGACGACTTCGGCGAGATCGAGTTCGAGACGATCGATGCGTCCGCGCAGCTCGCCGAGTGGGGCGAGCTCCGCGAGCAGGGAGCGGATCCCTCGCAGAAAGGCCGATCCGCTCTCCACGCCCGCAATCCTTTGCTCGAGCCTGCTGCGCGCGGCAGAGGTCCGCCGGCGCTGCCCGGGCAGCAGGGAGGCGAAGTCCCGGCCGCCGCTCTTCGTGAAACCCGCCGACATGCCGCGTTCCTTCTGGAGCTCGTGAACGAGATCGCTGAGCTCGGGCGCCAGGGCGAGCACCTCCGCGATGCGATGGGCCTGGGCGGCGCTCGCTTCCCGCTCGCGGGCGAGCGAGAAGGCGAAGCCCCCCATGGCGGTCAGAGGCAGGAGCAGAAGGAGGAAGATGCGGGTGCGGATCGAACAGAGAAAGGCGAACGACCTCGCGAGCACGGCAGCGACTCCGAGTTCGAAACAGGGGTCGTTCGCGTGCCTGACGGTCGCCCGGAGGAATGAAGAAACCGTTAAGGGAGAAGTGCGATCGTCCCCGGCACCGTATGCGCATCGGTCGGCGTCGGCTCTTCACGGTCCCTGGGCGCATACGATATCCGGGGATGGAGGATTGCGCGGCGCGACGGGGGTCCGCATCACGGGGTGGATGAATGTGCGGTGCGGCGCTCTCGCGACGTCAGCTGGCCCTGGGCCTGCCGTTCGCCGCCTGCCGGAGAGGGCTGTCGGACGGAGGCGGAAGGGGCATGGAAAGGCTTCTCACGCTGCTCCTTCTGGGCGATGTCATGACCGGACGGGGCGTGGACCAGATCCTGCCGCACCCTGCCGATCCCGCGCTCTACGAGCCCTACGTCTCCTCGGCGCTCGAGTATGTCCGGCTCGCCGAAGCGAAAAACGGCCCGATCCCGCGACCCGTCACCTTCGATTACGTCTGGGGCGTGGCGCGCGAAGCCGTAGACGCGATGGGGCCGGATCTTCGGATCGCCAATCTCGAGACCGCCATAACCGGAAGCGGACATCCCTGGCCCAAGGGGATCCATTATCGGATGCACCCCGACAATATCGAGGTGCTCCGCAGCTTCCGGATCGACGTCTGCAATCTCGCCAACAATCACGTGCTCGACTGGGGCGAGCAGGGGCTTCTCGATACGATCGCCGCGCTCGAGAGGGCAGGGATCGCCTTCTGCGGAGCGGGACGCGATCGCAACGAGGCCGCCCGGCCGGCGATATGCGAGATCGCGGCTAGGGGGCGCGTTCTCGTCTTCGGGGTCGCGTTGCCCTCTTCCGGCGTGCCTGCGGGCTGGGCGGCAGGACCCGATCGCCCCGGCGTGCACTGGCTTTCCGATCTCTCCCGCGCGAGCCTCGAGCGTCTGCGGCAGGCGGTCGAGAGGGCGGCGCCGCGCAGGGACGACCTTCTCGTGCTCTCGATTCACTGGGGGGCGAACTGGGGATACGAGGTCGGCGCCGAGGAGCGGAGCTTCGCCCACCTCCTCGTGGAGGAACTGGGCTTTCATGTCGTCCACGGTCATTCGTCGCATCACCCGAAGGGCGTGGAACTGTGGAAGAACGCCGTGATTCTCTACGGTTGCGGAGATTTTCTGAACGACTACGAAGGTATCGAGGGCTACGAATCCTTCCGCGACGATCTCGTGCTCGCCTGGCTTCCGCGGTTCACCCTTCCCGCCCTCGAGCTGCGTGAACTGCGGGCGGTTCCCTTCCACATCCGGCGCCTGCGGCTCGAATTTCCCTCCGGAGAGGACGCCGACTGGCTTGCCCGGATCCTCGATCGGGAATGCCGCGGGTTCGGGCTCCGGCTGCGACGTGAGGCGGGCTCGTTCCGCCTTCTTCCCGAAGGAGACGGACCCCGCGGCCGCGGTGACGGTTGAATCCCCGACGGAGGCTTCCTATTCGCCCCGGCGCGGACATGCGAGCTCCATAAATCCACCGGGAGGAACGAGGAATGCGTCGCCTGATCTTCGCTCTCGCCGCCCTCTCGGGTCTCGCCGTGCCGGCTGCGGCCGGAGAGATTCCCGAGCCCCTCCTGCAGGAGGCCCGCAGCCTCGCGAAGACCTTCTTCGCCGAGCTCAAGAGCGCCCTTCAGAAGGCCCTCGCCGAGCGCGGCGCCGCGGACGCGATCGGCGTCTGCGGCGAGGTCGCGCCGGGCATCGCCACCCGGGTGTCGGAGAAGAGCGGCTGGGCGGTAGGGCGCACGGCGCTTCGTGTGCGCAACCCGCGCAATGCTCCGAGCCCGCTCGAACGTGCGGTGCTCGTGAAGTTCCGCGCCCGCCTCGCCGCCGGCGAGGATCCCGGGACGGTCGAATGGGCGGGCATCGTGACCCAGGGTGGGCAGCGCTATCTCCACTACATGAAGGCGATTCCGACGCTCGAGGTCTGTCTCACCTGCCACGGCAGCGATCTCGACCCCGAGGTCCGTCGGGCGATCCACGAACGCTATCCGGCCGATGCGGCAACCGGCTTCGCACCTGGCGAACTCCGGGGAGCCTTCACCTTCGTGAGGCCGCTCGACTGAGACCGGGCGCCCCGCACCCGCGCTCGCTGCCGGGCTTGCACCCCGCGGCAGGAGCCGGCATCTCGAAGACGGGGAGTGCGCGTCTTGGGGGAGAAAAGCCGCCATGGCCCAGATTCGCATCGAGGGAACCGTTCAGCGGGAGGGCGCGCGGCCGGTTGCCATCCACTACCTGCTCGAGGGGGTGGAGGCTGCGCCGGTGCTTCTGTTCGCGAATTCCCTCGGCACCGATCTCGATCTCTGGGACGAGCAGCTGCCGGAGTTTGCCGCACTCCTGCGGGTGCTCCGCTATGACATGCGCGGCCACGGGCGCTCCTCGGAGGTGCCGGGCGAATACCGCATGGAAGAGCTCGTGGACGATGTCCTGACGTTGCTCGATGCGCTCGCGATCGAGCGGGTTCACTTCTGCGGTCTGTCGCTCGGTGGCATGGTCGGGCAGATGTTCGCCGCGCGCCATCCCGAACGGGTGGCCTCGCTGACGCTGTGCGCCACCGCCTGCAGGATCGGCGATCGTGCGAGCTGGAACGAGCGCATCGCGCTCGTGCTCGGGGAGGGCATGACGGCGATCGTCGATGGCATCGTCGAACGATGGTTCACGGAACGCTTCCGCAGGGAGGAGACCCAGAAGGTGGAGGAGATCAAGCAGATGCTCCTCGACACCCCTCCGCTCGGCTATGCCGGCTGCTGTGCGGCGATCCGCGATGCCGATCTGTGCGAAGAGATCCGCAACATCACGGCCCGCACGCTCTGCATCGCCGGTCGCTTCGACCCCGTGACGCCACCCGAGCGGCTCGAAGACCTCGCAACCAGAATTCCGCAGGCACGGGTCGAAGTGCTCGATGCCGCACATCTCGTCAACGTCGAGGCAAGAGACGCCTTCAACGGGATCCTCGGCCGCTTTCTCGCGGAATGCGGCGCACTCTGAGGGCAGCAGGATCTCCGGCACGCCGGAGGAAACCTCCGCTCTCCCTTGCGCCTTCGGGCCTCCCGGGATGCGGCCAGGAACAGGGGAAGGATACTCCGGGTGCCGAGGGAACGCGGGCGCTCCCCGAGCAGGAGAGGCGAAACCGGTCGACTTTCCCGGATCGCCGGAGATTTCGCCGGTGAAGGCGGACCCGTCCCGACGGCAATGGGCCCGGCGAGGCATCCGGAAACGGCCGGCCTCAGCACCGCCGGAATTCCCGTTCCTCGCCGCTTTCGACCGTCCGCCGGATGGGAACCGTGCCGGATCTGCGCCACCCCCGAAAGCGGGGAAGCGCGAAGGAAGCCCGCTTGCGGGCCGCATCGCCGCGGCATCCGTCCAGAGAGAAGAAGTGATGGGGGGAGTTCCCCGAATCCCGGCCCCCGTCGCCGGCGATCCGGCGTGATGAGACCGGCGCTGACCGTCGCACGCCGCACCCTGCAGGATGCGTTCTGCCGCTCTGATCGCCCGTTCCGGTGTCATGGCGCAGGCGCTGGTGAACCGGCACCCCCGCTCACGATCCCGGAGGCGGAAGCGAGAACGGAATGCGCGTCCTCACCGGTGACGACGGGCTGTTCGGAGGTCGTGCCCGCCGCATGGCCGCTGTTTGCGGGACGGAAGGCGTTCTGCGGGCGAACGCCGCCCCCGTGACATCGCGGCATGCAGGAGGGAATGCGGTTTCCCATGCGGAAATCCCATGGGAAGCCTTCCGGCATGCCGGAGCGCAGGGAGCGATGGAAAGCGGGCGCCCACTTCCGCTCATGCCGCATCCCGGCGCGCATCCTCCCGCTGGCGGTAGCGCGTGAGGAGCTGGTCGAGGGCGGTGAGCACCTCCACCGAAGCCTTCTCCACCTCCGCGATGGCGGCAAGGGCGCCACCGAGGTCACCGGCCTGGAAATGCCGCGCGGCCTCGATGCCGTGGCTGTGCACCCGTTCATGAGCCGCCTCGAGCGCGACGAAGACGGCATCGCCGCCGAACAGTTTCTGTCCTTCACCATAGTACCAGCGGCCGAGGCGACAGGAGCGGTGATCGGCGAGTTCCTCCGGCCGCAGTTCGGAGCGTCCGGTCGCCATGGCCACGAGCCGCTTCTTCCACAGTACGTGGTCGGCCTTGGCGAGGTGGAGGATCTTCTCCGGGAATTCGAACCGCCCGAGGGCCATGAGTTCGCGTTTGACATGTTCCTCGAGCCGCTCGCTCGCCTCGACGACATCCTCGATCCGCTCGCGGCTCTTGGTCGCGGCCTCGGCAATCGCGCTCACGCTCGCCGAGATCTCGTTGGTGGCCTGGGTCTGCTGGCTGAGAATGCTCGCGATCTCGCCCATGCGGCCGGTGACGCCGTCGATGCTGTCACCCATGCGCTCCATGGTGCCACCGAGGCGGGCGATCGCCTCCTGCGCCTCGCTCACCGAGCGTTCGCCGGTCTGGACGGATTCGAGAATGCCCCGCATCTCGCCCTCGAGCGCCTCGATGCGTCGGCGCACCTCTTCGGTCGCCTCGGCGGTCTTCTGTGCGAGCGCGCGTACCTCGCCGGCGACGACGGCAAATCCCTTGCCCGCTTCACCGGCCCGCGCCGCCTCGATGCTCGCGTTGAGGGCGAGCAGCTTGGTCTGCTCGGCGATGTCGTCGATCGTGCGGACGATGTCCCCGATCTGCGCCGAGGCCTCCGCAAGACTGTCGATGCGCCCCGCCGTCTCGCGCACGGCCCCCACCACCTCTCCCATGGTGTTGACGGCCTCGCTCACCTGCCCGGCGCCATCGGCGGCCACCTGGCGCAGCTCCTCGGCCTCTCGCGCGACCTGGTCGGAATAGCCGCCGATCTCGCGGATCGTCGCCGACATCTCCTCCACCGCGGCGGCGATCGCCTGGGCCTTCTCGCTGTTTTCGCGGGAGCTGCCGAGAATCTCGAGAATCCCGACGGCCACCTCGTTGGAGCTCGTCGAGATCGCGACCACGCTCCCGATCCGCCGCTCCGCCTCTTCGTGGAGCATCCTGGCGAGTTCGCCGATGAGCCGCAGGACGGCGTCCGAATCGATGCGCGGCCGCACGGCGAGCTGACCCTTTGCAAGCGCTTCGAGACAGCGCAGCGCCTCTTCACGGGTGTCACCACCGCGCTCCGCCTTGAGCAGTCTCATCGGCCATCCTCCGCGTTGTCGCTGGCATGTGCTGAGAGGCAAATGCCGGACAAATCCTTCGGTTTCGTTAACGCGAAGGTTGGCAGAACGGCCGGGACGTTCCGTGCGTTCCGGCAGGATCCGCTTCACGCCACCCCGGGCAGGGCCGAGAGCGAGGCCTCGAGTTCCTCTTCGCTGTAGTGCTGATCGGTGAGTCGGCCCTCGAAGTAATCGGCGTAGGCCTGCATGTCGAAATGACCGTGACCGCAGAGGTTGAACAGGATCACTCGCGAATCGCCGGCTTCCCGGGCGGCAAGGGCTTCCTCGATCGCGCCCCGGACCGCGTGTGTCGCCTCCGGCGCCGGTACGATGCCTTCGGCCCGGGCGAAGGTCACCCCGGCCTCGAAGCATTCGAGCTGGGTGTACGCTGCGGCTTCGATGAGGCCGAGCTCCTTGATGTGGCTGACGAGCGGCGCCATGCCGTGATAGCGCAGGCCGCCGGCGTGAAAGCCGGGCGGCATGAACTTCGATCCCAGGGTGTGCATCTTGATGAGCGGCGTGGTGCCGGCGGTGTCGCCGAAGTCGTAGGCGTAGACGCCGCGGGTGAGCGATGGGCAGGCGGCCGGCTCGCAGGCCTTGATCCGGAGCCTCCGCCCTTCGCGCAACTTCACTCCGAGGAAGGGAAAGACGAGGCCGGCGAAGTTCGATCCACCTCCGGTACAGCCGACGACGACATCGGGCCAGTCGCCGGCCATCTCCATCTGTGCGAGCGCCTCCTGACCGATGACGGTCTGATGCAGAAGGACGTGGTTGAGGACCGAGCCGAGCGCGTATTTGGTGTCCTCGCGTTTTGCCGCCATCTCCACCGCCTCGGAGATCGCGATCCCGAGCGAGCCGCGATTGTCCGGGTCCTCGGCGAGGATCCGACGTCCAGCCTCGGTTTCGTTCGACGGGCTCGGCACACAGCGGGCACCGTAGGTCTCCATGAGCGCCTTGCGGTACGGCTTCTGCTCGAAGCTCACCCGCACCATGTAGACATCGACCTCGAGCCCGAAGACGGATCCCGCGAAGGCGAGGGAGCTTCCCCACTGACCCGCGCCCGTTTCGGTGGTGAGGCGCTTCACGCCCTCCTGCCGATTGTAGTAGGCCTGCGCTACGGCCGTGTTCGGCTTGTGCGATCCGGTCGGGCTCACTCCTTCATACTTGTAGTAGATGCGGGCCGGCGTATCGAGCACGCGCTCGAGCCGCCGCGCGCGGTAGAGTGGCGTGGGACGCCACAGCTTCCACACCTCCCGCACCTCTTCGGGAACCGGGATGAAGCGGGCGGTCGAGATCTCCTGCTCGATCAGCGCCATGGGAAACAGGGGCGAAAGAGCCTCGGGCCCCAGAGGCTCGCCGGTCGCGGGATTGAGTGGCGGCGGGGGCGGGCTCGGCAGATCGGCAAGGATGTTGTACCAGGCCTCGGGAATGTCCCGTTCCGTCAGCAGATACTTGAGGGGGGCGTTCATCGGCGGTGGCCTCCCGCTGCGTCCGTCACGGCGGCGTGATAGAGAGGGGTGGCGGGCTCCGCAAGGGAACCGTCCATCTCCGCACCGTGCGGGCCACGGTCGTAGCGCGCGGCCGCAGTACCCCCGTAAACCCCGGCGGAAGACTCTCGAGCGCGCGCTTCCAGGGCAGCGGCGCATCGATCACGGGCAGGCCCGAAGGGCCCGCGAGCGGATGCAGCCGCCTGCTGCCGACGAGTGCGAGCTCGGTGACGTTGCCGCGCAGGATGAGATCCGCCCGGCCGTTGGCACGGAGATCGTTCGCCGCGAGCATGACGGCGACCTGCTCGATCACGGGCCCCTCGCGCTGCCGGCGTGGCGCCGGGCCGCTGTAGATGCGGATCCCTTCGCCGTTGGCGGCTATCCGGTTCGCGAGCAGCACCACCTCTGTGCCGTTGCGTATGCGCACGCCTGCCCTGGCGTTGGCCTCGATCCGATTGCGGGCGATCAGAAGGCGTCCGCTCTCGAAGACGACGATGCCGTCGCGGCGGTTGCCATGCACGACATTGCCCATGATGCGATTGCCGTCGCTCCAGCGATCGATGACGATGCCGGAACCCGCATTCCGGCTCGAGACGTTTTGCAGGATCCAGGAATCGGTGACCCGGCGCGAGAGAACGATGCCGTGGCGCTCGCGGGTGCCGGTGACGTGATTGCCGGCGATCACGAAACGCCGGCTGTCGTCGTGGGGATCGATGCCGTAGCGGATGCTCCCTTCGATGCGGTTGTCGAGGACCACGAGATCCTCTGCCGCATGGGTGTAGAGGGCATAGAAGAGATCAGAGAGGCGGCTGCGGAATACGACTCCGGTGGGCGGCGGAAGCTCGTTCACGTGCTTGCGCTCGATGCGGCCGAAGGCGAGGCCGTAGGCGAGCGCGGCAAAGTAGCCGAGATGTTCGAGGCGACTGTCCCGAATGAAGGCCGAGCCCCCTTCATAGACGGTCACGAAGGGGCGGAAACGGTCGGCGCCCTCGAACGCGGCCGGGGCGTCACCTTCGAAGCCCCGCAGGAAGGCGCGATCCAGAAACAGTTCCCCGGCCACGAAGAGGGCGGCACCCGTCTCCCCCTGCAGGCGCAGCTCACGATCTGCGATGATGAGCGTAGCACCGCGGTCCACGAACAGCGGCAGGCGCAACCGGCAGCTCGTCCCGAGACAGACGAGGCGCGGGTCCGAAATTGCGCCGGCGATCGCCTCGATGCTCGCGGTGCCGCGCCGCAGACGCAACACCTCGACCGCCGGGCCATGCCGGCCTGAGAGGTGGCGGATCGTGCGACGGATGGAACGGGGAAGGAGGGGGACCTCCTCGAGCGGGACGAAGGCAACCGTGAACGGGGTGTCCGCGGGACGTGCGCGGGCCTCGAAGCGGGCACGCAGCCGCTGCAGGTCCGGAGGATCGGGAAGAGGGGATGAGAGGGGTTCTTCCACGCGAAGAAGCTCCTGCGAGCTCGTCAGCCCGCAGGCACCGAGCAGCAGCAAGAGCGCGAAGAGCAGTGGCCTCACGATCTCAGAATCCGTCCCCGGCATCGGGATGAAGAACGGGTGAGCGCGCTCGCCATTATCGCCCAGAGAGTGCCGAGCAACCAACCCGTCGCGACATCGCTTGGATAGTGGACTCCGAGGACGATCCGGCTCACACCGACGAGGAGAAGGAAGACCAGGGCAGCGACATCGAGGAGCCATGCGGGCACGGTCGCTGCGATCGGACGGAGGAGCTGGGCTGCCGTGAGCGCGAAAGCGGCGGAGAGAGTGGCGTGTCCGCTCGGAAAGCTCCATCCCTCGGGCTCGGCCAGCGGCGGCACGATCGACGGGCGCGGACGGGCGAAGAGAAGCTTCAGGAGCAGGTTCGTGAGGGCTGCGCTCGCTACGGCGAAAGGAAGAAGAAAGGCTTCGCGTCGGTGGCTGCAGTACCGCAATCCGGCCGCCAGCAGCAGGCTGGCCAGGGCGAGGAATGGAAAGCTTCCGGCGACGCTTGCGAGCCGGAAGACGCGGATAAGCTGCGAATCCCAGACGGGTCGGAAGGGATCGGCGGGATCGCGGAGGACGCGCAGGAGGAAGCGGTCAAAACCCGACGGATCGCCAAGGAGCCAGCCGGCGAGCGGCGGAAGAGCGGCGAGGAGGAGGAAGAAAAAGGCGAAGAGCGCGAGCGGCGGGTCCGGAGGCGATCGTTCCGCCACACCCGGGTTCAGGAGGCCGGACCCAGCGTCCAGCTGCGCTCGAACACCCGCTCCGAACTGTCGACCACCCGTACCCGCAGCTCACCCGGGCGGTCGGGCACGAAGCCGAACAGAAAGGTGGGATCCTCGGAAAGCGAGATATCCCCTTCGACCTCGAGCACGGGCTCGCTTTCGAAGGTGACCTCGACCTTCGTCACATAGTCGGGCGGAATCCACTGTCGGGTATACTGGTCGATCTGAAGGCCGGTATAGTTGGGATGGGCGATCTTGAGCTTGGCAACTGCCGGTTTCCCGACCGAGAAGGGGGTGGTGAGCTTGAATTTCATCTTGCCGAGACGGGCCATCGCCACTTCCTTGTCCTTGAGCGCCGGAGCCGAACATCCTCCGGCCGCCTTCACGAAGCGGGAAGCCATATAGAGCGTTCCCTTTTCGTCCTCGACGATGGCACGAATGTCCGTATAGGCATTCACCCGCACCCGCGTCTCCAGCAGCGGCGCGCCGCTCTTCGGAAAGAAGTGGAACACGCCGGCCACCGGGGCCGGGTTTTCATCGATCACCAGCCACAGGGTACGGATCCGTGGCGCGTGCTCGGGATCGACCGCGATGCGCACCGGCACCACCGCGGCATCGAGCGCCCGCACCGGCGCCTCGAGCTGGAGAAAGCTGCTTCCGTCCCGAATCTCCCGCCCCTCGAACAGGGCCTCGCGCACGATGGACCAGTTGTCTTCATCGGCGAATGCCGGCGATGCCGCGAAAGCGGTGCAGAGGAGGAAGAGGACGGAGGGACGCATGATCCGGGACTCCCGCGCTTGGATCCGCTGCTGCGGAAGGTTGGTTCATTCCCATTCGAGTTCGGTATAGGCGGCGATCACATTACGACCGTGGTTGGGCGCGGCCAAGAGCCAGTGCATCTGCGGGGGAAGCGGCAGAGCCTTCACCGCCTTCGAGAGCGGCACATCGGCGGCGATGAGATCGCGAACGGAATCCCGAAGCCAGAGGAAATAGCGCCTCTCCGCATCGAACGCCTCGGGGAAGGGGGCGCTCGCGGGACCGTGACCGGGAACGACCCGCCGGGCGGGGATCGATTCGAGCGCTTCCAGAACCCGGATCCAGCCGAGAAGGCGGCCATCGATGACGGGAATCCGCTCCATGAACAGGAGGTCGCCGGCGACGAGGGTTGCCGTCATCGGGTCGAAGACGATGAGATCGGTGTCGGTGTGGGCGGTCGGGAAGGCGCGGAGTTCGACTTCACGGCCTCCGAGGTCGAGACGGAGGGGCTTGCCGATCGCGACGGGCAGGGTGGGAAAGGCGAGGGTCGTTCCGGCCGCGGCCTCACCCATGAGTCGCCTCATATTGTCGAGATAGAGCGGGCCGCGCTCGCGGATCGCCCGGGACAGCCGCTCGTGTCCGACGAGGATCGCACCCGCCTGCGCGAAGACGGAAGCGCCGAGGATATGGTCGGGATGATGGTGGGTGAGCACGAGATAGCGAACCGGGAGATCCGTGAGTTCGCGCACCGTCTCGAGCCAGTCCTCGCCGAGCAACCGACTGCCGCCGGCATCGACGACGAGTGCCGCTTCACTGCCGGTGATCAGCACGAGATTGGCGAGATCGCCGCGGTTTTCAGGGGTGAACTCTTCGTGCCGTCCGG
>CAZHHU010000065.1:0-14019 GCA_964532215.1 uncultured Geminicoccaceae bacterium
CCCGAAGCGGCGGGCGGAAGATGAAGGCGCCGGACGAATCCCGGCTCGAGCGGCGGGCGCTGTTCTATCTCCAGCGCTACGCCGCAAGCCGTGCCCATCTCGCGCAGCTGCTGCGTCGGCGCGCCCTCCTCGAGGCGCGTGCGCACGGAATCCCGGAAGGCGTCGTGGAAGCGCGGATCACGCGCCTTCTCGATCGCCTCGAGGCGCTGGGCCTCCTCGACGATCGAAGCTACGCCGAGCTCAAGGCCCGCCGCTGGCTCGCGCGCGGGCTCGCGCCCCAGCGCGCCTATCTGCGCCTGCTGGAGAAGGGCGTCGCCGAAGAGGTGGCGCGGGCGGTGATCGAGGAGCTGGAGGCCGAGGGCGAAGGTGAATTCGCGGCGCTCGTCGCCTATGCCCGCAGGCGCCGTCTCGGCCCCTTCCGCCGGGCCGGAGAGCGGGAACGATACCGCGAGCGCGATCTTGCCGTGCTCGCCCGCGCGGGCTTCCGCTACGCCACCGTGCGGCGGCTCTTCGAGGCGAGCGGGGAGGAGGTGCCCGAAGCGGGCAGCTCGAGAAAGAGGTAGCCCCAGGAGGCAAGCCGCAGCCGCCCGGCGTGGACCTCGGACTCGCCGTCGCTGAAGGCCGCGCGTGCCCCCTCCCACGGATCTTCGAGGACGGCCGGCTGCGGCCCCGCATTGAAGGCGCAGACCAGCCGCTCCGCGCCTTCTTCGCGCAGGAAGAGGAGAAGCGGCTCCGGCACATCGAGGAAGCGGATGCGCCCGAGGCGCAGCGCCCTGCGCCTGCGGCGGAAGGCGAGGAAGGCCCGCAGGCGCTCGAAGACGGACCCGGCCCGCCCCTGCTGGCGATCGAGCGCGCGTGCGCGGTGCGGTTCGAAGAAGCGCAGCCACGGCTCGGCCGCGGAAAAGCCGCCGTGGGGCGCTGCGGCCGACCAGGGATAGGGTGTGCGACAGCCATCGCGCCCCGGATGCCGGGGCCACATGGCGATGCCGAAGGGATCGCGGAGATCCTCGAAGGCGAGCGCCGCCTCTTCGAGACCGAGTTCCTCGCCCTGATAGAGACAGGGGCTGCCGCGGAGGCTCGCGAGCAGAACGGGGAGCATGGCCCGCGCCCGCTCGGGAGGATCGGCCACGCCGAGCCGGCTTACCGCACGGACCACGTCGTGGTTGGAGAACGCCCACATGACCCAGCCGCGGCCGAGGTGCCGCTCCACGGTTTCGACCGCCTCACGCACCCGGCGAGCCGTGAGCGGCCCGCGGCAGAGGGCGAAGCTGTAGGCGAGATCGAGCCCGCCGCCGGCGGTGTGGCCGGCCATGCGCAGAAGCTGCCGGTCGCCCGTCACCTCGCCGAGCAGCACGCGTCCGCCCCAGCGCTCCTCCGAGCGCCGCCACAGCGGTTTGAGAAAGAGCTCCGTGAGCTCCGGCCGCTCGCTGTTCCAGCGATGGCGCTGCATGGCCCAGGGGGTGCCGGCGCCGAAGGGCGGGTCGCCCGTCCCTGCCGGCGGATTGTTGCGAAGCCCCGGATCGTGGAAGCCGAACTCCAGCGCGTCGATGCGCAGCCCGTCGACACCGAGGGAGAACCAGAAGTCGGCCACCTCGAACAGCGCCTCGCGCACGGCCGGTTCGTGCCAGTTGAGATCCGGCTGCTGCCTCAGGAAGTTGTGGAGATAGTACTGACCGCGCCGCGGCTCCCATTCCCAGGCCACCCCGCCGAAGACGGAAAGCCAGTTGTTGGGCGGGCTGCCATCCGGCTTCGGATCCGCGAACACGTACCAGTTCGCCTTCGGGCCGCTGCGGCTCTCGCGCGCCTCGAGGAACCACGGATGCCGGTTCGAGGTGTGGGAGGGGACGAAATCGATCAGCACCCGGAGTCCGAGCGCGTGCGCCTGCGCGATCAGGAAGCGGAGATCGTCCAGCGTGCCGAACAGCGGATCGACGTCGAGATAGTCGGCGACATCGTAGCCGAAGTCGGCCATCGGGCTTCTGAAGAAGGGCGTGATCCAGATGGCGTCGACGCCCAGGGTGACGAAATGCTCGAGCCTCGCGGTGACTCCCGCGAGATCGCCGACCCCGTCGCCGTCGGAATCGAAAAAGCTCCGCAGATAGACTTCATAGAATACGGCTTCCTTCCACCAGGTGTCGCGCCGCGGCGGCAGCGGCGGCGTGCGGTGGACGATCCCGCCCGCAACGCGCCTCATCCCTTGACCGCACCCGCGGTGAGGCCGGCGACGATGCGTCGCTGGAAGACGAGCACGAGGAGGATGAGGGGCATGGTGACGATCACGGATGCGGCCATGATGCGGCCCCAGGGAAGCTCGAACTGGCTCGCACCGGATATGAGTGCGATGGCCACGGGGACGGTGCGGCGCTCGGTCGTCAGGGTGAAGGTCAGGGCGAAGAGGAACTCGTTCCAGGCGGCGATGAAGGCGAGCAGCCCGGTGCTCACGAGTGCGGGGGCGAGCAGCGGCAGAAAGATGCGGAGGATGATGGTAGCCGGCCGCGCGCCGTCGACGAGCGCCGCCTCCTCGAGCTCCCTGGGCAGGCCGCGCATGAAGGTGGTGAGCACCCACACGGTGAAGGGCAGCGTGAAGATCATGTAGGAGAGCGTGAGCGCGAGGAGGTTGTTGTAGAGACCGAGCAGACGCACGAGCTCGAACAGGCCCGAGAGCACCGCGATCTGCGGAAACATGGAGACGGCGAGGATGGTGAGCAGGAGGGTGGTGCGGCCGCGGAAGGTGACCCGGCCCAGCGACCAGGAGGCCAGGACCGCGATCGCCAGGGAGATGGCGACCACCGAGACCGCGACGAACACCGAATTGAGAATGTTGCGCGCGAAGGGCTGCTCGCGGAAGACCGCCAGGTAGTTGTCCCAGGCCGGCCGCTGCGGCCAGAGTGCGGTGGAGAAGAGCTCCGATCCGGCCCTGAGCGACGATACGACGGCCCAGTAGAAGGGAAACAGCGTGTAGAGGAGGACGAGAAGGAGGAAGAGGTAGAAGCCCGCCGCGGCGAGCCGGCGACGGAGACGGTATGTGCGCGAGGCCGCGGCCATCACCCCGCCTCCTCGCGGCCGAAGCGCATCAGCGACAGATAGACGACGGTGAACAGGGCGATGACCGCGAAGACGAGGCTCGCGGCCGCCGAACCGTAGCCGACGTCCTGGAAGTCGACGAGCTGCTGGCGGGCGTAGACGGACATGGACATCGTCGCCCGGTTGTTGCCCGTCATCACGTAGATGAGGTCGAACACGCGCATGGCATCGAGCACGCGGAAAACGACGGCGACCGTGAGCGCCGGCCTCAGGAGCGGCAGGGTGATGCGGAACAGCATCTGAACCGCGTTCGCGCCGTCGATCCGCGCCGATTCATAGAGCTCCGCCGGGATCATCTGGAGCCCGGCGAGGAGCAGCAGGGCCATGAAGGGCGTTGTCTTCCAGACATCGACGGCGATCACCGCCGCCATCGCGGTCTCCGGCGAAGCGAGCCAGGCCACGGGCTCGGCGATGACGCCGAGCGCGATCAGGGCTTCGTTGATGATGCCGAACACGTCGTGGAACATCCACGCCCACATCTTGGCCGAGACCACGGTCGGAATCGCCCAGGGCACGAGCACCGCCGCGCGCAGGAGCCCGCGGCCCCGGAAGCGGGCGTCGAGCGCGAGCGCGATGAGAAGCCCGATGACGGTCTCGAGGGATACCGAAACCACGGTGAAGAAGAGGGTGTTGCGTACCGCCTGCCACCAGTCCGGATCCTCGAACAGGTAGCGGTAGTTCGAAAATCCGACGTAACGGTAGGCGCCGAGCGAGGCGAGGCTGGCATCGGTGAAGCTGAACCAGAAGGTCCGCAGCAGGGGCCAGCCCGCCACGAACGCGAGCACCGCCAGCATCGGCAGGAGGAAAAGGAGCGCCGCCCGGATCCGCTGGCGTGCGAGCGGACCCGGGCGAAGCCGCGGGCGCGCCGTGCCCCTGCGCACGAGGCGGAGCTGCGCCGGGGGGCGATCGCGGCCTACCAGCCGCTGCCGCGGATGCGCTCGAGCTTGCGCGCGATCTGCCTCACCGCAGCCCCGGCATCCGTCTCCCCCGACAGGACGGCGTGGAC
Source organism: uncultured Geminicoccaceae bacterium (assembly GCA_964532215.1). Taxonomy (GTDB): domain Bacteria; phylum Pseudomonadota; class Alphaproteobacteria; order Geminicoccales; family Geminicoccaceae; genus HRBIN39. Next base: position 4,091 of record CAZHHU010000065.1, read on the forward strand.
GCCGTTGAAGAAGGCGGCACTCACCTGATTGTATCGGGCACCGGTGACCCGCGACGGCCTCGCCACCGCGTTCGTGAAGGTGTCGTACAGCGAGCCGAAGAAGGGTACCGCCTTGAGGACCTCCTCGTCGCGGTAGAGGGCCTCGATGGTCGGGTTGAACGAGCCCTTGATGGCGCGGCGCTTCTGTTCGTCATAGGAGGTGAGGTAGCGGACGAGATCGGCGGCTTCTGCCGGATGCTGGCTGTACCTGGAAACCGCGAGCTGCCAGCCGCCGAGAGCTCCGGTGTGCTTTCCATCCGGCCCGCCCTTGGGGAGTGCGGCCACCCCGACCTTGCCGCGGATCGGGCTGTCCTCCGCCTGGGAGAGCGCCCAGGCATAGGGCCAGTTGCGCATGAACACGGCATTGCCTGACTGGAACACGCCCCGGCTTTCCTCCTCCATGTAGCTGAGCACCCCCTCGGGGGCGATGTCGCCGACGGTGGATGCCGCCCAGGTCAGGGCCTCCACCGCCTTCGGATTGTCGATGGTGATGTTGCCCTCCGCATCCACGATGGTGCCGCCGCCGAAGCTGTCGATCCACTCGAGGGCATCACAGGTGAGCCCCTCATAGGCCGCCGCCTGATAGACGAAGCCCCACATGCGGGCGTTTCCGGCCTCCCGCTCCTTCTGCTGGATGAGGCGCGCGGTCTCGGCGAGCTCCTGCCAGGTCTGCGGCACCGGCCGGCCGTATTTCTCGAGCAGGTCCTTGCGGTAGTAGAGCACCCCCGCGTCCGTGAACCAGGGCATGCCGACGAGCCGCCCGTCCACGGTGTTGTTCTCGACGATGGCGCGGAAATGCTGCGCGATCTCCTCCTCCGGGATGTACTGCGCGAGATCGACGAAATGGGCGGCGAGGATGCCGGGCCAGATGACGTCGATCTGGAAGACGTCGATGTCGCTCGAACCGGCGGCGAGGATCTGCTGGTAGAGCGCGAGCCGCTCGGTGGCCGAATTGGGCGTCGAGACCACCTCGACTTCGTTTCCGGTCTTCTTCGCCCAGGCCGCGGCGCCTTCCTTGCAGAGTTCGAGCTCCATGCCGACGGCGCCGCAGGAGATCGTCACCGTCACCGCTCCGGCCGGCCAGGCGGCCAACGCGAACAACCCGACGGCCGCAACAACGCCCGTGATCCGTGCCATGATCCCCTCCCTGAACGCATTGCGATTCGCGAGCCCACACAGCTAACGCGCACAGCAGCTCGAGATCAAGCGGCGCTATCGCTGTGGTTGCCAGCCCCCGCGAGAATGCGCAGCCGTGCCGGGGCGCGCCGTCGCCCGGGCGCAGGCAAATGGCGCGGGCGGGCGATCAGCCCCGCGCTTCCTGCTTCGCGAGCTCGACCGCAACGCGCAGCTCGATCTCCCGCAGGAGATCCGCGAGCGCCGGGTCGTCCACCTCCTCCGCCCGGGACTCGAGGCGGCCGCGGAGTTCCTCGAGGGTGCGCCTGGAGGGCCCGCCTTCGAGCAGCGCACGATGGAGAAGCTCGAGACCCGCGATCAGCTTCTCGCCGCGGCGGATCGCCCGTCGGCGCCGTTCCGCGGCGGCATCGAGCTCTTCCGCAGCCTGTATCGCGATGAGGCTTGAGACCGAAGCGAGCGGCCCCGCTGCGGAGGCGGCCCGGGGCGGCGATCCCTGAACGGCACGCGCGATCTGCGACGCAAAACCGGTATCCGCAGCCGCTGATGCCCGCGACACGCTGCGCGCCACGGCCGCCCTCGCGGACGCCGTCCCCTCGATCTTCATCCGACCCTCGCCTCATCCATCGCAGGCCATGCTGCCCGACGAAAGTGAAGAAAGGGTGAACTTCCGCCGCCGCATCGCATCTCCCGATGCCTTCTGTCGCAAAAGCGCGAGCTCAGGTCGCCGCCCGCGAAGCGGCCGCCGCGGCGACGGCCTAGTTGGCGAGGGTGCGAACGACGGCCATCGGGCGAGGTGGAAATGAGCGGAGGCGGCGAGGAGCTCGATCTGCGCACGCTCGAGGACGGAGAGCTCGTGGAGCAGATCCGCGACGATCTCTACGACGGCCTCGAAGCGGAGGTGAAGGAGGGGGTCGAGATCCTGCTCGAGCGCGGCTGGGAGCCGTATCGGATTCTCACCGACGCGCTCGTCGAGGGGATGCGGATCGTGGGCGTGGATTTCCGCGACGGCATCCTCTTCGTGCCCGAGGTGCTGCTCTCGGCCAACGCCATGAAGGCCGGCATGGCGGTGCTGCGGCCGCTGCTCGCGGAGACGGGAGCGCCCACGGTGGGCAAGGTGGTCATCGGCACCGTCAAGGGAGACATCCACGACATCGGCAAGAACCTCGTCTCGATGATGCTCGAGGGTGCCGGCTTCGAGGTCGTGGACATCGGCATCAACTGCGACGTGGATGCCTATCTGCGCGCCCTCGAGGAACACCAGCCGGACATTCTCGGCATGTCGGCACTGCTCACCACCACCATGCCGTACATGAAGACGGTCATCGAGGCCCTCGACAAACACGGCATCCGCGACCGGCACATCGTCCTCGTCGGCGGTGCGCCGCTGAATGAGGCCTTCGCCGAGGCCATCGGCGCCGACGCCTATTGCCGCGATGCCGCGGTCGCGGTGGAAACGGCCAAGGCGCTCATCGCCCGGCGCCACAACCGCCTCGCCGGTGCGGCGTCATGAGCGGGGTGACGCAGCGGCGCGTCGCCATCATCGCCTGCGGCGCGCTCGCGCGCGAGATCCTGGCCGTTCTCGAGGCTTCCGGGTTTGCGGGCATCGAGCTCTTCTGTCTGCCCGCCTCCCTGCACAATCACCCACAGCGGATCCCGCAGGCGGTGCGGGCCCGGATCCACGAGCTGCGGCCGCGCTTCGCGCGGATCTTCGTCGCCTACGCCGACTGCGGCACGGCCGGTGCCCTCGATCGCGTGCTCGAGGAGGAAGGGGTATCCCGCATCCCCGGCCCCCACTGCTATGCCTTCTATGCCGGGCTCGAGGCCTTCGAACGGCTCCACGAGGAAGAACCCGCGAGCTTCTATCTCACCGACTATCTCGTCCGCCACTTCGACACCCTCATCATCCGGGGCCTCGGGCTCGACCGGCACCCGGAACTGCTCCCGGCCTACTTCGGCAACTACCGGCGGCTCGTCTACCTCGCCCAGAGCGACGAACCCGAGCTCTGCGTGCGGGCGCGTCTCGCGGCGCAACGGCTGGGCCTCGCCTTCGTCCATCGCCGGGTCGGCTACGGCGAACTCGCGACCTTTCTGCGTCGAGCGGCGGAGAGTTCGGATCATGGCGCAGCGGATCGTGGTCTACTGGCGGGACATTCCGGCTCAGATCCTGGTGCGCTCGGGCCGCCGCACCGCGCGGCGGGAGCTGCCGCAGCGGTTCCAGCAGGCCATCGACCGCGCCGCGATGAGGGCCGGCGTCGTCGGCGCCGACGCCTATCTCGCCGAGTGGCGGCGCGGTGAGCCGGAAGCCTGCGGGGAGGACCTCGAAGCCGAAGCGGAGCGCGCCCTCGAGGCTCTGCTCGAAGCCTACGACGAAGCCCGGCTGCAGCGCCTCGTGCGCAACGGCGGACGGGATCCCGAGCGTTGCTGACGTCTCCGTGATACCGCACCCTCGAAAGGAGATCCGATGACCGAAACCGTTCTCAGTTCGGCCAGCCGTGAAGTCGTCATCGGTTTCGATCGCCCGTTCGTCGTCATCGGCGAGCGCATCAACCCCACGGGCCGCCCGAGGCTCGCCGCGGAGATGGCGGCCGGCGACTTCAGCACGGTCGAGCGGGATGCGATCGCTCAGGTGGAGGCGGGCGCCCGGATGCTCGATGTGAACGCGGGAATCCCGCTCGCCGACGAGCCCGCGATCCTCGCAAAGGCGGTCGAGCTCGTGCAGTCCCTGGTCGATGTGCCGCTCTCCATCGACAGCTCCATCGTCGCCGCGCTCGAGGCCGGACTTCGCGTCTACCGCGGCAAGGCGCTCGTGAATTCGGTCACCGGCGAGGAGGAGCGGCTCGAGAGCGTGCTTCCGCTGGTGAAGAAATACGGTGCCGCGGTGATCGCCATCTGCAACGACGAGACCGGCATCTCCGAAGATCCCGACCAGCGTTTCGAGGTGGCGAGGAAGATCGTCGAGCGCGCCGCCGATCACGGCATCCCGCGCGCCGATGTGATCGTCGACCCGCTGGTCATGCCCGCGGGTGCGGTCGCGGGCGCGGGCGCTTCCGTGTTCCGCCTGCTGCGACGGCTGCGGGAGGAACTGCGCGTGAATACGACCTGCGGGGCCTCGAACATCTCCTTCGGTCTGCCCAACCGCCACGGTCTCAACGCGCATTTCCTCTCGATGGCGATCGCGAGCGGGCTCACTTCCGCGATCATGAACCCGCTCCACGAACCCGAGCGGCAGGCGGTGATGGCGAGCGACCTTCTCATGGGTCGGGATCCACACTGCCAGGCCTGGCTGCAGCGCTTCCGCGCTCCGGCGCAGGCCGGAGAAGAGCGCCGCGAGCGAAGGCGACGGCGCGGGGCGGGATGAGCAGCTCTTCCGACGGGCGCAGCTTCCTCGTCCTGTTCCAGCCCGCCGGAAAGCGCGGCCGCTTCCCCGCCGGCGTGACGGTGCTCGATGCCGCCCGCGCCCTCGGTGTCGATCTCGACAGCATCTGTGGCGGCCGGGGTCTCTGCGGCCGCTGTCAGATCACCACCGCCGAAGGGAGTTTCGCCAAGCTCGGCATCGAGAGTGCAAGCCACCATCTCGAGCCGGAGACCGAGGCCGAGCGCCGCTTCCGGCAGCGGCGCGGGCTCGCCGCGAAACGCCGTCTCGGCTGTCAGGCGCGCATCTGCGGCGATCTCGTGATCGAGGTCCCGACCGAGAGCCAGCTGCACCGACCGCTCGTGCGCAAGGAGGCCGACCGGCGTCCGGTGGTGCTCGACCCGGTGGTGACGCTCCATCACGTGATGCCGGAACCGCCCCGGCTCGAGCGGCCCCGCGCGGACCGCGAACGGCTCCTCGATGCGCTCGCGGCGGAATGGGGGCTTGCTGGCGTCGATCTCGATCCCGCCCTGCTGCCGTCGCTTCAGAAGCTGCTGCGGCAGCCGGAGGAGGGTGTGACCGTCGCGGTCCGCAACGGCGCGACCGTCGTGCAGATCCGCCCCGGCTTCCGCGATCGCGCGCTCGGGGTCGCGGTGGACGTCGGATCGACGACCATCGCCGCCCAGCTCTGCGATCTCCTGAGCGGAGAGGTGCTCGCCGCCGACGGCGAGGTGAACCCCCAGATCCGCTTCGGCGAGGATCTCATGAGCCGGGTCTCCTATGCCCTCGTCCACGAGGACGGGGCGGCGCGGATGACCGCGCTCGTGCGCGAGGCGGTGGACGGGCTCGTCGCCCGCCTCGCTTCCGAAGCCGATGCCGCCCCGGACGACATCCTCGAATGGGTGGTCGTCGGCAATCCCATCATGCATCATCTCTTCCTCGGGCTCGATCCGACACCCCTGGGCGCGGCTCCCTTCACCCCCGCGGTCGAGGGCGCGGTCGAGATGCGGCTGGTCGAGCTCGGCATCCGCGCCGCAGCACCCGGGGCCCGAGTCCACCTGCCGCCGCTCGTCGCCGGACATGTCGGCGCCGACTGTCTCGCGGCGGTGCTCGCGGCGGGGATCCATCTCGGCGAGGAGATCACGCTTCTCGTCGATGTCGGCACCAACGCCGAGATCGTCCTCGGCAACCGCGAGCGGCTGCTCGCCTGTTCCTCACCCACCGGCCCCGCGCTCGAAGGGGCACAGATCTCCTGTGGCCAGCGCGCGACAGCGGGTGCGATCGAGCGGGTGCGCATCGATCCCGAGACTCTCGAGCCGCGGTTCAGGGTCATCGGCTGTCCGCTGTGGTCCGACGACCCGGACTTCCCCGCCGCAACCGCGGCGCTCCCCATCAGCGGCATCTGCGGCTCGGGGGTGATCGAGGCGATCGCGGAGATGTATCTCGCGGGCATCCTCGGCGCCGATGGACGGATCGACCCCGCACTCGCGGCTCGCAGTCCGCGCGTCTGCCTCGAGGGCCGCACCGCGGCCTATCGGCTCCATCCGGGACCGCCGGAGATCCGCATCACCCAGGAGGACGTGCGCGCCATCCAGCTCGCCAAGGCGGCGCTGCATGCGGGCGCGGAGCTGCTCATGGAGCGCCTCGGCGTCGATCACGTGGACCGCGTCCTCCTCGCGGGCGCCTTCGGCAGCCACATCGATCCCCTGCGGGCGATGGTGCTCGGCATGATTCCCGACTGCCCCCTGGAGCGGGTCGACAGCATCGGCAACGCCGCCGGGGCCGGTGCCCGCATCGCCCTCCTGAACCGCGCCGCCCGCCGCGAGCTCGCGGCGCTTGCGGCGCGAATCGAGAAGATCGAGACCGCCATCGAGCCACGGTTCCAGGAGCGCTTCGTCGCGGCCCTGGGCTTTCCGCGCGCACCCGCCCGCCACCCCCATCTCGCGCGCCGGGTCACCCTTCCCGCCGCAGCGCGGCAGGAACGCAGGCGGTCGCGACGGCGCCGGGCATAGCCGGGGGCTCGCCGAGGTTGCGCGCGATCGCGCGAACGGCTATGGACAATCGCGCCGTAACAGATGCGGAAGGCACCGATGCTCGACCACAAGCTGCGTCAGCTCAGCGCCGATTTCTGGGTCGCCGGACAGCTCGAGCCCGAAGATTTTGCCGAACTCGCAAAACGCGGCTTTCGCACCGTCATCAACAACCGCCCCGACGGCGAGGAACCGGGCCAGCTTCCCTCGGCCGAAGCGGAACGCCTGTGCCGCGAACATGGCCTCGCCTACTTCCACGTCCCCGTGGTCTCGGGCAGCATCTTTCCCGATCACGTGGCGGCGATGGCCGACGTCATGGCCCAAAGCCGCGGCCCCTGGCTCGCCTACTGCCGGTCGGGTGGGCGCTGCTGCTGTCTGTGGGCGCTCGTGAGCGCGCGGCGACGCCCGCCGGTGGAACTCGTCGAAGCGGCGGCGAAGGCCGGCTACGATCTGCGCGGTCTCTGGCCGCAGCTCGAGAGCATCCATGCGGCGGCACGCGAACCCGTGGCCGCCAAATAGCTGCAGCCCGGATCCTCAATCCCGGCAGGCTGTCATGGGCCGGGGCACGCTGAGGCGACGAAAGCGGAGATAGACGGGGCATCTTCCCTGGGCGCGGGCCTTGGCCTCATAGCGGGTCTCCGGCCAGTCCTCCGCAGGACGCCGCCGCCAGTCGCGAGCCGTCTCGGCGGTCCATTCGAAGCGGGGCTCGCCAAGCAGGGCCTCGAGCATCCAGCGCGCATAGCCCGGATCGTCGGTAGCGAAGCGCGCCTCGCCGCCGGGCGCGAGAATGCGGGCGAACTCGGCCACCGTCTGGCGGTTGACGATGCGCCGCTTGTGATGGCGCTTCTTGGGCCAGGGGTCGGGAAAGAGCACGAACAGCCGCGCGATGGAAGCATCCGGGAGAAGTGGCAGCAGTAGCCGCGCATCCTCGACGAGGATGCGGACGTTGCGGAGGCCTTCCCGCTCGATCCGCCCGAGCAGCTTGGCGACGCCGGTGAGATAGGGCTCGACCCCGATGAAGCCGACATCGGGATGGCGCGCCGCATGATGGGCGAGGTGTTCGCCACCGCCGAAGCCGATCTCGAGCCACACCTCCCGCGCCCGCGGGAAAAGACTCACGGGATCGAGCGCTCCCGTGGCGGGAAGCTCGATCGCGACCTCGGGAAGGCGCGTCGCCAGCCGCTGCTTCTGGCCGGGACGGAGCCGGTGGCCGAGCCTGCGGCCGTAGAGCCGGCGCTGCGGTCGCTCAGCGGGCTCCGAACAGCCGGCGGAGTTCGTCGGTGAGATCGGTTCTCTCCCACGAAAATCCGCCATCGGCTTCGGGTTCCCGGCCGAAGTGCCCGTATGCCGCGGTGCGCGCGTAGATGGGCCGATTGAGGCCCAGGCGCTCGCGGATCGCCCGCGGGCTGAGATCGAGCTCGTGGAAATAGGCGGCAAGCTGCTTCTCGTCGACCTCGCCGGTGCCCATGAGATCGACGTAGATGGAGAGCGGCTTCGCCACGCCGATGGCGTAGGAAAGCTGGATCAGGCATTTGCGCGCGAGACCCGCGGCGACCACGTTCTTGGCGAGCCAGCGTGCGGCGTAGGCGGCCGAGCGGTCGACCTTGGTCGGATCCTTGCCCGAAAACGCACCGCCGCCGTGCGGCGCGGCACCGCCGTAGGTGTCGACGATGACCTTGCGGCCGGTGAGCCCGGCATCCCCCTCGGGACCGCCGATCACGAAGCGCCCGGTGGGATTGACGTAGAACTCCTCCTCCGAGCACATCCAGCCTTCGGGCAGCACCTCGAGCACATGCGCGCGCACGATCTCCCGCACTCGCGCCTGGGAGACCTCCGCCCTGTGCTGGGTGGAGACGACGATCGAGGTGGCCCCCACCGGACGGCCGTTGACGTAGCGCAGACTCACCTGGCTCTTCGCATCGGGGCCGAGCTCGGGAAGCTTGCCGGCATGCCGCGCATCGGAAAGGCTCTTGAGGATGCGGTGGGCGTAGTAGATCGGAGCCGGCATGAGCGCCGGCGTCTCGTCGCAGGCGTAGCCGAACATGATGCCCTGATCGCCGGCGCCCTCGTCCTTGTCCTCGCGGGCATCGACACCGAGCGCGATATCCGCGCTCTGCTCGTGCAGGAGCACCTCGATCTCCAGCGTGCGCCAGTCGAAGCCCGGCTGGGTGTAGCCGATGTCCCGCACCGTGTCCCGCGCGATGCAGCGGATGTGGTCATGGGTGATGGTCTCGGGACCGCGCACTTCGCCCGCGATCACGAGCCGGTTGGTGGTCGCGAGCACCTCGCAGGCGACCCGCGAATAGGGGTGGGCGCGCAGATAGGCGTCCACGACCTCGTCCGAAATGCGGTCGCAGATCTTGTCCGGATGCCCCTCGGAGACGGACTCGCTCGTGAACACGTAGTCGGAAAGCACCATGTGCCCCTGGTCCCCCGCGATCGATCTTCGGCGGTACGCCGGCCGCTCGCCGACGCGCGCTTCTGCCGGCTCACCGGCCCGGAAAACGAGCGGCCCGACTTAAAGACGAGCCCTCCACCACGGTCAAGGGAGGGCCATCTCAGGAAGTATCCTCGGACTCGAGTGCGGCAAGAGCCTTGGTGAGCTCGTAGATGCGCCGCCGCACCACGGGGTTGCGGATGCGGTTGAAGGCGCGCACGAGCTCGAGCGTCTCGCGGCGGTCCACCAGGGGCCTCGGGCCGAGCGGCGCCGATTCGTGTTCGAAGCTCGCGGGCGACTCCGCAAGGCCCGGCGTTCCCGCGGTCGGCGCTTCGAGCCCCTCGAAGAAGTAGCTCACCGGGACCTGAAGCACCTGCGCGAGGCGGTAGAGACGGCTGCTCCCGATGCGGTTCGTCCCACGCTCGTACTTCTGGATCTGCTGAAAGGTGACACCCACGAGCTCGGCCAGTTTCTCCTGGCTCAGACCCATGAGCGAGCGGCGCAGACGCAGCCTCCGGCCCACATGGACGTCGATCGGATGAGGCGTTTCGGGCATCTATCTCGTTCGTCGGTATGGTGGGATCGAGCGGCTCCCTCAGGGAGCCTCGGGCAACGCCCGCTCTTTTTGCGACGCCCGTCGCCAAAGATCAACCGCAGCGTTCAGAACCAGAAAGGCGAATACCGTTGCGATCGCGAGCCCGGGCATCCGGGCAATGGGGGGCGGGGTGAGCGCGGGGGGAATGCGGCCGTCGAGCACGCCGCCCACTCCAAGCGGCAGCATGGTCCGGATCCGGCCGTAGCCATCGATGATCGCCGAAATGCCCGTGTTCGCCGCGCGCAGCAGCGGAAGCCCGGTCTCCACCGCGCGCATGCGCGCGAGCGCGAAATGCTGATAGGGGCCGGAGCTGATGCCGAACCAGGCATCGTTGGTGACATT
>CAZHHU010000066.1:0-1381 GCA_964532215.1 uncultured Geminicoccaceae bacterium
GTCGCGCGGCAGTTTCCCCCCAACGCACACTTTTTCAAGGGACGGAAGCACCCCCTCGCTTGCCCGCGGCGCGCACGACCGCTAGGCGAATGCGGCCGACCGTGATCTGCGTGTCAATCCGATGTCCAGGATGCACCCCGGGTGAACCGCGAGCGTGAGCGGGACATGAGTGCAGACGGCGACTCCCTCCTCTTCGCGCCCATCGGCCTCGGCTATGTAGGGCTGCCGCTCGCCCTCGCCGCGGCCGAAGCGGGCCTGCAGGTGCTCGGTCTGGATGTGGATCCGGCCAAGGTGGCGGCGCTGCATGCCGATCGCAGTTATCTGCGTCACATTCCGGACGGGCGCATCCGCGCAGCGCGTCGCTCGGGCCGTTTCGAGGCGAGCTCGGACTACGAGCGACTCCGCGAGGCCGATGTGCTTGCGATCTGCGTGCCGACCCCGCTCGGACCGCACCGCGAGCCCGATCTCTCCTTCGTCGAGGGGACCTGTCGGGAGATCGCCCGGCGACTGCGGCCGGGCCAGCTCGTGATCCTCGAATCCACGACCTACCCCGGCACCACGCGCGAGGTGGTGAAACCCCTGCTCGAGCGTTCGGGGCTGAGATCGGGCGTGGATTTCCACCTCGCCTACAGTCCCGAACGGGAGGATCCCGGCAATTCCGACTTCGCGACCTCGAAGATCCCGAAGCTCGTAGGCGGCGACGGGGAGGAGGCGACGGCGCGGGCGGTCGCCTTCTATGCCCGATTCATCGAGCGGGTCGTGCCGGTCTCCGCGCCGGAGGTCGCAGAGGCGGCCAAGATCACCGAGAACGTGTTCCGGGCCGTCAACATCGCCCTCGTCAACGAACTCAAGCTTCTCTTCGAGCGCATGAACATCGACGTCTTCGAGGTCATCGAGGCGGCGGCGACCAAGCCCTTCGGCTTCATGCCCTTCTGGCCCGGGCCCGGACTCGGCGGCCACTGCATTCCCATCGATCCCTTCTACCTCGCCTGGAAAGCGCGGGAGCTCGACATGCCCACCCGCTTCATCGAGCTTGCCGGCGAGATCAACCGCATGATGCCGTTCCATGTCGTGGCGCGGCTTGCCGAGGCGCTCGACCGGGAGTTCCGCAAGGGGCTTCACGGCAGCCGCATCCTGCTCCTCGGCGTGGCCTACAAGAGAAACGTCGATGATACCCGCGAGAGCCCGGCGTTCGCGATCTGGGAGCTCCTGAGGCGGCGCGGCGCCGAGGTCGCCTATCACGACCCCCACATCCCGGTGATCCCGAAGACGCGCGAGCACGGCACACTTGCCGGCATCCGCTCACTCGCGCTCACTCCCGAAATCCTCGCGCGCTTCGATGCCGCCGTCATCGTCACCGACCATGATGCCATCGACTATG
>CAZHHU010000066.1:1481-3433 GCA_964532215.1 uncultured Geminicoccaceae bacterium
CTGCGCATCGAACGCGAGGGCGCGATCGCTCAGGTCATCCTCGATCGCCCCGACAAGCTGAACGCCCTCGATCTCGCGAGCTGGCGGCGGCTCGCGGAGCTCTTCCGGGAGCTCGACCGCGACGATGATCTGCGCTGCATTCTCGTGCGTGGGGCGGACGCGCGTGCCTTTTCGGCCGGCGCGGATATTGCCGCCTTCGAGCGCGAACGGGCCGACCGCGAGCAGGCCCGCATCTACGGGCACGCCATGCAGGCGGCGATGAAGGCGATCATGCATGTTCGCCATCCCGTGGTGGCGGCGATCTCGGGCGTCTGCGTGGGCGGAGGGCTCGAGCTCGCCTGCGCCTGCGATCTCCGCATCGCCGCACGATCCGCCCGCTTCGGCGTGCCGATCAAACGGCTCGGGCTGACCATGAGCTACGGTGAACTGCAACCGCTGCTGCGGCTGGTGGGGCCTGCCCATGCCGCGGAGATCCTGCTCGAGGGAGAGATCTTCTCCGCCGGGCGGGCGAAGGAGATGGGGCTCGTCAACCGTCTCGTCGAGGATGGGCGCTGGCTTGAGGAAGGGCTCGCATGCTGCCGGCGGATTGCCGAAGGCGCGCCGCTTGTCGCCCGCTGGCACAAGAAGTTCATCCGTCGGCTCATGGATCCCACGCCGCTCACGCCGGCCGAGATCGAGGAGGGCTTCGCGAGTCTGGATACCGAGGATTACCGCCGCGGCGTGCGCGCCTTCCTTTCCCGCACCGAACCCGAATTCCTCGGCATGTGAGCGGCCGTGAGCGTTCCGCCCCTTGAAGGTCTGCGTGTCCTCGAGCTCGGCCATATCATGGCCGGCCCGACCTGCGGGCTGCTGCTTGCCGACCTCGGCGCCGATGTGATCAAGATCGAGCGCGTCCCCGGAGGGGACGACATCCGGCGGACGCCTCCCCGGATCGGAAGCGAATCGGCGGCCTTTCTCGTAATCAACCGGGGCAAGCGCGGCATCGCTCTCGATCTCACCCGTCCCGAGGGACGCGAGATCATGCTGAGACTCGTCGACCGCGCCGATGTGCTGATCGAGAACTATCGCAGGGGAACGCTCGAGCGGCTCGGGCTCGGCTATGAGGAGGTGCTCAGGCCGCGCAATCCGGGACTCGTCTACTGTGCGATCTCGGGTTTCGGTCGCAGCGGTCCGCTTGCGGACCGGGGCGGTTTCGACCTCGTCGCTCAGGGCATGTCGGGGCTCATGAGCATCACCGGGGAAGGGCCAGAGCGACCTCCGGTCAAGCTCGGCGCGCCGGTCACCGATATCACCGCCGGCATTCTGGCGGCACTCGGCATCCTTGCGGCACTCGAGGCGCGACGGAAGACGGGCCGCGGCCAGCTGGTCGACACCTCGCTGCTCGAGGGAGGCATCTTCCACACCTTCTGGCAGTCGGCGATCGCCCTCGCCACGGGGCACGATCCGGAGCCCATGGGCTCCGCCCATCCCCTCATGGCTCCCTACCAGGCCTTCCGCACCAGGGACGGCTGGATCAATGTCGGTGCGGCCAACCAGTCCAACTGGCTGCGCCTCCTCGAGGCCCTGGAAGCGGGAGAACTTGCCGAAGATCCGCGCTTTCGCGACAATGCCGCCCGGATCGCGCACCGCGAGGAGCTCGAGGCCGAGCTCGCCCCGCGCTTTCTTCGCCGCACCACCGCCGAATGGCTCACGATCCTCGATGCCATGGGCGTTCCCGCAGGGCCCGTGCTGACGATCACCGAAATGCTCGCCCATCCGCAGGTCCGGGCGCGGGATATGCTGCGCGAGGTGCCGCATCGCACGCTCGGTCGGGTGCGCGTCCTCGGCTGCCCCATCAAACTCTCCGCAAGCCTGGCGGGGAGTGCCCGCGGAGCTCCGATGCTCGGCGAGCACAGTCGGGAGATTCTCGCCGAATGCGGGTATCGCGCGGAGGAAATCGCGCGCTTTCTGCA
>CAZHHU010000066.1:3533-4649 GCA_964532215.1 uncultured Geminicoccaceae bacterium
GTGATCGTCGCGATCTTCCTCGCCATCGGTGCGGTTCTCTACTGGCCGATCAAGGTGCTGCTGCGCAAGCGACGCAAGCCGGCACCGGCGGCGGCTCCGGAAAAGAGCGGCTGATTTCCACCCTCTCATGAGCGAACGCGTTTCCGCCTCGGGCGGTGGGCTCGAGGTTGCGGGCTGGATCGACCGTCTCGGAGGCTTCGTCGAACGCACGGCCGGCTTCTGGTGCCGCCTCGGCGAGCTCGAAAGTCGGATGTTCGCGGACGAACTCGAGCCGCTTCGCGTCGACCGGCCGATCTATGTCACCGGTCTCGCCCGCGCCGGTACGACGATCCTGCTCGAACTTCTCGCTTCCACGCCGGGCGTGGCGACCCACCGCTATCGCGACTTTCCCCTCGTCTTCACGCCGATCTTCTGGAATCGCGCCTTCGCGCACATCTACCGAGGCGACGTCGAGCCGCGCGAACGGGCCCATCGCGACCGCATCCGCATCACGCCGGACAGCCCCGAAGCGATGGAAGAAGTGATCTGGATGCACTTCTTCCCCCACCTTCACGATCCCCATCGTTCCAACCTCCTCGGCCGCGAGACGGCCCATCCGGCATTCGAACGGTTCTACGCCGATCACATCCGCAAGATCCTGCTCGTTCGCGGCGGCCAGCGGTATCTTTCCAAGAACAACTACAACATCACCCGCCTTCCCTATCTTCTGAAGCTGTTTCCGGACGCGCGCTTTCTCGTTCCGGTGCGCGATCCGCGCTGGCATGTCGCTTCACTCATCAAACAGCATCGCCTTTTCTGTCAGGAGGAGCGACGCGATCCGCGCGTGCTCGCCCACATGCGCCGGGTCGGGCATTTCGAGTTCGGTCTCGACCTGCGTTTCATCAACGTGGGAGACGCGGAGCGGGTGCACGAGATCGAGGAGCTGCTCGCCCACGGCGAGGAAGTGCGGGCCTTCGCCCGCTACTGGGCGAGTCTGTACGGCTTCGTGCTCGACGAGCTGGGACGGGATGGAGAACTCGCCGCCGCGGTGCGCCTCGTCGTCTACGAGGAGCTCTGCGATCGTCCGGCGGAGACGCTGGAAGCGGTGTTCGCCCATGTCGGCCTGCCGCTCGAGGC
>CAZHHU010000066.1:4749-7320 GCA_964532215.1 uncultured Geminicoccaceae bacterium
GCGGATGTTGCCGTCCTCCTCGAGGAGCCGCTTCACCGTCTCCGCCACCGCCTTGCAGTAGGGGCAGCGGTAATCGAAGAACTCGACGATCGTCACATCCCCATCGGGATTTCCGCCCACGGGCGAGTTCGGATCCCGCTCGAGCTGCGCGCGATGGTCCAGGATCACCTGGCGACGCACGTCCGCTTCCGCCCGCTGCTGCCGCTCGCGCAGGGCGCGCACGGCCTCGAGCAGGATTTCCGGCTTCTCCCGCAGCACCTCTTCGACAAGGGCGCGGATCGCCGCCCTCTCACGCGCATCGAACACGGGATCCTCACCGGCCTGCAGCGATGCAGGCAACAGGAACAGCAGGAAAAGGATCAGAGCTGTGAAGCGGTACACGGTTCATCTCCGGCGGATGGCCCGGGAGGCATAGCAGACAGGGCCGGAACGCCCAAATGGCACTCTCATCCGCCGCTGTCGAGCTCCCGGGCAAGGTGCCGGGTCATCCTTCCGATGCCGCCGTCACCGATCGGCCGGCCATCGACGGCGACCAGAGGCCGGATACCCATGAGGCTGTTCGTCAGGAAGGCTTCCGAAGCGGCGAGGAGATCGGCAATCAGCAGCGACCGTTCCGCCGCCGGTATGCCGAGGCGCACCGCCATCTCGAGCACGTGCGCCCGGGTGATGCCGGCAAGAGCTCCGTCGCGGATCGGGGGGGTGATCAGCGTTCCGCCCACGACGGCGAACAGATTGGCGGCTGTGGCGCCGGTGAGCAGGCCCCGCCCGTTGAGCAGCAGCGCATCCTCGACGCCGGCGCATCGTGCCCGCTCGAGGGCCAGAACCGCATCGAGATAGGACAGGGTCTTGAAGCGCGAAGTGAGCGCATGCTCGTTGCGACGGAGATCGCGCGGCAGGATCGCACGTGCCGGGGGCGGAGGCGCGGGAGCGCGCGGATGAGCGCCGATCAGCAGGGTCGGCCGCGGCCGCTCCGGCGGACGCAGGCCGCGCGGCCCGGGGCCGCGGGTGAGCGTGATCCGCAGCGATGCGGGCACGTCCGCGAGCCCGTTTGCGACCAGCAGCGTGCGGCAGGCCATGCGAATGGTGGAGGCGGAAAAGGGCAGCGGAATGCCGAGTGCCTGGGCGCCCGCCTCGAGGCGCATCCAGTGCCGTTCGAAGCGACAGGGTGCGCCACCATCTGCACGCAGCGTCTCGAACAGACCATCCGCCAGCAGCAGCCCCCGGTCGTCCGGGGCGATGCAGACCTCCTCGCGAGGCCGCAGCCGGCCGTCGATCCAGAAGCAGGCACTTCCGTTCGCGGACATCCGCCTTCCATCCATCGTGACGCGTCGTCGCAACAGCCGGGAAAGCCGTGGAACAGCCGTACGCCCCTCTCTATAAGCCGCCCCGAGAGGAAGACCACGACCGGGGAATGCGGAGGGTCCCGCCATGAACCACCAGCCTCGCCTTCTGTTCGCGTTGGCCCTGGCCCTGGCCCTCACGGCCACGGCGTTCGCGCAGGAGCAGAAGGCGGAAGAGGAGATCGACGAGGAGTACGAACGGCCGTATCAGATCTGCGGCGACAACACGGTCGACAAGGGTACCTACAACGGATATCGACGCTATCACAGCTTCTGTCACGTCTGCCACGGTCCTGACGGGCTCGGCTCGTCCTACGCGCCCAACCTGACGGAATCGCTGAAGACGCTCCGGCGGGACGATTTCAACGAGATCGTCGTCAACGGCCGGAAGTCGGACGTCGGTGGGGCGATCCGGGTCATGCCCTCCTTCGGCCATGTCACCGACGTCATGCTTTATCTCGACGACATCTACTCCTATCTGAAGGCCCGTTCCGACGGAGTGCTCGGACGTGGCCGTCCCAAACGCTGTCCCTCCTGAGTCCCGTACTGCGGCGAGAATCGGGCGGTGGTGCGCCGCCCTGCTCGCCCTCCTGATCGTCGCGCCCACAGGCGCCTCGGCGGTCGAGCGCAGTCAGGGGGAGCTGCGCGAACGCGACGCCTTTCGGGTGTGCGCGGATCCCGCCGATCTTCCCTTCTCGAATCGGGCCGGGGAGGGATTCGAGAACAAGATCGCCGAGCTGTTCGCGAAGTCGCTGGGTCTTCCTCTCCAGTACACCTGGCATCCCCAGACCATGGGGTTCATCAGGAACACGCTCCGCGCCCATCGCTGCGACGTCGTCATGGGCATCAGCGCCGGCCACGAGCTCGTCCAGAACACCCGCAGCTATTACCGCTCGGTGTATGTGCTCGTGTACCGGAAGGAGGACGAGGACAAGTTTTCCTCTCTCGATTCTCCGCTCGTCAGGATCGCCCGCATCGGCGTGGTGGCGAACACGCCGCCTGCACGGCTCCTCGCGACGAAGGGGTTGTTCTCGAACATCGTTTCCTACGGACTTGTCGTGGACACCAGGGTCGAACAGCCGGCCAGACAGGCGATCTTCGATCTCGCCGCCGGCAAGATCGACATGGCGCTCATCTGGGGGCCGATCGCGGGTTACTGGGCGAAGCGGGCGCCGGTTCCGCTCGCCTGGGTTCCGCTTCAGGGCGACAAGCGGCGCAATCTCCCCATGGA
>CAZHHU010000066.1:7420-8764 GCA_964532215.1 uncultured Geminicoccaceae bacterium
GGAGCGGTGTGGCTTCCCAACGTCGGTCTCGGCATCCTGCCGGCGGACCTGAGAGACCATTTCGCCGCGGTGCTCGAACGGCTTACCGGCTCCGACCATTCGAAGCCACTCGTCTTCTTCTGCAACCGCGACTGCTGGATGTCATGGAACGCGGCCAAGCGCGCGCTCCGCGAGCTCGGCTACCGGAACGTCTACTGGTATCCCGAAGGCGTGGACGGCTGGAAGGAGGCCGGACTCGCGCTCACACGAACGCGTGAATTCGAACTCCCCGCTCTCGCCGAAGTTCCCGACAGCCACTAATATCCGACTCCACTCATAAAACCCCACACCGGAAGGAAGGGAAGGAAAACACCATGCACCGTCGCCGCCTGATCGCGGGCGCTGCTCTCTTCGCTCTTCTGAGCAGGAGGAAGGTCTTCGCCCAGGGCATGATGGAACAGGTGGATCTGGATTCGCCCCGCATGCGTGAGGCGGAACTCGCGCGTGCCGACATCGAGGCGATGATCGCAAAAGGCGCGCCCCTCGATCTCCACGACCGCAGCCTCAACGGCCTCGATCTCTCGGGCCTCGATCTCTCGGGTGCCGATCTGCGCTGGGCCCGGCTCAATGGTGCAAAGCTCGAGGGGACGCGTCTCGACCGGGCCGAGCTCGTACTCGCCTGGGCGATCGAGGCCGATTTCAGCGGGGCGAGCCTTGTGGGCGCCAACCTCACCCAGGCGACGTTCCTGCGTGCGATCTTCGACCGGGCCGATCTCTCCGGCGCCGTGCTCCGGGCCAACTTCGAACAGGCCCGGATGGTGGAGGCCAGACTCGCGGGCGTGAAGGGCGGTGCGGACATGACGAACCAGAGCATGGGGCTCATGCGAACCTCGATGCGCCGGGCGATCCTCGAGCGGGCCGATCTCCGGGAGGCCGACCTCTCCCGTGCGGATCTCGAGTTTGCCAAGCTCCGGGGCGCCGATCTCCGCGGGGCGGATCTCTCGATGGCCATGCTCGGAGGAGCCGATCTCACCGGCGCCAGGGTCGCCGGTCTCGTGCTCACCGGTGCCGATCTCGCGAGCGCCATCCTGCGCGACCTCGAGGGTCAGGGGGCGATCGTGGGACTGCTGGAAGCGCGCAATCTGGAGCGGGCTTTCTTCGACTGAGATATCATCTCTCTCCGCCAAGAAGCTGATATTTCAGGATAAACCTAAGACCTCGCTTCCAGGTCTCGTCGGTATTGCCGCGAATCACCGCCGATCCCTCCCGGACTGTACGGCCGGTGCTCACCTCGACGAGGCCGAGGGTCATCGCGAGCTGAACGTTGTTGCGCTTCTCCACCCAGCCCACGGTGGCGAGATCGGC
>CAZHHU010000066.1:8864-13838 GCA_964532215.1 uncultured Geminicoccaceae bacterium
TCGCGAGCTGAACGTTGTTGCGCTTCTCCACCCAGCCCACGGTGGCGAGATCGGCCGCGAGTTCGCGCGCGTAGTCGATCTCGCAGTCGAGGCAGCGGAGGCTGAATTCCGCGATGTCGATCTCACCCATCACCGGCTTCGGATCGACGATGCGATAGCCGGCTGCGACCAGGGCCTGTTCGAGCTGTTCCTTCAGCATGGCGAGACGACGTCGCTCGGTCTCGTCCGGCGGGTTTCGATCCGGAGTCATGAACTTGAAGGGAAAGACGGCGATCGTCTTCCCTTCCTCACCGGTGGCGGGTGGCGAGAGCAGGAGCAGCAACAGAAGAAGCAGAGTGCGGGTGATCATCGCGCTTTCCCCTGTACGTTTCCACCGAGGCGCCGGAGTCGCAAAGGAAAGGCCCGGCGCCGGAGCGCCGGGCCCGCAGTTCGCGGATCTCCCCGGGATCAGTCGCCGAGGGTCCAGACGGTGAGCTGACCGCCCAGAGCCGTGTAGCTCGAGAGGGCCCTATAGGCACCCACGGCACCGAGACCCGCGGTCTCCTCGGTCAGACCCGCAGCGAGGCCGATGCCGGCCCAGCCGCCGATGCCCGAATAGACGGCGATGTACTGCTTACCGCCATGCATGTAGGTCATGACGTTGCCGATGATGCCGGAGGGCGTGCGGAAGCGGTAGAGCTCCCGACCGGTGGCCGCATCGAGCACCTTGAGATAGCCCTCGAGCGTACCGTAGGCGGCGATGCCACCCGCGGTCGTGAGCACGCCGGACCACACCGAGAAGCGCTCGGTATTGAGCCACTTGTGCTTGCCCTTGATGGGATCCCACGCACCGATGGCACCGAGCGTATCGCCACCCGGAGCCGGGTACATGCGGAGCGTGGCGCCAACATAGGGCTGACCCGCGGTGTAGCTGACCCGGAACGGCTCATAATCCATGCAGACCGTGTTGTAGGGCACGATCATGAGCTTGAGATCCGGGTTCCAAGCCACCGGCTGCTGGTCCTTGGTGCCGAGCGCGGCCGGGCAGATGTTCGTGGTGTTCACGTCTTCGCCATTGTGGTGGGTGGAGTAGCGAAGATCGAGCACCGGACGCCCGGTCTCCATGTCGATGTGGGTCGCCCAGTTGACCCAGGGGAAGGACTTCTCGGCCACGAGCAGCTCACCGGTCTCGCGGTCGAGAGTGTAGTTGAAGCCGTTGCGGTCGACGTGGAAGAGAAGCTTGCGCATCTTGCCGTCGACCTCGGCATCGAACAGCACCATCTCGTTGATGCCGTCGTAGTCCCACTCGTCGTGGGGGGTCATCTGGTAGACCCACTTGGCCATGCCGGTATCGGCATCGCGCGCCCAGATGGTCATCGACCAGCGGTTGTCACCGGGACGCTGCACGGGGTTCCAGGTGCCCGGATTGCCCGAGCCGTAGTAGACGAGGTTGAGCTCGGGGTCGGCCGAGATCCAGCCCCAGGTGCAGCCGCCACCGATCTTCCACTGATCGCCTTCCCAGGTCTTGAGGCTCGAATCCGGCCCCACCGGCTTGCCGAGCATGGTCGTCTTCTCGGGGTCGATGAGGACCTCGTTGTCCGGGCCTTCCGAATAACCCCGCCAGACCATCTTGCCGCTTTCGATGTCATAGGCGGTGAGATGACAGCGGACGCCGAACTCGCCGCCCGAGATGCCGACGTAGACCTTGTCCTTGAAGACGAACGGCGCCGAAGTGCCGGTCTCGCCCTTGGCCGGATCGCCGTTCTTCGCCTGCCAGACGACCTTGCCCGTCTTGGCGTCGAGGGCGACCAGGGTGGTATCGGCCTGATGGAGAAAGATCTTGCCGTTGCCGTAGGCGACGCCGCGATTGACGGTATCGCAGCACATGACCGGGATCACGTTCGGATCCTGCTTGGGCTCGTAGCGCCAGATGATCCGGCCCGGCTCATTGAGATCGAGCGCGTAGACGATGTTCGGAAACGGCGTGTGGATGTACATGACGTCGCCGATCACGAGCGGCCCGCCCTCGTGACCGCGCAGCACACCGGTCGAGAACGTCCAGGCAACCTTGAGATCCCCGGCGTTCTCGGTGTTGATCTGCGCGAGCGGGCTGTAGCGCGTGTTGGCGAAGTCGCGGTTCTGCATCGGCCAGAAGGCCGGGTTCTGCTGGAGAAGGGACAGCTCCTCATTGGCCAGCGCCGGTGAGGAGAGCCCCGCGAGCAACGCGGCGGTTGCAACGCTGGTGCGCACCGAGAGCTTCCACGACATTGTCGTCTAGCCTCCTTCCTGAGAGGTCGAGCCGTACGCACGACGGGCCAGAGGCCATGCCCGTTGCGGTCCTCTCCCGGGGGAGGCGATCTGATGTCGCCCTGGGCCCCGAGGGGTGATACCGTCCGGCTCGACCGGATGTCTTGTCATTAAGAACCCCGTTCCATCTTGACAAGTACTCCCGACTGAACCCGTCTGCTTTTTGCGATGCAGAAGAACGATCTGCTGCAGTGCAGCGCACGTTCTACGCGCAACATATCGGATCAATATCTCTTAGTACGTTATTTGCGTCGGCGAAACAGGCTGACCTCGGGCACCGCCCGGCCGGCGTAGATCTCCGGTTTGCGCAGCACCACCCGACAGGCCTCGACCCGCGGATCCTCGAGACCGAAGCGCACGAGCTCCTCGGCGAGCTCTTCGAGCAGTCCCACCTGCGGCCGCCGGGGCAGGACCTCGGTGAGATGGCGGTGAAGCCGCCGGTAATCGAGGCAGGTCTCGATCCCTCCCGTGAAGGGATCGGGTCGACGTCGGTAGAGCTCGATCTCGACCTCGACCCGCTGCACCGTCCGGCACTCATGTGCCTCGATGCCGATCCGCAGCTGCAGCTCCACCTTCCTGAGCGCCACGCATTCATGATCCTCGTCCACCCGCCACACCATCCACCTCCGAAGCGTTTCCCATCTCGCTCCTTTCGTTTACAAGGACCCCGGCCGCCGGCGAAACGACAACAACGAGTTTCGTCAGAGGAGGTTCCGCCGTGCTCGATCAACTCCGCAACCTTCCGCGTCCGCTTCAGGGGCTCCTCGGGGGGCTCGTCCTCCTCCTCATCCTCACCCTTGTCGGATATTTCTCGGCCCGCAGCGACATCCGCGATCTCGAAGGGGAGCTGGCCCAACGCGACCAGCAGATCGAGAAGCTCGAATCGACCCTCGCCGAGGAACGCGCCGCGCACGGCGAACTCGAGGAGATCCGGCGGCAGATCGAGGGGGCGAAGGCGCAGCTCAACGAGCGTCTTGCGGTCCTGGGAGAGCGGGAGAAGGAGCTCGCGCAGCTCGACCGGGCCCTTGCGGAACGCAAACAGGCGCTCGATCGCACGGAGGCGGCGATCGCCGAAGCCAAGGCACGTCTCGACCGCCGGCTCGCCCTTCTGGGGGATTATGAACAGCGCAGCGCCAGGCTCCTGCGCACGGTCCAGGAGCGGCAGGCGGCGCTCGAGGAACTTTCCCGGAAGCTCGAGGAAGCGCGGGCCCTTCTCCAGGACCGGTTGCGCAAGGCGGCGGAGTACGAAGACCGCCGCGCCGAGCTCGAGCGGGCGATTGCGGCGGCGGAGAAGAAGCTGAGCGCCCTGCAGACCGACATCAGGAACGCGGAAGAGCGTCTCCAGCACACCCTCGCCGCCCTCAACCAGCGTCTTCAGGTGCTGGGCGAGCGGGAACTCGATGCCGCCAGGCTGCAGAAGCGAATCAAGGAACTCGAGGGGGCATATGCCGAGATCCAGGCCCGTCTCGAGAAAGCGCGGGCGAGGCTCAACCGAAGACTGGCCACACTCGGCGAACGCGAGCGCGATCTCGTCGATGTCGAACGCGCGATTCAGGAAGCCTCGGCCCGGCTTGCGGCGCTCGAGCAGCGGATCGCCAAGGCGCGGGCCAAGCTCAACGAACGTCTGGCAACGCTCGGCGAGCGCGAACAGCGGCTCGCCAAGGTCGATCGCGCCCTCGCCGAGGCCCGGGCCCGGTTCGAGACACTGAAGCAGCAGGCCGCCACCCTCGAGGACAGGCTTGCCGCCCGCAAGCGGGAGCTGGGCGAGACCGTCGATCGTCTCGCTGCCCTCGTACGCGAGATCCAGCTCAGCCAGAAGAAGCTCGCGGACACCCAGGCACTTATCAGGAAACGCGAGCAGGAGCTGGCTGCGGTCACCGCACGGCTCAAACGGGCCGTGCTCACCGAGGAGATCGATGAGCTTGAAAACCGCAGAGCCAAGCTCGCACAGGAAGTCGAACGGCTGAACGTGGAGATCTCCCAGAAGGGTCCGCTCGTCCAGCATGTGCTCGAACTCGGCCGCCGCACCGCCGAACTCGAGAGCAGGCTCGTCGATCTCGATCAGGAGAACGCCCGCCTCACGGCCGAAGTGCAGCGCCGCCGTCAGGCTCTCGAGCGTCTCAAGGCCGAGGTCGAGGAGCTCGTCGCCGAACGGGAGCAGCGCATCGCCGCGCTCGAGCGGGAGCGCCAGGCGCTCGAGGCCGCACTTGCCGAACTCGCGGAGGACAGAGCCAAGGCCATGGCCGAGCTCGCGAAGCTGCAGACGAGCATCGAGATGCGGGGAGAGCTCGCCGAAAGTGTCGGCATCCTGCGGACGGAATATCGTTTCCTGAAGGAACTCGTCGCCGAGGCCCTGGCACGCGCCCGCGCGTCGCGCGAAGGGGCGGCCGCTTCACCCCCCGCGGCGCCTGAGGCCCCGGCGGCGAAACCCGAGGCCCCCGCATCGCCGCCCGCGCCTGCTGGAACGAAGGGTGAACCCGGCGTCTGACCGTGCACGGGCGCCGCTGAGGACATGATGGCAGGCGCCCGTTTCGCGTTCCTCCTCTTTCTCCTCCTCCTTCTCCTGGGGAGCCCCCCGGCTCCGGCCTCGCCTCTGGCGGTGGAAGAGGTGGCACCCGGCATCTTCGTGCATGCCGGACGGCACGAAGAGTTCACCCCTGAAAACCGCGGCGATCTCGCCAATCTCGT
>CAZHHU010000067.1:0-6524 GCA_964532215.1 uncultured Geminicoccaceae bacterium
AGCTGCGGCGGAAGTTCGCGGCGGATGAGGCGCCGCGCCTCGAGAATCCGCTCCTGCAGCTCCGGTGTGAGCAGTCCGAGCCGATGACGGGCCGGCACGAGCCGGAAGGCCAAGGTCAGCAGCCGGCAGCGATCGCCGTGTTCCGCCTGCTCGATGCGCTCGGGATCGACCCGCTGCACGAGCGCGCGGAACTGCGGCAGCTCCTCCGGGTCGAGGAAGCTGAACTGGCGGAAATACTCGTGTTCCGGCGGAAGATCCCGGAACAGCTCGAGCATCACCGCTGCAAGCCGGCAACCCACGAGCGCGAGTTCGCGCGCGAGCCCCGTGCGCTCCAGCACCTCATGGATGAAGGGCTGTTCGGCCAGCCGCTCGAGCCCGAAGCTGGCATCGAGCGGGGTACCGAAGAGGAGGTTTTCGGCAACCGTGGCGTTGCTGTTGTAGCGCTCCGGATCGAAAGGCTCGACCAGCCGGGCGAGCGCGGCATCGCTCGCGAGCCGGTCGAGCATGCGCCGACGGGCGCGCAGGATCCCCTTCGCGAGCTCCGGCCTCTCCGCCGCCCGGATCGTCCCCCGCAGGCCGAAGTGGTAGACGTCGTCGCGCATGTGCACGAGCTCGAGGGCCTCGAGAACGGCCTTGAGGCGCTCGGTCGGTGCGTCGAGGCCGGCCTGGCCGTCGTCAACCCAGTCGGCCCCGATATCGAGCGGCAGATTGCCTGAAAGACGGGCTTCGCGCAGCTCCCGCTCGAGCTCCGGATCGGCGGGCCGCGGGCGGATGGGCCGGTGCTTGAGGCCGTAGAGGAGGTTGTCGAGAAGCGTGCCCCGGAACACGTGCGCCGTCTGCGGCACGAAACCGATGCGGCGGCCGAGGACGGATTCGGGAAGATCGTGAAGGACCTTGCCGTCGACGAGCACACGCCCGGACTTCGGACTGACGAGGCCGGCGAGCAGCATCGCGAGGGCCACCCGGCCGCTGCCCCCCGCACCCAGGATGGCGACATGTGCCGGAAGCTCCAGCGTGAAGCTCGCACCGTCCAGAAGCGTCTCCTCATCCTCCGCATAGACGACATGATGTGCGGCGAGGCTCTCCGCGAAGGCCGGAGCGTCCGGCGGCGGATCGGCGAGGAGGAGCTCGCGCGGTTTGAGGCCTGGCGGCATGAACTGGGCCACGACCTGCTCGTACTTGATCTTCACGTCATACATCAGCTGATAGTAGGTGAGCAGTTCCTTCCAGGGCGCGGAAAGATCCTTGTGGGCGTTGAGGACCGCGACCAGCGCGCCGAGCGTGATCTCGCCCTGGAGCACGAGGTAGCCACCGATCGAGAAGAAGAAGAAGGGGCCGAGCTGGGCGATGAAGTTGTTTATGAACTTTATGAGGAACTTCTTCTTGTAGATGTCGAAGCGGATCCAGAACACCTTGCCCAGCTCGCTGCTGAACCGGGCCCCCTCGTAGAGACTCGTATCATCGGCGTGCACGTGGACGATGCCCGTCGCCGTCTCGCCGATGACCTCGGCGTTGCGCCGCACCTGGCGCACGCGCCGCACCCCGAGCGCGTTCACCCGCCGCTGCAGCTTGGGGATCACATAGGCCTGAAGCGGGTAGAGGGCGACCGCGGCAAGCCCGAGAATCCAGTCCTGCATGAACATGAAGGCGAGGATGGTGACGAGCGTGCCTCCCTGGAACGCAGGTACCGCGATCGCCGCCGCCACATAGCCGCCGAGCGGCTCCACCTCGGCATTGATCATCTGCACGAGCTCGCTCGGGCTCACGCGGCGGAAGTAGGGCAGAGGAAAGCGGAGGAGATGTTCGTAGAGCTGGAAGCGCAGCCGCCGCAGCATGCGCTCCGATACCACGCCCGAATAGACGTTGAGCACATACTTGAGCAGCCCGGAGACGAGCACGAGCGCGAGGAACAGCCCGCAGAGCGCGAACAGATACGCCACCTGGTCGAGATCGAAGCCGAAGATGACCGCGCCCGTGGCCCCGGGGGCGAGCGCTTCGTTGATGATGCGCTTCGGAAGTTCCAGGGTGACGTAGAGAACGGGAAAGCTGAGCGCGGTGAGGGCGAGGATGAGCAGCTGCTGGCGCCAGCTGTACTTCCAGATGAAGCGGAAGATCGTCGGTTCCATATGCTCGCGTTCCGCTCCGAACCGCCGGCGGAGCCTAGGCTCACCCCGTCATGATGAAAAGCCCGCACGGCCTCACCGTACCGCGAACGGGAAAGGGCGGGCGGACATCTCGCCGCGTTGTCGCGCATCCCCCCTTTCATAAGCTCCAGTCGCCATGCCGGGGAGGGAAGCCATGGGCCGCTATGCCGAGATCTACCGCCGCTCGCTCGAAG
This sequence comes from uncultured Geminicoccaceae bacterium, assembly GCA_964532215.1. Classification (GTDB taxonomy): domain Bacteria; phylum Pseudomonadota; class Alphaproteobacteria; order Geminicoccales; family Geminicoccaceae; genus HRBIN39. The sequence goes on from CAZHHU010000067.1 coordinate 2,339, forward strand.
ATCCCGAGGGCTTCTGGGCGGAGCAGGCGGAGGCCATCGACTGGGAGCGCCGCTGGGAGCGGGTGCTGGACGACAGCAACCCGCCCTTCTACCGCTGGTTCCAGGGCGGCGTGCTGAACACCTGCTGGAACGCGGTGGACCGGCACGTGGAAGCCGGCCGCGGCGATCAGCCGGCACTCATCTACGATTCCGCCATGACCGGCGAAATCCGCCGCATCAGCTACCGCGAGCTGCGCGACCGGGTGGCGCTGTTCGCCGGGGTGCTGCGCAAATACGGCGTGGGCAGGGGCGATCGGGTGATCATCTACATGCCGATGGTGCCCGAGGCGATCGTCGCGATGCTCGCCTGTGCCCGCATCGGCGCGATTCACTCCGTCGTCTTCGGCGGCTTCGCCTCGAACGAGCTCGCAACCCGCATCGACGACGCCAGACCCAGGCTCCTCATCTCCGCCTCCTGCGGCCTCGAGCCGGGCAAGGTGGTGGCCTACAAGCCGCTTCTGGACGGCGCCATCGCCATGGCCCGGCACAAGCCCGAGCGCTGCATCATCCTCCAGCGCCCGCAGCTGCGCGCGGAGCTCGACCCGTCGCGCGACGTGGACTGGGAGGACGCGCACGAGGGCGCGAATCCGGCCGAGTGCGTGCCGGTGGCGGCCACCGATCCGCTCTACATCCTCTACACCTCGGGTACCACCGGCCAGCCCAAGGGCATCGTCCGCGACAACGGCGGTCACGCGGTGGCGCTCTACTGGACGATGAAGAACATCTACGGCGTCGATCCCGGCGAGGTGTACTGGGCCGCCTCGGACATCGGCTGGGTGGTGGGGCACAGCTACATCGTCTACGGGCCGCTGCTCCACGGCAACAGCTCGGTGGTGTATGAGGGAAAGCCCGTGGGCACGCCCGATGCCGGCGCCTTCTGGCGGGTCATCTCGCAGCACGACGTCAGGGCGCTGTTCACCGCACCCACCGCCTTCCGCGCCATCAAGCGCGAGGACCCGAACGGCGAATTCATGAAAAGGTACGATCTCTCGGGCTTCCGCACGCTCTTTCTCGCCGGCGAGCGCTGCGATCCCGACACCCTGCTGTGGGCGCAGGAGAAGCTCGGCGTGCCGGTGATCGACCACTGGTGGCAGACCGAGACCGGCTGGGCGATCTGCGCCAATCCGGTGGGCATCGAGCTGCTGCCGGTGAAGCCGGGCTCGCCGTCCATGCCCATGCCCGGCTACGATGTACGGATTCTCGACGAGCAGGGCGGGGAGATGCCGCCCGGCGAGCTCGGCGCCATCGTCGTCCGCCTGCCGCTTCCGCCCGGCACCCTTCCCACCCTGTGGAATGCCGATGGACGTTACGTGCAGGCGTATCTCTCCCGCTACCCCGGCTTCTATCTCACGGGCGATGCCGGCTACAGGGACGAGGACGGCTACGTCTATGTCATGACCCGCACCGACGACGTCATCAACGTCGCCGGGCACCGCCTCTCCACGGGGGCCATGGAAGAGGTGCTGGCGGCCCACCCCGACGTCGCCGAATGCGCGGTGATCGGCGTGGCGGACGAGCTCAAGGGAGAGCTGCCGCTCGCTTTCGTGGTGCTCAAGGCGGGCGTGGACCGCGATCCGGAACAGATCAGGGCGGAGCTGATCCAGCGGGTGCGCGAGACCATCGGTCCGGTCGCCGCCTTCCGCCTGGTGGCGATCGTCAAGCGCCTGCCCAAGACCCGCTCGGGCAAGATCCTGCGCGGTACGATGAAGAAGATCGCCGACAGCACCCCCTGGAAGATGCCGGCGACCATCGACGATCCGGCGATCCTCGACGAGATCACCGCGGCGCTGCAGGCCCTGGGTTATGCAGAGCGGGTGAGCCGCATCGAGGGCTGAGTGCCCCAGCGGTGCGGCCTGCCGCCGGCGTTCACAGCAGGATGCAGGATGGAGGCGGGCCACCGCCCTGCACGGCGACCTGCCGCCCCGCTCAGTAGATCATGCCGAGCTCGAGCTGGGCCTCTTCGCTCATCATCCCCGGGTGCCAGGGAGGATCCCAGACGATCTGCACCCGGCAGTCCCGCACGCCGTCGATCGCCTTGACCTTGGCCTCCACCTCGAGCGGCAGGGTCTCGGCCACGGGACAGTGGGGCGAGGTGAGGGTCATCTCGATGACGACCGTGTTGTCGTCCTCGATGTCGATCCGGTAGACGAGGCCCAGTTCATAGATGTCGACGGGGATCTCGGGGTCGTAGACCGTCTTCAGCACCTCGATGACCTTGCGCCCGAGCTCGCGCACCTCGTTCATGCGTGCTGCATCGACGCCTTCGGGCGCTTCCTCGAGAAGCTTCGCCGCCCGCTCCAGATTCTCCTCGCCGGCCCTTCGTTCCTCGTTCATCGCAAAAGCCCCGCGATGCGCTCGAGCTCCGTCGCGAATCGATCGATCTCTTCATGCGTATTGTAGACCGCCACCGACATGCGCGCGCTGGCGGAAAGTCCGAAGCGGGCGTGAAGCGGCATGGCACAGTGGTGCCCGGTGCGGATCGCGATCCCCTCGAGGTCGAGCATCATGCCCACATCCTGCGGATGCGCGCCCTCCAGGGTGAAGGCGATGACGCTCGCGCGATGAGCGGGTGCGCCGAGAATGCGCAGCCCGTCGATGTGCTCGAGCCGCTCCCGGGCATGCGCGAGGAGCTCGGCTTCGTGGCGGGCGATGGCGTCGAGCCCGAGCTCCTCGACGAAGCCGATCGCCTCGCGGAAGGCGACGATGCCGGCGATGTCCGGCGTGCCGGCCTCGAAGCGGAAGGGGATCTCGTTGAAGCTCGTGCCCTCGAAGGAGACCCGCTCGATCATGTCCCCGCCCCCCTGCCAGGGCGGCATCGCCTCGAGCAGCTGCGCGCGGCCGTAGAGCACGCCCACGCCCGTGGGACCGTAGAGCTTGTGGGCCGAGAAGACGAGGAAGTCGCAGCCCAGTTCGGCCACGTCCACGGCCAGATGCTGCACCGCCTGCGCCGCGTCGATGAGGATCGGAACCCCGTGCTGCCGCGCGATGGCGACGATTTCCTCCACGGGGTTCACGGTGCCGAGCACGTTCGACACCCAGGTCACCGCGATCAGCCGCGTGCGCGCACCGATACGGGCGCGCAGCGCCGCGAGGTCGAGCTCGCCGGCATCGGTGACGGGCGCGGCCACGACCCTGGCCCCGCGCTCGCCGGCAACGATCTGCCAGGGGACGATGTTCGCGTGATGCTCCATCTCGGTGACGAGGATCTCGTCACCCGGCTGCAGCCTGGGCCGGAGAAAGCTCCAGGCGACGAGATTGATCGCCTCGGTGGCGTTGCGGACGAACACGATCTCCCGCCAGTCGCGGGCGCCGATGAAGCGCTGCACGCGACGACGGCTCTCGTCATGCAGCTCCGAAGCCCGCTGGCTGAGCTCGTATACGCCGCGGTGGATGTTGGCGTAGTCCTCGTAATAGAAGCGGCGGAGCTCCTCCACCACCCGTCGCGGCTTCTGGGCGCTCGCGGCCGAATCGAGGTAGACGAGGGGCTTGCCCTGCATGCGCCGGCCGAGGAGCGGAAACTCGTCGCGGATGCGCGCGACATCGAGTGCAGGGGCTCCGGTGCTGGCGGATGCGGCGGGAAGGCCCATCACAGGAGACCCTCCTCCTCGAGCATCTCGCCGCCCGGCACCCGCTCGAGCACGCGCCGCGCCGCGAGACGACGCAGCGCCGGATCGCGGAAGCGTTCCAGCACCTCACCGGCGAAGGCGTAGGTGAGCAGGGACTCCGCAACCGGCTTCGGCAGCCCGCGGGCACGGAGATAGAACAGCCCCTGCGGATCGAGGGCGCCCACGGTGGCGCCGTGGCTGCATTTCACATCATCGGCGAAGATCTCGAGCTCGGGCTTGGTATCGACCTCCGCCTCGTCGGACAGAAGAAGATTGCTGTTCGCCTGATAGGCGTTCGTCTTCTGGGCGTCGCGGTAGACCATGATGCGGCCGGCGAAGACCGCATGGGCGCGGTCGCGCACCACCCCCTTGTAGAACTGATCCGAGTGACAGCCGGGCGCCTCGTGATGGACGCGGATGAAGCTGTCCACATGTTCGCGGTCCACCGGCAGGTAGAGGCCGTTGAGCGCGGCCTCGATGCCCGGGCCGAGGAGATGGAGCTCGATCTCGCTGCGCAGGAAGCCGCCGCCGAGATCGGCGAC
>CAZHHU010000067.1:6624-9903 GCA_964532215.1 uncultured Geminicoccaceae bacterium
GGTGAAGAACAGGAGCTGCAGCGGCGGCTCGAGCTGCACGCCCTCCGGGATCTCGATCCAGGCTCCGGACTGGCACAGGGCGGCGTTGAGAGCGGTGAAGGCGCGACCGTCGTCGAGGTTCTCGAGCTCGGCCGCGAGCTCGTCCGGAAACTCCCGCGCCATGCGTTCGAGGCTCAGGATGCGCACGCCCTCGGGGAGCCCGCCGAGATGGCTCAGCGAGGGGACGAGATGCCCGTTGATGAAGACGAGCCGCCTTGCCCCCGCCCCGCCCACGAAGGCCGCGGCGAGCCGCTCGAGGGGCGGCTGCGCCGGGCGCGCGAGCGGCAGCGGCCTTGCCGCCAGGGGGATCACGTTGGAGTACTTCCACTCCTCGACCCGGGTCGTCGGCAGGCCGAGCTCGAAAAACCTCTTCGCGGCCCGCTCGCGGATGCTGCAGAGCCGTGCCGCCTGCGCGCCGGGAAGCGTGCGGCTCGCCTGCGCGAACAGCTCGGCGTAGGCCTGATCAGGGGCGACGGTGCGTGGACGTGCCATCACCTCACCTCACGCCGCCGCGCTCACATAGGGCTCGTAGCCGTGCTCCTCGAGCTCGAGCGCGAGCTCCTTGCCGCCGGAGCGGATGATGCGGCCGTCGACCATCACATGCACCCGGTCGGGCACGATGTACTCGAGCAGACGCTGATAGTGGGTGATGACCAGGAAGGCGCGCTCGGAGCCGCGGAGCCGGTTGACACCCGCCGCGACGGTCTTGAGCGCGTCGATGTCGAGGCCCGAGTCCGTCTCGTCGAGGATCGCGAGCCGCGGTTCGAGCACCGCGAGCTGGAGGATCTCGTTGCGCTTCTTCTCGCCGCCGGAGAAGCCGACATTCACGTCGCGCTTGAGGAGCTCCTGCGGCATGGCGAGGAGCTCCGCGGCCGCGCGCAGCTTCCCGAGGAACGCGCCGGGCGTGATCTCGGGCTCGCCGCGCGCCTTGCGGATCGCGTTCAGCGCCTGCCGCAGGAAGTACATGTTCGTCACACCCGGAATCTCCACCGGGTACTGCATGGCGAGAAACAGGCCGGCGGCAGCCCGCTCCTCGGGCTCCATCTCGAGCAGGTTCTCGCCCCCGAAGAGCACCTCGCCGCCGGTCACCTCATATCCCTCGCGGCCGGCGAGCACATAGGCGAGGGTGCTCTTGCCCGATCCGTTCGGGCCCATGATCGCATCCACTTCGCCCGCATCGAGGGCGATCGAGACCCCCTTGAGGATCTCCCGGTCCTCGACCGTGGCGTGCAGGTCCCTGATCTCGAGCAGTGCCATCCGTCTCCGTGTCCCTTCCGTGATGCGTTATCCCACCGAGCCCTCGAGGGAGATCCCGAGCAGCTTGCGCGCCTCGACGGCGAACTCCATCGGCAGCTCGTCCATGACCTCGCGGCAGAAGCCGTTGACGATCAGCGCCACCGCATCCTCCTCGGAAATGCCACGCGAACGGCAGTAGAAGAGCTGATCGTCGCTGATCTTGCTCGTCGTCGCCTCGTGCTCGGCGACCGCGCTGCGGTTCCGCACCTCGATGTAGGGCACCGTGTGGGCGCCGCAGCGATCCCCGATCAGGAGGCTGTCGCACTGGGTGTAGTTGCGGGCACCCACCGCCCCCCGCATGATCTTGACGAGTCCGCGGTAGGTGTTGTTGGAGCGGCCGGCGGCGATGCCCTTGGAGACGATCCGCGAGCGGGTGCGCCGCCCGATGTGAAGCATCTTGGTTCCCGTGTCGGCCTGCTGGAAGTTGTTCGTGACCGCGACGGAATAGAACTCGCCCACGGACTCGTCGCCCTGGAGGATGCAGGAGGGGTACTTCCAGGTGATGGCCGAGCCGGTCTCCACCTGGGTCCAGGAGATCTTCGAGCGCGCGCCCTTGCACAGGCCGCGCTTGGTCACGAAGTTGTAGATTCCGCCCTTTCCTTCCTTGTCCCCCGGATACCAGTTCTGCACCGTCGAATACTTGATCTCCGCCTCATCGAGCGCGACGAGCTCGACCACCGCCGCATGGAGCTGGTTTTCGTCCCGCATCGGCGCCGTGCAGCCCTCGAGATAGCTCACGTAGCTTCCCTCATCGGCGATGATCAGGGTACGCTCGAACTGCCCGGTGCCGGCGGCATTGATGCGGAAGTAGGTGGACAGCTCCATGGGGCAGCGCACGCCCTTGGGCACGTAGACGAAGCTGCCGTCGGTGAAGACGGCGGAGTTCAGCGCGGCGTAGAAGTTGTCCCCGGGCGGCACGACGGATCCCAGGTACCTGCGCACGAGTTCGGGATGATCGCGGATCGCCTCGGAGATGGAACAGAAGATGATGCCCAGTTCCTCGAGCTTCTTCCTGAAGGTCGTCGCCACCGAGACACTGTCGAAGACATAATCCACGGCGACGCCCGCGAGGATTTCCTGCTCGCGGATCGGAATGCCGAGCTTCTCGTAGGTGCGGCGGATCTCGGGGTCGATCTCGTCGAGCGACTTCGGCCGCTCCTTCTGCCTGGGGGCGGCGAAATAGGAGATCGCCTGGAAGTCGATGGGCGGATACTCGACCTTGGCCCAGTGCGGCTCCTCCATGGCGAGCCAGCGACGATAGGCCTCGAGCCGCCATTCGGTAAGCCACTCGGGCTCCCCCTTGCGCCGCGAGATCATGCGGATGATCTCTTCGGAGAGGCCGGGAGGCGCCGTCTCCTCCTCGACCGGGGTGGTGAAACCCCATTTGTATTCGCCGCCCGTGATCTCGCGAACGGTTTCGACCGCCGTGGACATGACCGTCTCTCACCTCACCGCTTCAACGCCCGCCGGGCTGCGCTCGGCCTCGCTCAAGAACGCCTCGGGGATGCCGGCCGCCATCTCCGCGAGGGTGATCCCCGAAAGCGCGTCCCGGATCGCCCGGTTGATCCGCTGCCAGTTCGCACGCGCCGGACAGAGGCGTTCGATCATGCAGTCCCCCGCCCCCTCCTCGATGCAGGCCGTGAGCGCGATGGGCCCGTCGAGGGCCTCGATGATCTCCGCCACCGTGATCGCCTCCGGCCCGCGGGCGAGCCCGTAGCCGCCGGAAGCCCCGCGATGGGAGGCGAGCAGACCCGCGCGTCCCAGGAGCTTGAGGATCTTGCTCGCCATCGGCGCAGGCACCCCGGTCGCCTCCGCGATCTCGGCCGCGCTGCGCTGGCCCGTACGATCCCGGGCCAGATGAGTCATCATCGCGATGCCGTAATCGCTGAGCTTGCTGAGCCGGATCACCGCGAAGCTGGAGCCTCTTCAAAATGGGACCAAACC
>CAZHHU010000067.1:10003-13812 GCA_964532215.1 uncultured Geminicoccaceae bacterium
AGCCATGCCCGAGATCGTCATCCTCGGCGGCGGCATCGGCGGCATCAGCGCCGCCTACGAGTACCGCAAGCTCCGCAGAGCGGACGAGCGCATCACCCTCGTGAGCGACCGTCCGGACTTCTCCTTCACGCCCTCCAATCCCTGGGTGGCGGTCGGCTGGCGCGAGCCCGAGCAGATCACGGTTCCGCTGCAGCCCGTCCTCGAAAGATACGACATCGCCTTCGTCGACGTCGGGGCGCGGCGCGTCCATCCGGACGCCAACGAGGTCGAGCTCGGCGACGGGCGCAGGCTCGCGTATGACTTCCTGATCATCGCCACCGGCCCGGAGCTCGCCTTCGACGAGGTGCCCGGGCTCGGCCCCGGCGGATTCACCCATTCCGTGTGCACGACGGAACACGCCCAGCAGGCGGCCCGCGCCTGGCAGCGCTTCGTCGAGCATCCGGGGCCGATCGTGGTCGGTGCCGTGCAGGGAGCTTCCTGCTTCGGCCCGGCCTACGAGTTCGCCTTCATCATGGACGCGGATCTGCGCAAGCGCCGCCTGCGGCACCGGGTGCCGATGACCTTCGTCACTTCCGAGCCCTACATCGGCCACCTCGGGCTCGGGGGTGTCGGCGATTCCAAGGGCATGCTCGAATCCGAGCTGCGCCAGCATCACATCGACTGGATCACCAATGCCCGGGTCGAGCGGGTCGAGGAAGGACGGATGCATGTGGTCGAGGTCGACGCGGCGGGCGAGGAGAAAAGGCGCCACGAGGTCGCCTTCGCCTATGCCATGATGCTTCCCGCATTCCGGGGCGTGGGCGCGGTGTTCGGAATCGACGGCCTCGTCAATCCGCGGGGGTTCGTCATTGTCGACGAATACCAGAGGAACCCCCGCTACCCCAACATCTACGCCACCGGAGTCTGCGTCGCGATTCCGCCCGTGGAGCCGACCCCGGTTCCCACCGGCGTGCCCAAGACCGGCTACATGATCGAGACCATGAGCCATGCGGCAGCGCTCAACATCCGCGCCGCCATCGACGGCCGCGAGCCTCACGCCCGCCCGTCCTGGAACGCGATCTGCCTCGCCGACATGGGAGATACCGGGATCGCCTTCGTGGCCATCCCCGAGCTTCCCCCGCGCAACGTCAACTGGATGAAGAAGGGGCGCTGGGTGCACGCGGCCAAGGTCGCCTTCGAGAAATACTTCCTGCGCAAGGTACGCCGAGGCATCGCGGAGTCGGCCTATGAGGGCTACATCCTCCGCATGCTCGGCATCGAGAAGCTCGCGGGCTGAGGCGAGCTAGAGGAAGGCGCAGAGCCTGAGCGCATCCAGAACGGCGGCGTGGATGTTGCGCGAGCAGACCGCATCGCCGATGCGATAGAGCCGGAAGTGCCCGCCGGGATGGCGCACGCGCTCCTGTGGGCGGCCCTCGAGCAGCGCTTCGAGGTCGATCTCGCCGCCGTTCACGCTGTGGGGCTTGAGCGCGCAGTAGAGCTCGTCGTTCGGCAGCGTTCCCGCCTCGACGACGATGTGATCGAAGAGCCGCGTCGCGTGCCGTCGCGCGCATTCGTTGGCGAATTCGGCCTCGAGTTGCGCACCCCGGCGGCGGATGGCGACGAGCCGCTCGAACAGCGTCACCTCCACCCCGCATGCCGTGAAGGCGGCGAGATAGGCCGGGTAGTTCGTGCCGCCGACGAGCGGCGCGAAACAGCGCTCGGGGCTCGCGTAGGTGACCTTCACGCCTCTGCGGGCGAGGACTTCGCTCACCACGAGTCCGGGATGGGCGCCGTTGTCGTCGTAGACGAGAACCCGCCCGGCGGGAGAGACCTGTCCGCTCAGCACGTCCCAGCTCGAGAGGGCGAGCTCGCCTCCCGCCGCCACGACGCCCGTGTTCGGCAGGCCACCGGTTGCCACGATCACGACATCCGGCGCGAAGGCGAGCACCTCTTCCGCTTCGGCAAGGCGCTCGAATTCGAACCTCACGCCGAGCCGCTCGCATTCGAGCAGGCGCCAGTCGATGATGCCCATGAGCTCGATGCGCCGCTCGAGCGCGATCGCGAGGCGGATCTGCCCACCGGGCTCGCTCGCCGCCTCCCACAGCGTGACCTGATGCCCGCGTTCGGCAGAGACGCGCGCGGCCTCGAGCCCGGCGGGACCCGCTCCGATCACGAGCACCCGCCGTCCGGGGCGGGGGCTCTTCGGCACGATGTGGGGAAGCCGCGCCTCGCGGCCGGTCGCGGCGTTGTGGATGCACAGCGCATCCCGCCCCTCGTAGATGCGGTCGATGCAGTAGCCCGCGCCGACGCACGGCCGGATGCGCGCTTCCTCACCCGCCCGGATCTTCCGCACGATGTGGGGATCCGCCATGTGGGCGCGGGTCATGCCCACGAGATCCACGAGGCCCGCGCGCACGGCATGGCGTGCGGTGGCCACGTCGTTGATGCGGCCGGCATGAAGGATCGGCACTTCGGGGCCGAGCGCGCGCTTGACCTCGCCCACGAAGGCGAGATGCGGCGCTGCGGGCGTGCCCATGTTGGGAATCACCTCGGCGAGGCCGGCATCGGTGTGGATGTGGCCGCGGATGACGTTGATGAAGTCGAGCTTCCCGGTCGCCCACAGCCTGCGCGCGATTTCGATCCCTTGCCGCCGGTCGAGGCCGCCGGGCAGCCGTTCGTCGACCACGAGGCGGATGCCGACGAGAAATCCGCTGCCGACCGCCTCCCGTACCGCCTCGATCACCCGGAGCGGAAAGCGCAGGCGGTTCTCGAGGCTGCCGCCCCACTCATCCTCACGCCGGTTCCAGGCCGGGGAGAGAAAGGCGTCGAGGAGATGACCGTAGGCCTCGAGCTCGACGCCGTCGAGACCCGCGGCGCGGCAGCGTTCGGCACCGGCGGCATAGGCGCGGACGATCCGCTCGATGTCGTGATCCTCGATCACCTTGGGGAAGGCACGGTGGGCGGGTTCCCTGAGCGGAGAGGGAAAGACCACGGGCAGCCAGTCGCCCGCGTCATTGGCGGTGCGCCGTCCGAGATGGGTGATCTGACACATGACCGCGCAGCCATGCTCGTGCACCGCCTCGGCGAGACGGGCGAGCGGCGGCACGATCTCGTCGCGGTAGAGCTCGAGATTGCCGAATGCGGGCGGACTGTCGCGGTCGACGACGGCGGAGCCGCCGATCATGGTCATCGCCACGCCGCCCCGCGCCTTCTCGAGGTGATAGAGGAGATAGCGCTCGCCGGGCAGCCCGTTCTCGCTGTAAGCGGGCTCGTGGCTCGTACTGATGATCCGGTTGGCGAGCTCGAGATGGCTGAGGCGATAGGGAAGAAGCAGCGGGTCGGAGACGGCGCCCATCCGGTCTTGCCTCCCTGCTGGCGGGTCCATCTTCGGCCCCGAGGCTAGCGAATGTTCTCTGCACCGCGGAAGGAGAAAAATCCATGCAGGCGGAAGTGCGCTGGCTCGGAAAGCGGAGCTTCCTCGCGAAGAGCGGAAGCGGCCACGGCATCGTCATCGACGTCGCCGAGGCGGCCGGCGGCGAGAACCTCGGCCCCAGCCCCATGGAACTCGTGCTGCTCGGTCTCGGCGGCTGCACGGGCTTCGATATCGTCGACATGCTCGAGAAGATGCGGGAGCGCGTGCGCGGCTGCCGCATCACCCTGGAGGCGGAGCGGGCGGAGAATCCGCCCCGCGTCTTCACGCTCATCCGCATGACGATCCGGGTTTCCGGGCGGCAGCTCGATCGCGCCAAGGTCGAGCGCGCCGTCAAGCTATCGGCGGAGAAGTACTGCTCGGTGTCGATCATGCTGGGGCACAGCGCGCGCATCGAACG
>CAZHHU010000068.1:0-13185 GCA_964532215.1 uncultured Geminicoccaceae bacterium
GCGGCGTGACCCAGCACATCCTCGAGCACATGACGGTGCCCGTGCTCCTGTCGCACTGAGCCACAGTCGGCAGGTCGGTCAGCAGGCAGAGCGGGAACGCGCCACGCGAGCGCGGCCCGGTCGGCATTGACCGATGGTGATTGGCTGGAGACGGCCGGGGAACGGCGCCGACACCGCGATGCCGGCAGCGGCGATGCTCGGTGGACCCGCGCCGGTGGGCCGGAGGCGAAGCGTGATCAGCGTCCGACGACGACGTAGCCGCGGCCGCGCAGGCAGTTCATGACCGCCTCCTTCTGGGCCTCGTTGGAGGTGTAGAGCCCGTAGCCGAGGCCCGCGAGGCCACCCAGGGCGGCGCCCTGCCAGAGACCGTGTGCCGGCCTGCCCGCGATCGCTCCGATCACCGTCCCGGTGGCGGCACCGGCCGCCGCACCCACCGCGGTGCTCTTCGCGGTTTCGGTAACGGGGTTGCGCTTGGATGCAAGCTGCTGGCACTCGCGCAGGTCGGCACTGTATTCCTCCCAGGTGCGACCCGAAGCCTTGAGGTCGACCAGGGGTTCGTAGTTCTGCTGCGCTGCCGTGCAGGCCGCGAGGGTGGCGAGAGCGACGACGACGGGAATGAAACGCATGGTCGAAACTCCCAGGGGACGGCCCGCGCTAGAGATGCGCATGTGCTGGCGCGAAGGCAAGCCGGTTTGTCGGTGACGGGCCATGAAAGAAAGGGCGGCCGAAGCCGCCCCGGAGAGGCTGGGCGTTTGCCTGCCGAGCTCACCTGGCGGAGATGCGGTACTCCTCCGGCATGAAGAACAGGCTGTCCGTCTCGGCCGAGGTCATGTGACATTCGGCGCAGAAACCCGTCTGGGCGCCGCTCAGAACCTGGCCGTTGGGCATGATCATGGTGTACTTCCAGTCCCCGGTTCTGGCGCTCGATCCCGGCTCGAGCTTTTCCATCACGAACAGCGGACCCACGGCGAGGCTGCCGTCCGGGTTGACGACGAAGCTGTCCTTTGCCGCCACCGATCCGGCCGGCATGCGTCCGACCTCTTCATAGCGCCCATACGCGCCCGCGCCCGCGGGGCTCGCATAGTTCTGGACATAGCGGCTGCCGTGGGTGGCGGAGCGGTAGGCGACCTTGGAGAAGCGCGGCCAGCCCTGGTACTGTCGTGCCACCGCCACGCCGGAGCGGCCATAGGCGGCGGCCATTTCCTCCATGAGACACTCGTAGGCGGCGCGCGCCTCGTCCGCGGTGAGCTCCGTCGCGGCGGCCGCGCAGGGATTGCAGGGGTTGGCCGCAGCACAGGGATTGCACGGATTCTTCGCCGCGCAGGGATTGCAGGGATTCCTGGCGGCACATGGATTGCAGGGACTGGCCGCGGCACAGGGGGTCTTGGCCGCACAGGGGTTGCAGGGAGCCGCCAGTGCCGCCTGCCGGAGGCGGGGAACGAAGCATTTCGTTGACATGCCCGCCTTTGTGGCCGCGCAGGGATTGCACGGGCTCTTCGCCGCGCAGGGGTTGCACGGGTTCTTGGCTGCACACGGATTGCAGGGGCTTGCCGCGGCACACGGGTTGCACGGGTTCTTGGCTGCGCAGGGGTTGCAGGGGCTTGCCGCGGCACAGGGATTGCACGGGTTGGCGGCGGCACAGGGGTTGCACGGGGCGCCCATGAGCAGCTTCTTCTTCGCCGCGCAGGGGTTGCACGGGTTGGCCGCGGCACACGGATTGCAGGGATTCCTGGCCGCACAGGGGTTGCAGGGATTGGCGGCGGCACAGGGGCTGCAGGGACTCTTCGCGGCACAGGGGTTGGCCTGCGCCACCACCATGCCGCCCGCGCCGGCGGCCTGGTTGCAGGCGGCAAGTGCAGCCGCGGCGCCGAGCAGCATGCCCGCGCTCAGGAGCAGGCGCGTGGCCGTGCCCGACAGAAGCTGCGAACGCAATGTCTGCATATGGACTCTCCCTCTCCTTGGCGACCGGAGTTCCGCAATGGTCGCGCGAATGACCCGACGGCCCGGTTCCTTCGCGTCTCCGCCGAAAGCCTACCCGCTCGGCGGATGGGAACCACTCACGTCTGCTCACGAGGGTTTGACAACGGCGTAACAGCGAAGCCGGGGCGGGCGGCCCTTTACAGCCGTCGTCGCCGATGCCAGCTCAGGGGTCATGGAACGGCGGCGCTTCCTCGCAACCCTGGCGGGTGCCGCGATGTTCGCGGCACGCCGGCGGAGTCGTGCGGGCGAGGAGACGCCTGCCGTCGTGCCCGTTCCCGCGGGGCCGTATCTTGCCGGTTCGACGCGCGCCGAGCGCGACTACGCCTACGCTCTCGACGCGCGGGCCTACGGCCACGACGTGACCCGGCGCCAGGGCTGGTACGAGCACGAGTCGGCCCTGCATCGCGTTGAGCTCGCGGGCTTTGCGATCATGCGCGATCCCGTCACCAACGCCGAATATGCGCGGTTCGTCGCCGCGACGGGACATCGCGCCCCGCGGGTATCGCCGGCGGAGTGGGCGCGCTACGGTCTGCGTCATCCTTACGAGCGCACGCTGCGCCACCAGTGGCGACAGGGCATGCCACCCGCCGGGCGGGAGAGCCATCCCGTCGTGCTCGTCGCGCACGGCGACGCGGAAGCCTATGCTGCCTGGCTTTCGGAGCAGAGCGGGCGGCGCTGGCGGCTGCCCACGGAAGAGGAGTGGGAGAAGGCGGCCCGCGGCACGGACGGGCGCTACTTCCCCTGGGGCAACCGCTTCGACCCCACGCGCCTCAACAGCGCCGACCGGGGGCCGTTCGACACCGTCCCGGTCGGAACCTACCCCGAAGGAGCCAGTCCCTTCGGCATGCGGGATGCCGCGGGGCAGGTGTTCGAATGGACCGCCACCGCCGCCGGCGCCGGCCGCTATATCGTCAAGGGCGGTTCGTGGGATGACAGGGGCTGCGGCGTATGCCGACCCGCCGCACGCCATTCCCGACCGGCGGCGCTGAAACATATTCTCATCGGGTTCCGGCTCGTGACCGCGCTTGAGGAGTGAAGGGCATGGCCGTGAGCGTGACGCCGCCCGAGATGCGCATCCCGGATCCGCTCGAGGGGCTGGAGCGGGAGGAGCTCGAAACCATGCTCGCGGCCGGCTACGAGGCCCGCGAGTGCATGCGGGTGCTCGAGAAGGTGGGTCTCAATCTCGTGGGCGAGATTCTCAAGGGGCAGGGGACCTTCTACGAGCTCCAGCATTACCCCAAGGGGGATGTCTACGACCACGAAACCCACTCCCAGTACTACTATCACGCACACCGGCCCGAATCCGGCGAGCACGGCCATTTCCACACCTTTCTGCGGGCCGCGGGAATGCCGCCGGGCGTGCGCCCGGCCCCCTACCGCGGAAGCGCGCCGCGGCCGCTCGGCAAGGACGCGCTGAGCCATCTCGTCGCCATCTCGATGGACCGTTACGGACGCCCCACCCATCTGTTCACCACCAACCGCTGGGTGACGGGGGAGACCTGGTATCGCGCCGAGGACGTCATCCGCATGGTCGACCGCTTCGCCATCGACCACGCCTGGCCCTGCTGGGCGACGAACCGCTGGATCACCGCCATGCTGCAGCTCTTCAAGCCGCAGATCGCGGAGCTGCTGCGGGAGCGCGACCGGGTCGTGGCCGAATGGGCGCGGCGGCATCCCGATCGCGACGTCTTCGAGGACCGGGAACTGGACATCACGTCGATCACGCCCATCTCGATCGATGCACAGATTGCGGCTCTGGAGCAGCGGCTCGGGTTGCGGTGAGCGCGGGAGTTCTGTTCACACGCCCCGTCGCATCGAGCGAGGCGGGGTCGGACGGGAGGCCACGGCGCGCATGCGGCGGATGATCTTCCTGTTGCTGCTCTGCCTCGGTCTGCCGTTTTCAGGTGCGCGTGGTCAGGATCCGGAACTCGCGCCCGGGAGCCGGGCCGTGGTCGCACTCGAGCGGGCAGCCCGGGCCAATGTGCGTTCCTCTCCGGAGGTGCGGAGCGGGAACATCGTCGCCAAGGCGCCGCTCGGGACGCTGGTGGAGGTCCGCGAATCCACCCGACGCGGCGCCTACCGCTGGTATCGGGTGCGGGCGCTCGATGGCAGCTTCGAGGGATGGATCCGCGGCGACCTGCTGGCGCTTTCGGAGCCCCCACCGGCGACCCCATCGCCCCCGCAGGCGATGGCGTCGGAGGAGAGCGAGCGCGCGGACGTACCGGCAGGTCCGGCCCCGGAGCCGAGGCGGCGGCGCCCCGAGCGCGACTGGTCGAAACAGCTCGAGCGGCTGCTGCCCGGCATCGACAGCTGCCTTGCGGCCACCACGCGCACGCCCGCGGCGGTTCTCTTCGGTCGGCCGCTTCCCTTCGACATGGTCGAAATCGTACTGCGCGATGCCTCGGGCCGGGTGTGGGACTGCTTCGTCGATGCCCGGGGCGGCACGCCGCTGCGCTACGATCCTCTGGGAAGCGAACGCAACCTCTTTTCGGGTACGCCGAACCCGGTGTTCTGGCGCCACGGAGCGCCGCCGGCACTCGGCCGCTGCGAGGAAAAGGAACCCGTCCGCGACCCGGCGGACGGCACGCTGCTCGGCGTCCTCGTCTACCAGGTCTGTCCCTGAAACCCGTGCCGCACGGCCGGCGCCACCAGCCGGCGAGCCGGGCCGCGGCCTTGAAACCCGCGGGTATGTGCGATAGGTCGGCGGTGGGATCTGCTACTCGGACACGGCTGGCGTGACCTCGGCGAGCGGCGCCGAATCGCGAAGAACCCGGACCAGGCGGAGGCCTTGACGATGGGGCCGGACTCCGAACTTCCCCTTTCCGCCTGTCCGGCCCTGGTCCTCAACGCGGACTACCAGCCGCTCAGCTATTATCCTCTGTCGGTGTGGAACTGGCAGGAGGCGGTCAAGGCGATCTTCCTCGACCGGGTGGATGTGGTCTCCCACTACGACCGGGTGATCCGCTCGCCGGGCTTCACGATGAAGCTGCCGAGCGTCGTCGCGCTGCGGGAGTATGTGAAGCAGGACCGTCGGCCGCCGTTCACGCGCTTCAACGTCTTCCTGCGCGACCGCTTCACCTGCCAGTATTGCGGTACGCCCCATCCCGCACATGAGCTGACCTTCGATCACCTCGTGCCGCGCTCGCGGGGCGGGCGCACCTGCTGGACGAACATCGTCACCGCCTGCGCGCAGTGCAACATCCGCAAGGGCAACCGCCTGCCCGAGGAATGCGGCATGAGGCCGAGGCGCCTTCCCTATGTGCCCACGCTCCACGAGCTGCGCGCCAACGGTCGCGCCTTTCCGCCCAACTACCTGCACGAGAGCTGGCGCGACTTTCTCTACTGGGACGTCGAGCTCGAACCCTGAGTCCTGCTGCGGCCCTGCGAGCGCCCGATCGCCGTGAGTTCGAGCAGCAGCTGGCGGCACACCGTGTGCTCGGGAATCCCGCTGCGCTTGCACAGCACTTCCGCCTGGTGCAGCCGCGCGAGCATGTCGAGGAGCTCGCAGGAGGAGCGGTTCTGGAGCGTTCGCAGATAGAGCGGCCGCTGGCGGAAGAACACCGGCGGTCGGGCGCGGGCGATCACGCTTTCCGCACGCGCTCCGGCTTCGACCTCGGCCCGCATCCGCAACAGACGCTCCAGGCTGCGGGCGGTCTGGCGCAACAGCCCGACCGGGCTCTGGCCGGCGCCGGCGAGGCGGTCGAAGCGCGCGAGGGCGGCATCGGCATCCCCCTCGAGGAGCGCGGCGAGAAGCGCATCGAAGCCGAGCGCTGCGCCTTCCGCCACCACCGCTTCCACGTCCTCGAGACGCACCCGCGCATCGCCCAGGGCATCCTTGTAGAGGGCGAGCTTCTCGATCTCGCTGCGCGTCATGCCGGCATCGGCGCCGAGATGGGCCGTGAGCCAGGCCAGGGCATCGGGTTCGGCGCTGAGCCCATGCTCCGCGAGCAGCCGTTCGAGGCTGCGCGCGAGCTCGCGCCCCTCCTCGCGGTAACAGGGACAGGCGGCCGCGTTGGTCGCCCGCTCCACCAGCCGGCGCAGGCTCGACGCGGGGCCGAGATTGCCGGCTTCGAGGAGGACGACGGCGGCGGGCTCGGCAAGCTCGAGCAGGGCGCGGACGGCCCGGGTCGCGCGGTCGTCCGCGTCGCGCACCCGGAGCACGCGCCGACCGCCGCCGAAGGCGAGGGCCTGGGCTTCCTCGCAGAGAAGCTGCGGCTCGGCGGCCAGGCGATCGCCCTCGAGCTCGCTCAGGAGAAACGGGTCCGGCGGTGAACCCGCGAGGCGGGCGATGAGCCGCGCGCTGCGCTGGGTCACGAGTCCCCGATCGGGCCCGTAGAACAGCAGCACCGGGCAGGGGAGCCGTCCCTCGAGCAGGGCGTCGACGTCGCGGGCGGCGAGCTTCACGGTCGGGATCCGCGGAAGAAGAGCGCGAGACGGGTGCGGATCGCATAGGCGAGCTCCGCCGCCGCGCGCCGTTCCGCATCCTGTTCGGCGACCAGGGTCGCGAAGGGCGAGCGCACCACATTGTAGCTCGCGACCCGCCGCACGCGGCCGCGGTAGAGCGGCCGTCGGGCCGCGATATCCTCGAGCGAAAAGCGGGCGATGAGCGCGAGCTCGTAGCGGGTCACGCTGTCGTCGAGCTGAATGGCCAGGGCTTCGCGGCGCTTGCTGAGGCGTATCGACAGGCGGTAGCGGGGATCGGCCGTGCCGTCGGCCCCGAGCTCGTCGATGAGCCGATCGCGCAGCAGCCATCCGACCCGGGTCTTCGGCGTGTCGATGGCGATCGCCGCGAGCTCCGCCGCCATCTGCCCCCCCTCGGCGCCGCCGTAGAGGGGACGCAGCTCACAGCCGGCGAGCGCGGGCGCACAGAGGAGGTGGAGGAGCAGCCACCGACGTGCGCACCCTTCCACGGTCACAGCACGATGTTCACGATCCGCCCGGGGACGTAGATGACCCGCTTCGGCGACCGTCCCTCGAGCCAGCGCCGGACGTTCGGCTCGGCGAGGGCACGCGCCCGGGCTTCCTCCTCGCCGGCCTCGCGCGGCAGTTCGATCTCGGCACGCCGCCGGCCGTTGATCTGCACCGCGATGCGGACCGTCTCCTCTCTCGTCCAGGCCTCGTCGGCCGCGGGCCAGGGGGTTTCCGCGAGCAGGCGGTCGTGGCCGAGGAGCTGCCAGAGCTCTTCCGCGAGATGCGGCACCATGGGCTCGAACATGAGCACGAGCGCTTCCAGGGCTTCGCGCAGCAGCGACCGCCCCGCCTCGGTCTCGGCGGTGAAGTCCTCGATGACGTTGGAGAACTCGCGCAGCAGTGCGACCGCCTTGTTGAAGTGGAAGCGCTCGAGCTCTTCGGTCGTGCGTGCGATGGTGCGATGTGTCCAGCGCTTGAGTTCGCGCTCGGCCTCGCTTGTGGGCTCGGCCGCCGGCGTGCCGGGCGGAGGCAGCATCTCCCGCCGCTCCCGCACGAGGCGCCAGAGGCGGTTGAGATAGCGCCAGGCGCCATCGATGCCCGCATCCGTCCACTCGAGATCGCGCTCCGGCGGGCTGTCGGAAAGCATGAACAGGCGCGCGGTATCCGCACCGTATTTCTCGATGATCGTCGCCGGGTCGACGATGTTCTTCCGCGACTTGCTCATCTTCTCGACGCGGCCGACGACGACCGGCCGCCCGCCCTCGACCGTCACCCAGTTCCCGGCCTCGTCCCGGGTCACCTCGTCCGGCGCGAGCCAGCGACCCGTCTCCGCATCGCGATAGGTGGCATGGGTGACCATGCCCTGGGTGAAGAGTCCCTCGAAGGGCTCGTCGAGGTCGAGATAGCCGCAGTCCCGCAGCGCCCGCGTGAAGAACCGCGCATACAGGAGATGCAGCACGGCGTGCTCGATGCCGCCGATGTACTGATCCACCGGGAGCCAGTAATCGACGTCGCGGCGGTCGAACGCCTCGCGCTCCGTCCAGGGCGAGGCGAAGCGGGCGAAGTACCAGGAGCTTTCCACGAAGGTGTCGAAGGTGTCCGTTTCACGCCGTGCCGGCTGGCCGCAGCGGGGGCAGGCGACATGCTTCCAGGTCGGATGGTGCTCGAGCGGGTTGCCCGGCCGGGAGAAATCGACGTCTTCGGGAAGGGTGACCGGCAGCTCGTCGCGCGGCACGGGCACGATGCCGCAGGCCTCGCAGTGGATGACCGGGATCGGACAGCCCCAGTAGCGCTGCCGCGACACGCCCCAGTCCCGCAGCCGGTAGGTCACCTCGGAGCGTCCGAGACCGTGTTCCTCGAGATAGGCTACGATGCGGCGCTTCGCCTCCGCCACCGCAAGGCCGTTGAGGAAATCGGAGTTGATCAGCGTCCCGTCGCCGAGCCAGGCCTCCTCGCCGATCTCGAAGCGCGCGGGATCCTCACCGGGCGGCAGCACCACGGGACGCACGGGCAGTCCGTAGCGACGGGCGAACTCGAGATCGCGCTGGTCATGGGCCGGACAGCCGAAGATGGCGCCCGTTCCGTATTCCATGAGCACGAAATTGGCCACGTAGACGGGCAGGCGCGCGGGGGCGCCGCGATCGGCGAGGGGATGCCGGCAGTGGAGGCCGGTGAAGTAGCCCTTCTTCTCCGCCTTCTCGATCGCCTCCTCGGAGGCCGCGGTGCGCAGACACTCGGCGATGAAGGCGGCAAGTCCGGGATCCTCGCGGGCGAGCTCCTGGGCGAGCGGGTGGTCCGGGGCGATGGCCATGAAGGCCGCGCCCCAGAGGGTGTCGGGCCGGGTGGTGAAGACCTCGAGCACCTCGTCCCGGTCCTCGAGCCGGAAATGGACCCGGGCCCCCTCCGAGCGGCCGATCCAGTTGCGCTGCATGAGCTTGACCCGCTCGGGCCAGCGCTCGAGGCGGTCGAGAGCCGCGAGCAGCTCCTCGGCGTAGCGGGTCGTGCGGAAGAACCACATCGGCAGCTTGCGTCGCTCGACCGGCGCGCCTGAGCGCCAGCCGCGGCCGTCGATGACCTGCTCGTTGGCGAGCACGGTCTGCTCCACGGGGTCCCAGTTGACCCAGCCCTCCCTGCGATAGGCGATGTCCTTCTCGAGGAAATCGAGGAACATCGCCTGCTCGTGCCGGTAGTAGGCGGGATCACAGGTCGCGAATTCACGGCGCCAGTCGAGGGAGCAGCCCATGGATCGGATCTGGGCGCGCATCTCGGCGATGTTCCGCCAGGTCCACTCCCGCGGGTGGACGCCCTTCTCGAGCGCCGCGTTCTCGGCCGGCAGCCCGAACGCGTCCCAGCCCATGGGGTGCAGCACGTTGTAGCCCTGACGCCGCTTGAGGCGGGCGACGACGTCGCCGAGCGTGTAGTTGCGCACGTGCCCCATGTGGATGCGTCCCGAGGGATAGGGAAACATCTCGAGCACGTAGTATTTCGGCCGCTTCGGGTCGCGCTCCACCTCGAAGCAGCGCCGCTCTTCCCATACGCGCTGCCACTTCTGCTCGGTCGCCCGGAACGGGTAACGCGACATGCGACGATTCTCCCGGGAGTGCTTCTCGGCGCCGCCGGCGCGCGGTCAGCCGCCCGCGCGGATGGTGGCGATCCGGATCTCGCGCGCGCGGGTCAGGATCTTGTCTTCGAGCTCGCGCGCCACCGTCGGTTCCACGGGCGCGTCGATCCAGCTTCCGTCCGGCTGCTTCACCTGCCGGAAGACGGACACCTTGATCGCATCCGCCCGCAGGACCGTGTCGCGGATCAGCACCGTGAGCTTGAAGCGCTCGTTCGGAGCCTCGACGGGCTGGTACCAGTCGGTGATGATCAGACCGCCGAACGGATCGGCCGAAGCGAGGGGGATGAAGTCGAGCGTCTCGAGCGTCGCCCGCCAGAGATAGGCATTGACGCCGATGCCGGTGGTCGCCTTGCCCTCCTCACCACCGACCACGCGTCCGGTACGGAAGACGAAGGTATCCTCGCCGAACAGCGTACCGTAGCGATCGCGGATCTCGCGGTCGCGCGGATCGTACGGGTCGCCTGCGTGCGGGGGCGGCTTCGTCTCGATCCCCTGGCAGGCGGCGAGCAGAAGCGTCGCCGCGGCGGCGATGAGATACCGGGAGCCCTGAGTTCCTCGTCGCATGTTCCGGCCGTCCGTCCAAGGCCATCCGCCCGCGGCCGCAACATAGCGCCGCTGCCGCCGCCTTTCCACCGAAAGGCCCTCAACCTCGCGGATCCCGCTGGCAGGAGGGGCAGAAGTAACTCCTGCGTCCGGCGATGGACACCGTCGCGAGCGGCACACCACACTTCGGGCAGGCGCCGCCACGCCCCCGGTGCGGGGTCAGATAGTCGGGCGGCAGCTTCTCCACATAGCGCTCGGCGGCGGCACCGCAGCGCACGGCGGTCGCGAGAACTTCGCGAATGGTACGGAACAGCTTCTCTCTCAGCGGGCGGTCCAGGGCAGAGACCGGGACGTCCGGGCGAAGCCCAGCCTGAAACAGGACCTCGTCGGCGTAGATGTTGCCGAGCCCGGCGATCAACGACTGGTCCATGAGCGCGGCCTTGATGCTGCGCCGCCCGCGCCCGAGGGCTTGCGCGAACCACTCCGGCGTCAGTGCGGGATCGAGGGCGTCGGGCCCGATCTGCCTTTCGCGAAGATAGCTTTCGACGTCGGCGACGAGGGCGATGTGCCCGAGCATGCGCACATTCACATAGGCAAGATGGGGCGGGGAGTCGAAACGGTAGACCACCCGCGCGTAGGCAGGCGGTGTCGACTCGAAGGGCTGGAGGTCGCCGGTCATGCCGAAATGCATGAGAAGATGACCGCCCTTTGCGCGTCGCGCGAACAGGTTCTTGCCGTGACGGCGCGTCTCGAGCAGGAGGTCGCCCTGAAGCGCGCTGGCGAAGCCGGCGGGATCCACGCCCTCGAGAATGCGCGCGTCGCCTACCGCGACCTCGGCGATGCGGCGGCCGAGCCCGTACCGCTCCAGGGTACGACGGAAGATCTCGACGTCCGGCAGCTCCGGCATCGCACACCTCCTCCGCCTCGCATCCCGGAGATCGCAGGCGCAAGCCTGCGAGGCAAGACCCCTGTGCCGATGCGTCCTGCATACGCGCGTGCGCGGCCCGCTCCCGGCCCCATTGTGGTCCGGGTAAAAAAGGGGTTAAGCCTTCGCGAACCGGGCCAGACGAGCAGGAAAGCTCATGCGACGTTGGGAGGAAGCGAACATGAGCCCGCGGGTGCGGGCCAAGCTGATCATCGCCGCCGCGGCGCGCGACGCCGATGACGGCCTCAGCTGGACCTTCGCGGATCTCGAGCGGGCCATGGTGGGGGCCATGGAGGCCCAGCAGCGCGACGCACAGCGGGGTACCCTGTCGCGGGTGGAACTCAGCCTCATGCGGCTGGAGCGGCGCGAACGCGATCCGCATCTCCGACCCGGCATCGTCCGCTGCCGGGAGTGGCTGCTGCGCCTGCGCGCGCGCCTGGAGCGCCGCATGCGGGAGCGCTGAGGAAGTCAGACCAGACTCTTGCCGCCGTGCTCATGGCGGTCTGTCGCGGTCTGGGACCGCCTGCCTCCGACCGCGCGGGCAATTTCTTCGAGGGTCGTCACGCGCACCCGCGGGTGTTCCTGCAGGTGGCGTTCATAGGACTGCTCGGAGATGGCGGTGATCTCCACGCGCAGGAAGGGGCGTGCGTTGGCGGTGAACAACGGCACCCAGAACTGGCGCAGCCGCACCTCCCGTTCATCGCGCCCGAGCGCGGTATCCACGCTTTCGACGAAGGCCACCGCCCCCCGCTCGAGGCCGGCCTCGCGGGCGAGCCTCAGGGTCTCGAACGCCCTTCGGCCGAGCGCGTGGCCGTCCTCCTGGGACGCACGTGCCTGCGGCAGGTTCGAAGCGAGGAGTTCCCGCAGCGGTTCGGAAGTCGCGAGAATCCGCAGATCGGCGTCGAGCAGCGCCTGCGGCAGCGGTGAACGGCGCACGATCTCCTCGATCAGCCGACGCTTCACCCCGGTCAGCGCGTCCACGGTGTCCTGGATGCGGCGACGCGTGACCGGATCGGGGACCTGTTTGCCGCTCTCCCAGCGGGAGAAGGTCGGCTGGCTCACCCCGAGGAGCCTGGCAGCCTCCTCCTGGGTGAGCTGCTGCCGCCTGCGGAAGTTTCGAATGTACGTCGCCCAGCTCGCCATCGTCACCTGTGTGAGCGCTCCAGCTGTGACCCCGGGCACCGGCGGTGGCGCCGACCGAAGCGTTCACATGCGATCTAGCGCCCCGCTACCAGCGGTTGTAGGGGGCGCGGAGGAACCTCTTCGGCTGCGCTTCCCCGGGGACTCGTCAAAGACTTCGCCATGGCTCGAGGTTCCCGGCTGCGACGCCACGGACGTCATGGATCCGCTTGTTGTCCTTGTCGCCGTGGCGTGAACTGCGCCCTCCCGGCCGCGGTCATCCCTCGCAAATGTCATGTGCTTTGGCAACTCCCGCGGGTTGGGTGAGGCGCTCCAACTTGGCGGTACCCTCCGTTTTCATGCGCATAAATCCGCATAAAATGAGCGGACGCCGGGAAGTGCCGGCTCTCTACTCGAGCATTAACGGGTTAGAAATGCAGAAAGCTCGACAATGGGCGGCGAGGCGCGGTGCTGCACCTGCGAGGCCTCCAGTTCCGCTTCAGCGCTCGAGAAGGATGTGGTCGTACGATGCAATTCTGCCCTTCACCGGATGACGGTGCCCCGCCGCGGCTTGCGGGGGAGGGCACGGCGCGGACGATGTCCCGGGTGAGCCAGGCGGCCCGTGGCCGGCTCCCCAGGGAGGTCGTGGCGCGACTGAGTGCCGCCCTCCCCGCCCTGGTCGAGAGCCTCCAGGAGCGGCTTCGCGAGGACCCGGAATGGCGGGCTCTGCTCGCCGACGAACACCGCGCGCGGCGGCTGAAGAGCGCCCATCTCGAGCACTGGCAGCGGATTCTGGACGGTCCCTTCGATGCCGCGCATCTCGCCCGCCTCGAGCGTGTGGGGCGGATCCACAGCGAAGCGGGGGTCGACCCGGCGCTCGTCCTCGGAGCGTACGGCTTCTTTCTCCTCGGACTCGTCGAGGCGCTCGGCGCCGGCAGCGGCAATCCGCTGCTCGAGGCGCTGGTGACCATGATCGCGCGGGTTCACGAGGACATGGAGGTGGCACTCACGGCCCAATGGCAGGCGACCTGCGCCGAGTGCCGGGGCATCCAGCGGGAGCTTCAGCACCTGGCGCTGCACGACCCGC
>CAZHHU010000069.1:0-13145 GCA_964532215.1 uncultured Geminicoccaceae bacterium
GCGGAGGGAAATGCAGTAGGCGCCGTCGAGAAACGCCCAGTCGGGCCGCGCGCGCACGGAAGCGCCGCGAGCGCCGCAGAACGCGCAGTCCTCGCGGGCCGGAAGCGGCTCAAAGCGTCCGCTTCGGTCCCCCTCTACACCCTCGGCGTTCACCTTCATCGTTGTGGCCGACGCTGGGCGGGTCCCGTTTATGCCAATGCGCAGCCGCTGTCACCCGATTTACAGTGTCGATGTGCGATTGACCCATCGCCACCGCGGCCTCCACATGCCGGCCGTGGCAGGCGGGGGCTGACCGCAGGGCTTCCTGCGACCCTCTGCTCACGACGGGTCCCCGCTCCGCGCGCCGCCGCGGCGGTCGCCGCCATCGCCCGTCCCACCGTGTTCCTGGCCTATCTTCTGTTCGCCGTCTCGGGCTCGCTCGCGGCGGGCTTCGCGTTCGGGCTGCTCTTCGGCTGACCCCGGGCTGCGCGGCGCGCAACGAGAAGGACCAGTGGTCTTCGGCCGGTGCCCGTAACTCGCGCCCCGGCCACCGCGCCCACGCATGCGCCGGGCGCGAGCGGCGCTCCGCTCCCTTCTCCGCCGATGCGGCCTTCGCCCGCGACGACCGCGAGCCAGAGGGCGTCATCCGGCAGGGTCGCCGCCGAATCCGGGGCGAGCTCGAGCTCCTCGATCCGCAGCCCATCGCGCGCATAGACGGCGAAGGCCTGCCGCTTCCTCCCGGAGGCGCCGGCGGATGCGACGGTCTCCTGCCGGCCCGCCGCCTGAAGGCGGGCGACGAGGCGCCTGAGGCTCTCGCTGTCCTCGCGGCGGGCGACGAGAAGCGCGTCCTCGGTGTCCACGACGGCGAGGCCCTCGACGCCCGCGAGAGTCACGAGCCGGCTTTCGGCACGCACGAGATTGCCGCCTGCGGCCTCGAGCACGACGTCCCCGAAAACGGCGTTGTCCGCCTCGTCCCGCGGCGAGAGCTCCCACACCGCCTGCCAGGAGCCGACGTCCGACCAGCCCGGATCCACCGGGGCGACCACGACCCGCTCCGAGCGCTCCATGACCGCCTTGTCGACGGGAAGCGAGGGGATGCGCCGGTAACGGGCGGCCGCGACGGTCGTCCTCCCCTCCCCCGCCGCCGAGTCCCAGGCGAGCTCGACCGCGGCCGCGATCTCCGGCGCGTGGCGGGCAAGCTCTTCGAGCAGGACATCGGCCCGGAAGAGGAACATGCCGCTGTTCCAGAGATGACCGCCCTGCTCGAGCATCGCGATCGCCACTTCAGGGGGCGGTTTTTCGACGAAGCGGGCGGCCCGGTAGACCCCCCTTCCCTGCCCGAGCTCGGGGCCGAGCCGGATATACCCGAATCCCGTCTCGGGCCGGCTCGGCGTGATGCCGAAGGTGCCGAGATGCCCGTCGCGGATCGGCGGGCACAGACGGGCGATCGCTTGCGCCAGCGCTTCGGGCCGGGTGATGCGGTGGTCGGCGGGACAGACATACATGATGGCCCGGGGTGAAACCCGCGCCCGCACCCAGTGGGCGGCGAGCGCGACCGCGGCGGCCGTATTCCGCCCCTCCGGCTCGAGCAGAAACGCCACCCTGGCGTGCGCCTGCGAGCGGCGCGCGCCCTCCGCCAGAAGCTCCGCCTGCGCCTCGACCCCGACCACGAGAATCGGGCCCGAAGCGAGGGGAGCCGTGCGCGCGAGCGTCGCCTCGAACAGGGTCTCCCTGCCGAACAGGGCAAGGAGGTGCTTCGGGCGCGTGCTCCGGCTCAGCGGCCAGAGGCGGGTGCCGGAGCCTCCCGCCAGCACCACCGGCACGAGTTCCATGGTCCGCTCCCCGTTCATCTGCCCCGGCCTTGCCCGAGCGGCCGGCAGGCCGCAAGGCACCGGCATACCCGGGGACAGCCGATGCGATTTGCGGAGCATCTTAACGAAATCTTCGGAACTTCGCGAAAAATTCGCATGCGATGCGACCCCACTTCAGAGGGCTAACCGGCATGATGGCTCCAGACCCGTTCGACGCCGGAAAGCAGGCGCTCGCCGCCATGGTCGAGCACGGCATCGCGCCCACCCCCGAGAACTACCTCGTCTGGTACACCCATTTCAGCGGCGAGAACCCCGCCCTGAGCCGGATCATCCGCCTGCTCGAGCAGAACGGGGATGCCTTCACGCCGGAGCGGTGCGAGGAGCTCTATGCGCGCTTTTTCGTCCACAACGACGCGCAGAAGTTCCTTTACGAGGCCACGGGACGCATCGAACGGCTCATGGGCGTCCTCGAGGCGGAGCTCGCCCACACGAAAAAGGAGAGCGACAGGACGGGAGATCGTCTCGACGACATCTGCGCCAGGCTCGGCCGCTCGCAGGACCGCTGCTCGCTGCTCGAACTCGGCCGTCTTCTGCGTGAGGAGACGGCGCGTCTTGCCGCCCACGCCCGCGCGCTCGGCCAGCAGGTCCAGAGCCACAGCGCCGAGATCCAGGAGCTCAAGGCGAACCTCGACCGCATCCGCCGCGAGGCCGAGACCGACCCGCTCACCGGGCTCGGCAACCGCAAGGCGTTCGACGTCAAGTTCCGCGAGCTCGCGACCCAGGCGATGGAAGAGGGGTCGCCGCTTTCCCTCTTCGTCACCGACATCGATCACTTCAAGCGTTTCAACGACACCTACGGCCATCAGATGGGCGATGTCGTGCTCAAGCTCGTCGCCCATCGCATCCGCCAGGGCCTGCGCCGCGAGGATTTCGCGGCGCGCTACGGCGGTGAGGAGTTCGCCGTGCTCCTCCCCGGCCTCGATCTGCGTCAGGCCTGGCAGACCGCGGAGCGGATCCGTGCCCAGATCGCCTCGAGCGCCCTGCGGGAGCGGGGATCGGGGCGCGAGCTGGGGCGGGTCACGATTTCCGCCGGGGTGGCCGAATTCCGCCCCGGGGAGCCGCTGCGCGAGCTCTTCGAACGTGCCGATGCCGCCCTGTACGCAGCCAAGCGCAGCGGCCGCAACCGGGTCCTGCGCGAGGATCATCTCGACGAGTCGGTCGCGACCGAGACCGCCACGAGCCCCGCTCCCGCTTGACCTCGGCGCAGGCGCGTAGCATCAGCGGCGGGGATCGCCCATCCGGGTCCGCCGACGAAGGAAGCGCCGATGGGGGAGGGAGCAATGCGCCGACCGCCGAGAATCTGCGCCCATCCCGCGGACAGCCCGTATAACCGCGACCTCGACAGGAACGACGCCAACTGGGCCGCGCTCACCCCCCTCACCTTCCTCGAGCGCACCGCCTCCGTCTATCCCGAGCGCACCGCCGTCATCCACGGCCGCCGCCGCCTCAGCTACCGCGAGCTGCAGGAGCGCTGTCTGCGCCTCGCCTCGGCGCTCGAGAAGCGCGGCATACGCCCCGGCGACACGGTCGCCGTCATGGCACCCAATGTGCCCGCGGCGCTCGAGGCCCATTTCGGCGTGCCCATGGCCGGGGCCGTGCTCAATGCGCTCAACGTCCGGCTCGATCCCGGCACCATCGCCTTCATCCTCGGCCACGGCCGCGCGCGTGTTCTCATCACCGACAGCGAATATGCCGCTACGATCCGCGAGGCGCTGCGGCGTCTCGGCCGGGAGATCCTCGTCGTCGACATTGTCGACGAGGAGTACGAAGGGCCGCACGAACGCCTCGGCGCGCTGAGCTACGAAGAGCTTCTCGCCGAAGGGGATCCGGACTTCGTCCCCTACTTCCCCGCCGACGAATGGCAGGCGATCTCGCTCAACTACACCTCGGGCACGACGGGCGATCCCAAGGGCGTCGTCTATCACCACCGCGGCGCCTATCTGAACGCCATCGGCAACGCCCTCGTCTGGCAGATGGGACATTTTCCCGTCTATCTGTGGACGCTGCCGATGTTCCACTGCAACGGCTGGTGCTTCCCCTGGACGATCACCCTCCAGGCCGGCACCCACGTCTGCCTGCGCCGGGTGGAAAGCCGTTCGATCTACGATGCCATCGCCGAGCACCGCGTCACCCATCTGTGCGGCGCCCCCATCGTCATGGGCATGATCGTCAATGCGCCCGAGGAGCTGCGTCGCCCGTTCGCCCATCCCGTGAAGATGATGACCGCCGCCGCGGCGCCGCCGGCCGCCGTTCTCGAGAAGATGGAGGCGCTCGGCATCGAGGTGACGCATGTCTACGGCCTGACCGAGGTCTACGGCCCGGCCACGGTCTGCGCCGTGAAGCCCGAGTGGAGCGAACTGCCGCGCGCCGAACGGGCGCGGCTGCTCGCCCGCCAGGGGGTGCGCTATCCCGTCCTCGAAGGCCTCGAGGTCATGGAGCCGCGGACGATGCGTCCGCTGCCCGCCGACGGCGAGACCATGGGCGAGATCATGATGCGCGGGCACATCGTCATGAAGGGCTATCTCGAGAACCCCGAGGCCACCCGCAAGGCCTTCGCGGGCGGCTGGTTCCACACCGGCGACCTCGCCGTCATGCACCCCGACGGCTACATCGAGATCAAGGACCGCGCCAAGGACATCATCATCTCCGGCGGCGAGAACATCTCCAGCATCGAGGTCGAGGCCGCGCTCTACCGCCATCCCGATGTCCTCGAGGCCGCCGTGGTCGCCATGCCGGACGAGAAATGGGGCGAGACGCCCTGCGCCTTCGTCCAGCTGCGGCAAGGGGCCGCGGCGACGGCGGATGAGCTCAGGGAATTCCTCCGCGGCCAGATCGCCCACTACAAGGTGCCGCGCCACTACGTCTTCGGACCCCTGCCCAAGACCTCGACCGGCAAGATCCAGAAGTTCCTGCTGCGTGAACGGGCGAAGCAGCTCGCGGAGGCCGCGAAGGAGCCCGGGCGGTGACGCGAACCCTCTACGACAGCACCTCTCCCCTCCCCGCGGACGCCGCGCGGGCGACGCTTGTGGGCCGGGTCTGGCTTCCCGGCCGCATCGCCGGACCGGCGGTGGTGGCCGTGCGGGGCGACATGCTCGTGGATCTGAGCCGCCACGCGCCGACGATGAGCGATCTCCTCGAGCGGGAGGATGCCGTCGACATCGCCAGGAAAGCCGATGCCCCCGCAATCGCCCCACTTTCCGAGGTGGTCGCGAATTCCCGCTGGGACCGGCGCGATCCGGACAGGCCCCATCTCCTCGCACCCTGCGATCTCCAGGCGATCAAGGCGGCGGGCGTGACCTTCGTGAAGAGCCTGCTCGAGCGGGTCGTCGAGGAGCAGACGCGCGGCGACCCGGGCCGTGCAGCGAAGGTGCGGGCGGAACTCGAAGCGGCGATCGGCGGCGAGCTCGCCCGGGTGCGGCCGGGGAGCCCGCAGGCGGCCCGGCTCAAGGAAGTCCTCCAGCAGCGCGGGCTGTGGTCGCAGTACCTCGAGGTGGGCCTCGGCCCGGATGCCGAGATCTTCACCAAGGCCCAGCCCATGAGCGCGGTCGGTCACGGCGCGCTCGCGGGTATCCACCCCGCTTCCCGCTGGAACAACCCGGAGCCGGAGGTCGTGCTCGCGGTCGATTCGCGCGGGCGCATCCGCGGGGCCACCCTCGGCAACGATGTCAATCTCCGCGACTTCGAAGGACGAAGCGCCCTTCTTCTCGGCAGGGCGAAGGACAACAACGCCTCATGCGTGATCGGCCCCTTCCTGCGCCTGCTCGATGCCGACTTCGGCCTCGACGATGTGCGCCGTCTCGTCGTCGCCCTCACGGTGGTCGGCGAGGACGGCTTCCGGCTCGAGGCCTCGAGCTCGATGAGCGAGATCTCCCGCGACATCGAGGAGCTCGTCGCACAGACCCGCTCCGCCACCCACGACTATCCGGACGGGTTCTTCCTCTTCTGCGGCACCATGTTCGCCCCGACCCAGGACCGGCATGCGCCGGGGCAGGGATTCACGCATGAGCGCGGCGACATCGTGGCCATCGCCGCGCCGCCGCTGGGGGCGCTCATCAACCGCATCGAGACGAGCGACCGGGCCCCGCGCTGGACCTTCGGCAGCCGGGCGCTGCTCCACAACCTCGCCCGCCGCGGCCTGCTCGGCTGAAGTCGGAGCTCACGCCACGACGGCGAGGTCGACCGCCTGATCGACGCCGGCGACCCGCCGCCCACGCCGCAGCGACCACACGCGCCGACCGGCGTATCCCTGCGCACAGGCGAGCTCCAGCGCCGCAAGCGGTGCGATCGCGCGCACGCCCTCCTGCTTGCAGTGCTTCTCGAGCTTGGCGGCGAGGTTCACGGGTTTGCCGATGACCGTGTACTCGAGGCGCTGCGCGTCGCCCACGGTGCCGAACATGACCCGTCCCACGGCGACGGCTGCGCCCACGCCCGGAGCCTGGAACCCGGCGCGTTCGCGCGCCCGTCTCCAGGCTTCGGCCCGGCGGAGAATGTCCTCGACCGCAAGCAGCGCCTGGCGGGCATAGTTCGGGGATTCGCGCATCACCCCGAAGCTCGCGAGGACGCCGTCGCCGGTGAACTTGTCGATGCTGCCGCCGCAGCCGCGCACCGCGGCCACGACCCAGGCCTGGTATTCCGAGAGCAGGCGCATGACCTCCTCGGGCGCGAGCCGCTCGGTGAGCCCCGTGAACCCGCGCAGATCGACATAGAGAATGGCGCCCTCGCGAAGCTCGGCCCGTCCGGGCGCGAGCGCGCCCTCCTGGTTCCTGATCCGCCCCGCCACCTCGGGGGCGAAGAAGCGGGACATCTCCTGGCTCGCGCGCTGCTCGAGGGCGGCAAAGACGAGGAGCTTGCGCGCCCGGTGCAGCATCAGGGCGAGGATCGCCGTCACCATGAGAATGGAGACCACCTTGTCGAATTCCGCCCCGAGGAGGATGCGGTAGGACATGGCGTAGGCCTCGAAACTGCGCGTGAGTCCGATGCCCGGGCTGAAGGCGACGGCATAGGCCACGAGCAGCAGCCAGCCGATCGCGCCCGCAAGCCCGGTGAGGATCACGTAGCCCGGCTCGAAACGCAGCGCCCGGAGCGCGATGAGGATGAAGATGTACATGAGCGTCGGCGCCTTGAGATAGAGCGCCGGCGGCGCCTGGTACTGGAGGTGGAAGCTCCAGATGGTGACGAACAGCAGGAGAACGTCGGCGAGCACGGAGAGACGGAGGAAGAGCGGGCCCAGGCGGCGGCGCAGCGCGAGCAGCAGGCGCAGCAGCGTGAAGGCGGTGTAGGCTGCGAGGGCGATGGGCACGGGCTCGAACGGCACCTCGGGGGGAAAGGCTTTGGGCGCGAGGCTGTAGAGGACGCCGAAGGTGGCGACGGCCATGAGCTGGATGAAGCTCACGAGGATTTCACTGCGATCCTGCTCCACGCGGATGGCTTCGAGCACCGTCGCGGGCACGCGCTCGGGCGTCGGAGGGCCGAGGACGAAGCGCAGGAGCTGACGGATCGGCGCCTCGCCGCCCGAGGCGGAGACCGTTCGACCGGCCATCGCTTTCATCCCACCGCAGCCCACAGAGCTGGCATCTCGCGCGGACCCGGGCCGGGACAAGGGCCGCCGCTCTCGCACCCGCTCAGAAATCCGTGACGCGGCCGGCGCGCGCCCACCGGTCCCGCAGACTCCCCGACCGTGCATTGCTGCGATGCAGCAATGTGCGTTCCGGAGGCGCCGGGCCGCCGCCATATGCGGCGCGGAGCGAACGGATCACGAGCGGGAGTTGTGATCATGACGACGGGTACCACGGCCGGATCCGGCCTCGGCGGCCTCGCCCGCGAGCGCGGCCGCATGGCGCGGCTGCTGCGCGCTTTCGCCGCACGGCTGCTGCAGTGGATCGACGAGGAGATCGCCTATCGGCGCACGGTGCGCGAGCTGCAGCAGCTCTCGGATCGCGAACTCGACGATCTCGGCATCGCCCGGCGCGACATCCCCGCCATCGCCCGCCGGGCCGTGCATCGTCACTGACACCGCTGCGTCGGACCGTGGCGGCCCGTTCTGAGGCTGGGCATCCTTGCGGTCACTGGAACAGCCGCGCAAACAGCTCGGGCATGAGCGAGCCGTCGCGGGGAATGGTGCGGAGCTCGGCGGGCGGCGGCTTGGGGCGGCCATCCGGGCCGAACAGCGCCCGTACCGCCGCCACCGCCCGCTCGAGATCCCGCATCGGCGGCGGCGTCCGCCCCTCGGGCCAGGGCTCGCCGAGCCAGACGGCGCGGCCGAGCGCCACCTGACGGGCGTGGATGAGGCTCACATCCCGCGTGAGCCGCTTCGGTCCGATCTTCATCGCCAGCTTGTAGATCGTCACCCGCGGGTGCCAGTCGGCAAGGCGCTCGCGCAGCGAGCGCGCGGCGATGCTGCCGTCCTCGGGCGGGGGTGGTCGCCGGGAATGGCGCCCCCGCAAGAGATCGAAGATGAAGACGGGCTTTGCGGTCGAGCAGGCCTCGGCGAGCATGGACATCGAATCGCTCGTGACGATGATTCGCTCGGCGAGGGCGAGAAAGGCGAAATAGGGATTGTCGGGGTCCGCCGGCCGGAAGCGGTAGATGTGAGCCGGAACGCGGATCTGGGCTTCGAAGGCGGAAAGCGCCGCGGCCGGCGTGCGGGCACTCGAGGTCACGAGCAGCGATCCGCCGCATTCGGCGGCGAGGCGGTTCGCCCAGTAGCCGAGAAGCGCGCCGTTCTCGCGGTCGAAATTGTAGGGGCCGGCATGCCCGCCCATCATCACCGCGATGCGCGGCCGCGGCAGGTGCTCGAGCCGCTCCCGCCAGCTTTCGGCCGCCGCCTCGAGCCGGGCGGGCGCGACCCGGTGCAGGGGCAGCTCATTGTGGAGGATGTTGGGTTTTTCGGGAAGACGGTACTGCGGCGTCGTGACGATGAGATCGAAGCATTCGTGACGCGCCCAGGGGCGCCCCACATGAACGAGCTTGATGCGGCTGCGGTCGCCGACCTGGCACTGGATCCAGCGCACGAGCGGCTCGTTGCGCCGCCCCGCCGAGATCACGAGCTCGGGCCAGGGAGGCTCGAGGCGGCTCGAGCGGTCGAGGACGAGACCCTTGAGCGTCGGTCCGGCGAGCAGATTGGTGAGGAGCTCCGTGCGCCGGTAGACGAGATGCTTGATCTCGAAGGGCCAGCCCAGCGCCTCCGCGAGCGCGAGGATCTGCGTGTTGTCGCCCGCCTTGTGACCCATCATGAGCCAGGTGCGCGGCGGCCGGAAGGCCCCGCCCGGCTCGGTCCTTGGACGGGCCGCAACCATCTCTTCGCTCATCCGACCTCCCGAAGCTGCTCCCGCATCTAGAGAGCGGCCACCTCGGCCGGCACCGTCCGCGCCGGCCTCGCGTCCCGGGGAAAGCGGCGCTTGACGCACAGCCACTGCTCCGGGCGCTCGCGGATCCATTGTTCGAAGCAGGCATTCATCTGCTGCGTGAGGGCCCGCGCGCGGGTCCGATCATCCCCGCCGCGTGGGGGCGCAAGTGGCGGCATGACCGTGATGCGGAAGCGGAGGCCGCCGAGCCGTTCGATGCGCACGGGGACGAAGGGGACCTCGAACCGCAGCGCGAGCCGCGCCGGTATGGTCGCGGTCTCGGCCGGCACACCGAAGAACGGGACGGGCTCACCCTTGTGGTAGCGCTGGTCCGCAAGCAGCCCGATGCTGCGCCCGGCGCGAAGCTCCCGCATGATATGCGGGCCGGCCTCGTCCACCTCCAGAAAGCGGCAGGGGAGCTTGGTGCGGCGTTCCTCGAAATGGGCCTCGATGTAGGGGTTGCGCTGGCTCGAATAGACGACGCTGCCGTCGATGCCGGCGCGATGGAAGGCGTAGAGGCTGAGATACCAGTTCGCGAGATGGGCCCCTACGAAGATGCCCTTCCCGGCCCGGCGTCCGGCTTCGAGCCCGCCGCGGTCGACGAGTTCGATCCGCCGGTAGAGCTCTCCCTCGGCGAAGCGCTCGAGGAAGGCGAACTCGGCGATCACCCGGCCGATGTTTTCCCACATGCCGAGCGCGATGCGCCGCAGCTCCTCATCTTCCGCCTCGGGAAGCACGAAGCGCAGATTGCGCAGCACATGCCGGTGCTT
This sequence comes from uncultured Geminicoccaceae bacterium, assembly GCA_964532215.1. GTDB lineage: Bacteria > Pseudomonadota > Alphaproteobacteria > Geminicoccales > Geminicoccaceae > HRBIN39. The sequence continues at coordinate 9,964 of CAZHHU010000069.1, forward strand.
GTGCAGCCGCGGGCCGATGAGACGGCCGAGCCTGCCGCCGAGATCCGATGCCCGATCGGGCGGAAGCGCCCGGCACAGCGCCCACAGGCCGCCGAGGAAGCCGGCCTCCGCGCGCCACACCGCCTGCTTGAGCCTCGGATATCGGCGCACGAGCCGGTGACCGAGAATGCTTTCGACCACCCCCGTTTCCGTCGCTGTCTTCGAGAGCCTGCCCGGGCCGGGGCTCCCGTTTAGCCGCCGTCGCATGCGCGGGCAAGCACGCCCGCTGCGCCGGGCATGCGTTGCTCACCCGCGGGCGTGACGCTCGAGATAGCGGCGGATGCGGTCCATCCCCTCCTCGATCGCCTCGATCGAGGCGGCGTAGGAGAAACGCAGATAACCTTCGCCGAAACGGCCGAAGCTCGTCCCGGCGATGGCCGCGACCCCCTCCTCCTCGAGAAGGCCGTCCTGGAGCTCGACCGCCTTCAGGCCGGTGCCGGAAATGTTCGCGAAGGCGTAGAAGGCGCCTCCGGGCATGACGCAACGAAAGCCGGGCAGTTCGTTGAGCAGCCGCAGGATGACGCGGCGCCGGCGGTCGAACTCGGCGACCATGCGATCGACCGCATCCTGCGGTCCCTCGAGCGCCTCGATCGCCGCCCACTGGGTGGCGGCGTGAACGCAGGAGTGGCAGTTGATGGCGAGACGCACGGCATGCGCCACCAGCGCCGGCGGCCAGATCCCGTAGCCGATGCGCCAGCCGGTCATCGCGTAGGTCTTGGACCAGCCGTCGAGCAGGATGAGCCGGTCGCGGATTGCGGGATAGCCGAGCAGGGAAACGTGGGGCGTGCCGTCGTAGACGATCCGCGAATAGATCTCGTCGGAGAGCAGGGCGACCTCCGGAAAGCGCTCGAGACCGGCGACGAGGCGATCGAGTTCCGCCTTCGGCACCACCCCGCCGGTGGGATTGGCGGGGCTGTTGAGGATGATGAGCCGGGTGCGCGGCGTGATGCGGCTCAGTACTTCATCCGCCGAGAAGGCGAAGCCCCGCTCCTCGTGCAGCGCGATCGGAACCGCGGCCGCGCCGGTGTACTCGATGACCGAGCGGTAGATGGGAAAGCCCGGGTCCGGATACATGATTTCCACGCCCGGCTCGCCGAACATGAGAATGGCGAAGAACATCGTCACCTTGCCGCCGGGGACGATGACGATGTGGTCGGGATCGATCTCGACGCCCCGGCGTCTCGCCACATCCCGGGCGACCGCTTCGCGCAGCGGCAGGATGCCGTTTGCCGGCGTGTAACCGTGATGACCCTCGCGCAGAGCCCGCACCGCCGCCTCGACGATGTTGGACGGGGTGGGAAAATCCGGCTGGCCGATGCCGAGGTTGATGATGCTGCGGCCCGCCTGCTCGAGGGCGACGGCCCGCGCCAGCACGTCGAAGGCGGTTTCGGTTCCGAGCCTGGAGAGCGAAGATGCGAGCTTCATGAGGCGTTTCTCCCAGCGACCTGCAACGCCGCGCGGCATGCGCCCCGACATCGCTCAGAAATCAGGGACGTGCCGGGGAATTCTCATCTGGCGGTTGACGTCCACGCACAGCAGCAGCCCGATGCCGATCATGGTCGTGAGCGCCGCCGTGCCTCCGTAGGAGATGAGAGGCAGCGGCACGCCGACCACCGGGATCAGGCCGGTGACCATGGCGACGTTGATGAACACGTAGGAGCCGAAATTGAGCCCGACGCCCATGGCGAGGAGGCGGCCGAAGTGGCTCGAGGCCCGAAGCGCGACCAGCAGCGCGAGCAGCATGACCGTGAAGTAGAGCAGGAGCACGATGCTCGCGCCGACGAAACCCGTCTCCTCGGCGAGCAGGGTGAAGGCGAAGTCGGTCTGCTTCTCGGGCAGGAAATCGAGCTGGGCCTGCGTTCCCGCGAGGAACCCCCGACCCCACAGGCCTCCGGCGCCGAGGGCGATCTTGGACTGGATGATGTGATAGCCGGCACCGAGCGGATCACGCTCGGGGTCGAGGAAGGTGAGAACCCGCTTTTTCTGGTAGTCGTGCAGATGGGTCCAGACGATCGGCAGAGCGGCGACCAGCCCTGCGCCGGCGAGGGCGAACTTCCACCACGCCACCCCGGCGAGAAACAGCATCCCGGCACCGATCGCGAGCAGAATGACGGCGGTGCCGAGATCGGGTTGCAGGAGCACGAGCGCCGACGGCAGAAGGATGAGGGCGAGAGGCGGCAGCAGAACCCAGAGGCGCCGCACCTCCTCGAAGCGGCGCTCGTGAAAGTAGCGCGCCAGCGCAAGCACGAGCGCGACCTTCATCGTCTCGGAGGGCTGAAGCCGCAGAATGCCGAGGTCGAGCCAGCGCTGCGCGCCCTTGCTGAGACTTCCCGCCACGTCGACGGCGACGAGGAGCACGAGACCCGCAGCGAAGATGGCGTAGGACCAGCGGTACCAGAAGCGCAGGTCGACGAGGGCGACCGCGACCATGAGCACGAAGCCGATCCCGAGCCGGGCGGCGTGCCGGACGGCCCAGGGCTGGACACTGCCACCTCCGGCCGAATAGAGGACGAAAAAGCCGATCGTGCCCAGCACCGCCACGAGGAGCAGCACGCCCCAGTTGAGGGCCAGCAGACGCTCGCTCAGGGACAGCTCGCGCATGGGAAAGCGCTCCCCGCGGGGTCTCATCCCGCGGCCCTTCCGTTTCGCCCGGCGAGCAGCCCGTCGCCGGCCGGATCGAGTTCGAGCGTCTTGCGCATGAGATCACGCGCGATGGGCGCCGCACTGCGCGCGCCGCTTCCACCATGCTCGACCACCACGGCGATCGCGTAACGGGGGGTCTCATAGGGCGCGAAGCAGACGAACAGCGCATGGTCCCGTTCCTGCCACGGCCGGTCCTTGCGCCGGTGGGCGCCGGTGGCCCGCTCGAGGCGGGAGATGCGGCGCACCTGTGAGGTCCCCGTCTTGCCCGCCATCTTCACGTCCGGGAGATCGAGCCGCGCCCTGCGGGCCGTGCCGCGGGCGCCGTTCACGACCTCGTACATGCCGCGGAGCACGACCCGAAGCGCCTCGCGCGACACCCCGATCGGCGGCGGCTCCTCGCCCGGTCCGGCCGCGCGCAGGAACGCGGGTGTGACCGCGCGCCCGCCGTTGCAGAGCCGCGCCGTCATGACCGCGAGCTGAAGCGGGGTCGCGAGCACGAA
>CAZHHU010000070.1:0-13112 GCA_964532215.1 uncultured Geminicoccaceae bacterium
TCTTGAACTGCACCATGCCGGCGTTGGTGAACAGCAGCGTCGGGTCGTTGTGGGGCACGAGCGAGCTCGAGGGCACGACGGTGTGGTCGTGCCGGGCGAAATAATCGAGAAAGGCCGTGCGGATCTCGTTGGTCGTCAGCATGCCCCGTCCCGCCTGTCGTCGTTGTCGTGATCCGAAGCCCGGGCTTCAGTCGAGCACCGGCTCCTCTTCGAGAAGGTCGAGGCCGATGCCCGGCGCGGTGGCGACCCCGGCCTGCTCGCGGATCTTCTGCTCGATCGCGGCTGCGATCTCGGGGTGGTCCTCGAGGAACTTCTTGGCGTTCTCGCGGCCCTGGCCGATGCGCTGGGAGTCATAGGAATACCAGGACCCCGACTTCTCGACCACGCCCGCCTTGACGCCGAGATCGACGAGCTCGCCCGCCCGCGAGATGCCGGCGCCGTACATGATGTCGAACTCGACCACGCGGAAGGGCGGGGCCACCTTGTTCTTGACCACCTTGACCCGGGTCTGGTTGCCGACGGTCTGATCGCGATCCTTGATCTGGCCGATGCGCCGCACGTCCAGCCGCACGCTGGCGTAGAACTTGAGCGCGTTGCCGCCGGTCGTCGTCTCGGGATTGCCGAACATGACGCCGATCTTGGAGCGGATCTGGTTGGTGAAGATCACCAGCGTGCGCGAGCGGCTGATGGAGGCGGTGAGCTTGCGCAGCGCCTGGCTCATGAGCCGCGCCTGGAGACCGACATGGGCATCGCCCATCTCGCCCTCGAGCTCGGCCTTGGGCACGAGGGCCGCGACGCTGTCCACCACGATCACGTCGACCGCCCCGCTGCGCACGAGGGTGTCCGCGATCTCGAGCGCCTGCTCTCCCGTATCCGGCTGGCTGATGAGCAGGTCCTCGAGATCGATGCCGAGCCTGCGCGCATAGGAGGGGTCGAGGGCGTGTTCGGCGTCGATGAAGGCGCACACGCCACCCGTCTTCTGCGCTTCGGCGATGACGTGCAGGGCGAGCGTCGTCTTGCCCGAACTCTCGGGGCCGAAGATCTCGACGATGCGGCCGCGGGGCAGACCGCCCACGCCGAGGGCGATATCCAGCCCGATCGATCCGGTGGAGATGGTCTCGATCTCGATCGCCTCCCCGGATCGGCCGAGGCGCATCAGCGAGCCCTTGCCGAAGGCCCGCTCGATCTGCGCGATGGCGGCATCGAGGGCGCGCCTGCGCTCGTCGCCGCCGCTCTTGCGGGAAACCGCTTCCGCCATGGAGATGTCTCGTTCCACCAGAGTTGCTGCTGCCGCTTATATAGTACGATCAAAGGGGCGGAAAGCGGGTCATCCACCAGCCTTGCCGCCGCCTGGGAGCGCATGGCCTCCCGCGAAGGTTGTCCAACCCCGGAGCTGTTTCACGTGAAACACCGCGCGCCCTGTCCGCGGCCCGCGCCGCTTCCCGGCCCCAGCCTCGCCCCCGGGCGTGCCGGACGATCCCCATGGAGCCGGCCGGACCATGAGCGCTGCCGCCGATCGCGCCGCCGCCGGCTGCGACCGTCGCGGCCCGATCGCTCACGCCCGGATCCGGTCGCCGCGGGGATCGTAGGGGGGGCGCAGGAAGGCGCGCGCGGCCACGCGCGCGCCTGCGACCTCGAGCTCGTAGTGCCCGGCGAGCACCCACTCGCGCGACACGCCCGCCTCGCTGCGGACATAGCCGTAGCCGATCGCCCGGCCGAGGGTGTAGCCGAAGCCCGCGGAGGTGAGCCAGCCGACCCGCACGCCGTCGCGGTAGATGGTCTCCCGCCCCCAGATCATGACCTCGGGATCGTCGACGAGAAAGCCCGTGAGCAGCCGCGGAAGCGGCCGCGCCCGCGCGCGCTCGAGCGCTTCGCGACCGAGGAAGGGCTCGTCGGACCGGAGCTTGACGGCGAAGGCGAGGCCGGCCACGAGCGGCGAATGGTCGGGGCCGATATCGGCGCCCCAGGCGCGATAGCCCTTCTCGAGCCGCAACGATTCGATGGCCCGATAGCCCGCGGGCGCGAGCCCGAACTCCCGCCCCTCCGCCATCAGAGCATCGAACAGGGTGAGCGCGAAATCGGCGGGGACATGGAGCTCCCAGCCGAGCTCGCCGACATAGGTGACGCGCAGCGCCATGACCGGACAGCCGGCGATGCGCACCTCGCGGAGATGGCCGAAGGGAAAGGCGGCGTTGGAGAAGTCGTCCGGCGACAGACGCTGGAGCAGGGCGCGCGAATGGGGGCCCATGACCGAGAGCACCGCCCGCGAGGAGGTCACATCGACGAGATGCGCGTCGGCACCTTCGGGGATGTGGCGCCGGATCCAGTCGAAATCGTGCACGGCGAAGCCCGTACCGGTGACGATGTAGTAGCGGTCGGGTGCGAGCCGGGCCACGGTGAGATCGCATTCGATGCCGCCGCGCGCATTCAGCATCTGGGTGTAGGTGAGCCGGCCGGGAGGCCTGCGCACCTCGCCGGCGCAGAGCCAGGACAGCACCTTCTCGGCGTCGCGACCGACGAGCAGGAACTTGGCGAAGGAGGACTGGTCGAACAGCGCCACCCGCTCGCGGCAGGCGCGGTGTTCGCGGCCCACCGCCTCGAACCAGTTGGGCCGGCCGAAGCTGTAGCGCTCGACCCGCTCCTCCCCCGGGGCGGCGAACCAGTTCGGGCGCTCGAAGCCGAGCTTTTCGCCGAAGACGGCGCCCTGCTCCCGCAGGCGGTCGTAGAGCGGCGAGCGTCTGAGCGGTCGGGCACTCGCCATCTCTTCGCCCGGCCAGGCGATCGCATAATGCTTCGCATAGGCTTCGAGGGTGCGGCTGCGCACCCGCTCGGGATCGGCGTAGTGGCGCCCGAAGCGGCGGATATCCACCGGCCAGAGATCGAACGGCGGCTCCCCGCGAACCACCCATTCGGCGAGCGCCATGCCCGCGCCACCGCCGGCGGCGATGCCGAAGGCGTTGAAGCCCGCGGCCACGAACAGCCCGCGCACCTCCGGCGCCTCGCCGAGGATGAAGTTGCCGTCCGGGGTGAAGCTCTCGGGGCCGTTGACGAGGCGCCGGATGCCCGCCGTCTCGAGCGCCGGCACGCGGGCGAGCGCGCCCGCGAGCAGCGGCTCGAAATGATCGAAGTCCTCGGGCAGCAGCTCGAAGGCGAAATCCTCCGGCACCCCGGACTCCGCCCAGGGTTTCGGATTGGGCTCGTAGCCGCCGATGACGAGGCCGCCGACCTCCTCCTTGTAGTAGAGCAGGCGGTCGGGATCGCGCAGCGTCGGAAGGTCGGAGCCTACGCCCTCGATCGGCTCCGTTACGAGATACTGGTGCTGGATGGAAGCGAGAGGAACGACGACGCCGGCCTTGGCGGCGATCTCCCGCGTCCACTGACCACAGCAGAGACACACCGATTCGCAGGCGACGCGGCCGTGATCCGTGAGCACGGCACGCACGCGCCCGCGTTCGATCTCGAAGCCGGTGACCGCCACGCCCTCGCGGACGAGCGCGCCCTTCATCCGCGCCCCCCTGGCGAGCGCCTGGGTGATGTCGGCGGGATTGGCCTGGCCATCGGTGGGCAGGAAGGCGGCACCGACGAGGTCGGAGATCTCCATGAGCGGCCACAGCGCCTGCGCCTCGGCGGGGCTCAACAGATGCATCTCGAGACCGAAGGAGCGGGCGGTGGTCGCCTGGCGCCGGATCTCGATCCAGCGCTCGGGCGTGCAGGCGAGCCGCAGTCCGCCGTTCTGCTTCCAGCCCGTCGCCTGACCGGTTTCCTCCTCGAGCCGCGCGTAGAGCGCGACGGAATAGCCGAGCAGCTCGGTGACGTTGGCGTTGCTGCGCAGCTGGCCGACGAGACCGGCAGCATGCCAGGTGGAGCCCGAGGTGAGGCGGTGGCGCTCGAGCAGCAGCACCTCGGCGCCGAGATGCGCGAGGTGGTAGGCCACCGAACAGCCGACGATGCCGCCGCCGACGACGACGATCCGCGCCGATTGCGGAAGCCCGCCGCTCACCGTTCCATCTCCTCGAAGCATGCGAGGGCCCGCTCGAAGCGCCGCAGGTTCTCCTCCGTGTAGGCGCGGTAGTCGAAATCGAGCGAGGAGTGGATCTCCGAGACCATGCTCCACATCGCCTCGCGCAGGAGCGAGGCGGTGAGCATGGCCTGGGCGCGATAGCGGAGCTCGTCGCCGACCGGCCGCTCGAAATAGGCCTCGAGCAGCCACATGCGCTCGGCCTCGGAGAGTTCGTTGTTCGAGGCGAGACCGCCGAGATCGAACAGCGGCGAGTTGAAGCCGGCGTATTCCCAGTCCACGAGCCAGAGGCGCGCACCGTCGTCGATGAAATTCGCGGCCAGGAGATCGTTGTGGCCGAATACCAGGGTGATCGGGCCGACCGCCCGCTCGAGCCGCTCGGCTGCGGCGAGATAGCGCGGCAGTTCCGGTTTGAGGCGGAAGTTCGCCTCCTCGAGGGTGTGCGCATAGTCCCGCAGCACGTGAAAGACCCAGAAGACGAGCACGGGACCGCGCAGATGCCGCGGGATCTCGCGATGCGCCCTCTTCACGAGGGCGAGCACGCGGCCGAGCTCACGGCGGACATCTCCGGGCTCGAGGCTCCGGCCCTCGAGATAGTCGAACACGAGCACGCCGGGTGCGGCGTGGACCACCGCCGGCCCCACCCCGGCGGCATGGGCGGCGATCGCCGCCGCCCGCTCGTTGAAGCGCATCACGCCATGGACGGGAATGTCCTCGCCGAGACGCACGAAATAGCGGCGGCCGCCGTCCTCGACGCGGAAGTTCGTGTTCGTGATCCCGCCTCCGACCGGTACGGGATCCACGGGTCCCTTCCAGATCGGAAGGGCGCGGATGCGCGCTGTGGCGTCCATCATCCCGCTCACACCCCAAGGCCCAGTCTGCGTTTCAGTCGCGAAGCGCCGGCGCCGATGAGGCGGTCGGCGATCATGGCGATGGCGGCGACGCAGAGGCCCGCGGTCAGGCCGTGGCCGACGTCCGCCTTGGTGAGCGCGATGTAGACCTCCTGGCCGAGATCGCGGGTGCCGACGAGCGCGGTGATGACGAGCATGGAGAGCGCGAGCATGATCGTCTGGTTGATCCCGAGCAGGATTTCCGGCAGGGCGAGCGGCAGGCGGATCTTGAAGAGCAGCTGCCGGGCGGTGCAGCCGGTGGCGCGGCCGGCTTCGACGAGATGCGGCGGGATGCGCCGGATGCCGTGCGCCGCGTAGCGGATCGCCGGCGCGATGGCGTAGAGCACGACGGCGATCATGGCCGAGAAGTCGCCCACCCGGAAGAGCATGACGACGGGGATGAGGTAGACGAAGGAAGGAAGCGTCTGCAGCGTGTCGATGATTCCCTGCACGACCTTCCACAGGCGGTCGTCGAGGCCGCAGGCGATGCCGAGGGGGATGCCCAGGAGGGCGGCGAGGACGACGGAAAGGCCGCACAGGTACACCGTGATCATCGCCTTGGTCCAGAAGCCGGTGAAGGCGATGAAGAGGGCGAAGGCGGCGACCGTGAGCGCGAGCCGCAAGCCGCCGAGGCGCCAGCCGGCGATCGCGAGCAGCGCCGTGACCCAGGGCCAGGGCTGTGCGAGCAGGAAGCGCTTGACGGGAACCAGGAGGTTGAGGACGAGCGCCGTCTTGAAGGCCTCGAGCTGATCGAAGAAGTGGACGTTGATCCAGGCCACGAGTTCCGCCCAGAAGGGCGCGGTGGAGATCTCGAGCGCCGGGGGGTAGTGGGCGAGGCTGGGCAGGAGAAGGCCGAGCGGCATGGTCGCGAGCCCCGCAAGAAGCGCGAGGACCGCGAACCACGCTCTCCCGGATGCGCGCCCGCCGCTGCGGTGGCGCAGGCGCTCGCTGCGGCTCGCTGCGGCCTGGCTCAGCCGGTCGAGGGCGATGGCGAGCACGGTGATCGCGACGCCGGCCTCGAGGCCGTGGCCGATGTCGAGGCGCCGCAGCGAGGCGAGAACGTCGTAGCCGAGGCCGCCGGCACCGATCATGGAGGCGATGATGACCATGTTGAGCGAGAGCATGATCACCTGATTGACGCCCACCATGAGCGAAGGCCGCGCCGCGGGCAGGAGCACGCGCCACATGAGCTGGCGCCGGCTGCAGCCCACCATGCGCCCGAATTCCTCGATCTCGGTGGGCACCTGCCGCAGCGCCAGGATCGTCACCCGTACCATGGGCGGCATGGCGTAGATGATGGTGGCGATCATCGCCGCCACCGGGCCGAAACCGAAGAGAAAGAGGATCGGCACGAGATAGGCGAAGACCGGCGTCGTCTGCATGACGTCGAGAAGCGGAATGAGCGCCCGCTCGAAGCGTTCGGATCGATAGGCCCAGATCCCGAGCAGAAGCCCTCCGACGACGCCGAAGGGCACCGCGATGAGGATCGAGGACAGCGTCACCATGGCGCTCTGCCACTGCCCGAAGAGGGCGAGATAGGCGAAGCAGGCGAAGACGAAGAGCGCGAGATGGCGGTCGCCGAAGCTGCGCGCGAGCAGGGTGAAGAGGGCGATCACGGCGAGCCAGGAGATGGGCGCCGTGAGGGGGATCGCGGCCGATCCCTCGCCGAGCACGAAACCGGTCACGAACAGGCTCTTCGCGAGGGCGAGCGGCCACTCCATCAGCCAGGCGAAGCCGCGGGTGAGATCCTTGAAGGTGAAGAGGCCGAGGCTCGCGGATCCCACGAGCCAATCCATGAACAGGGAGAGCCACCGCCTCAGGGGCAGAATCCATTCGCGCGGCACGCGCAGCGCCCAGGCCGGCACGCTGCCCCGGGGCGCGAGGTAGAAGAGGAAGGAGACGAGCAGCGCCGCGAGCCACAGCACAAGCGCCGCGCGGGGCGCGCGCAGGGAGGGCGCAGCGGCGACGGCGGCACCCACGCTTCACCTCCGCCCCACGAGCACGTCGATCACCGCCTCGCGCGCGAGCATGCCTACGGGCTCGCCGTTCTCGACCACGAGAAAAGGCCGGTCGCTCTCCACCACCCGCGGCGCGAGCTCCGCCACCTTCATGCTCGCCGGGATCTCGCCGGCGAAATCGAGGCTGCCGTTGACCGGCGCCATGATGGCGCGGGCCGAGAGGATCTTCGGTCGCGGCGCATCGGCCGTGAACTCGGCGACGTAGGGCGTGGCGGGCGCGAGCACGAGCTCCTCGGGGGTGCCGATCTGAACGATGCGGCCATCCTGCATGATGGCGATGCGGTCGGCGAGGCGGATCGCCTCGTCGAAATCGTGGGTGATGAAGACGATGGTCTTCTCGAGCACCGCCTGCAGCCGCAGGAACTCGTTCTGCATCTCGCGGCGGATGAGCGGATCGAGGGCGGAGAAGGGCTCGTCGAGGAACCAGATTTCGGGGCCGACGGCAAGCGAGCGGGCGATGCCGACGCGCTGCTGCTGTCCGCCCGAGAGCTCGCGCGGGAAGTAATGCTCGCGACCCTTGAGGCCGACGAGTTCGATCATCTCCATCGCGCGCGCTTCCCGCGTCCTGCGGTCGATCCCCTGGATCTCGAGCGGGAAGGCGACGTTGCCGAGCACGGTGAGATGGGGAAGAAGCGCGAAATGCTGGAACACCATGCCCATGCGATGGCGGCGGATCTCGATCATCTCCTTCTCGGGCATGCGCAGCAGATCGCGCCCCTCGAACAGGATCTCTCCGGCCGTCGGTTCGATGAGCCGCGACAGGCAGCGCACGAGCGTGGACTTGCCCGAGCCCGAGAGACCCATGATGATGAAGATCTCGCCGGCGCGGACCTCGAGATCGGCGTCCACGACGGCGGCGATGAGGCCCGCTTCGCGGATGGCTTCGGGCGAGGGCTCGCCTGCATGGCGGGCGAGGAACTCCCCGGCCCGCGGCCCGAAGAGTTTCCACACGCGCCTGCAGGCGAGCTTGACCTCGCCCCCGGCCATCGCCGGCGATGCCTCCCCTACTGTCCGATCCAGGCCTTCCAGCGGTTCTCGTTCTTGGCCATCCAGTCGGCGACCACCGCTTCCACCGTCTCTCCCTCGAGGTCCACGCGGGCGATCATCCGCCCCATCTCCTCGTTGGTGACGTGGAACGCCTTGATCGCCCGGTAGGCGCCGGGCCATTTGTCCTTGACCCCCGCCCAGGCGACCTTCCAGATCGGCCCGCGCGGCTTGCCGCAGTCATACTTCATGTCGGGGTTGATGCCCCAGGAGGGATCCTCGTAGCAGGCGGGCTCGTAGCGGGGAAATTCGATCCACTCGCCTTCGTATTTGATCGGCGCCCAGTGCGGCGTGTAGACCCAGAGGAGAATCGGCGCCCGGCGCTGATAGGCGCTCTCGAGCTCGGCAAAGAGCGCGGCGTCGGTACCGGCGTGCACGACCTCATAGTCGAGACCGAGCGCCTCCACCCGCTCCTCGTCGAAGCCGCCCCAGGTCACGGGCCCGCCGAGATAGCGCCCCTTCGGATAGGTCTCGGGCGTGGAGAAGAGCTCCGCGCAGTCGTTGAGCGCCCGCCAGTCCGGCAGACCGGGGCACTTCTCCTTGACGTAGAGCGGATACCACCACTCCTCGATGGCGACCATGCCCGTCTCGCCGAGGTTCTCGACGAGGCCCGTCGCCACCGCCTCGTCCATCGCCTGACGCCCGGTGGTCTCCCAGATCTCCATCGCCACGTGGAGATCGCCCGTCTTGAGGCCGGCGAACTGGGCGAGGTAGTCGGCCTGCACGTATTCGACGTTGTAGCCGGCCGCCTTGAGAACCTCGCCCATGATCCGGGTGGTGATGAGCTGACCGGTCCAGTCATGCAGCGTGAGTTTGATGGGATCGGTGGATTCCACTTCGGCCAGCGCCGGCGGCACGGCGAGCCAGCCCGCGACGAGAGCGGCGGCCATAGCGGTGGACCTCGCTTTTCTCGGCATGCGTTGGAGCCCCCCCTGTTGCGTGTTGCTTCTCCCGTGGCCCTTGCGGGATGGGGCGATGTTGCCCGAGAAGCGGGCGGAAAGTCAACACGGTCTGTGCAACTTCGTGGGAGTTTGTGTTAGATACCCACAGAACGTGAGGGAATGGTGTGGAGTCCGTGATCCGCAGCCGCTGGCAGGCGGCGATTCTCGACACCCTTCGCCGCGAGAAGCGGGCGCGCATCGTCCGGCTCGCGGAACGGCTCGGGGTCTCCGACGAGACCGTCCGCCGGCATCTGCGCGATCTCGTGGCGCAGGGCCTGGTGCGGCGCGAGCACGGCTTTGCCGTCTGGACCGGGCCGAGCGAGGAACCGCCCTTCGACCAGCGCATGCGCATCCACGCCGAGGCCAAGCGGGCGATCGCGCGGCTCGCGCGCGAACTCGTCGGCGACGGGCAGACGGTCATGATCGACACCGGCTCGACCACCGCCTATGTGGCCGAGGCACTGGCCGCGCGGCGGGAGCTCACGGTCATCACCAACGGCATCGAGATCGCCCGCTCTCTCGTGGGCCGCAACGGCCACCGCGTCTATCTCGCGGGTGGCGAGCTCAAGGCGGAACTCGGCGCCGCGGTCGGACTCGAGGCCCTGTCCTTCATCGGGCAGTTCCGGGCCGATGTCGCCATCCTCTCGATCGGCGCCGTCGACATCGAGCACGGGCTCATGAACTTCGCCCTCGACGAGGCCCGCATCGCGCGGGCGATGATGGAGCGCGCGGCGCGCACCGTGCTCGCCGCCGACCGCAGCAAGTTCGGGCGGCGGGCGGTGGTGCGGGTGGACGGCCTCGAGGCCGTCGACATAGTCCTCACCGACCGGCCGCCTCCGGGTCCGTTCGCGAGGGCCCTCGCGAACGCCGGCGTCGAGGTGCGCACCGCGGATGCCCCCGCATCCGGCTGAGGCGTGTCGGCAGGCGCGCTCAGGCGGCAGGCTGGAAGCCGTTCGCGATCGCCTCGAAATGGCGCAGGCGGCGGCGGTCGAGGGCCCAGATGTTGATCGCGAAGCGCCGGCGGCCGGCTTCGACGAGGCGCACCTGGACGTGAAGCTCGAGGGGATCGACGCCGAAACGGCAGCGCAGCACGTGATGGCCGAGCCGCGTGCGCACCGCATCCTCGCAGCCCAGCAGCGCGACCTTGCCGAGCTTGCGCAGCATCTTCGCGAGGCCGGCAACGAGCTCCTCGAACTGTTCGCGGTCGAGGGGATTGGCGGGGTCCTTCGCGGCCCGCTCGAGCATGTCCGCGATGCCGCTCAGGTCGAACTCCATCTGGCGCTGCAGCCAGGCTACGGGATCGCGCCAGGCGAGGCGGTCGGGCCCCTCCGGGGCGAGCTCGCGCAGGCTCAGACGGCTGAGGTCGGCGAGGCTGCCGTCCGCGGGACGCACGACCGCCCGCGGGTTGTCTCCGCGCTCGCACAGCAGCGCGTAGCCGGGGGGCACGAACAGCGAATCACAGAGATCGAGCTCCGCCCGGGCGCCGGCGGCGAAACGCAGAAGCAGGAACATCAGCACCGCCGCCGCGGCCGTGATGCCGACCCCCATCCGGTGCGTGCCCCGTCTGCGTCTCATCGTCCTCGTCCGGTGCAGCCCCGTACGGCCTCCTTCTCCGGGCGCTTCCGACCGCGGTCCGCGAACACGCGAGGCCTAGGCGGCGCCGGCGCCGCGGTCAAGCCGCGCGGCGGCCGCGCTCATTGCGCTGCGAGCGGCGATCGGGCTCGACCCCCCAGAGGTGGTCGCGCGGGAGCCATCCGCGCATGTCCTCGACTTCGACGAGGCACCAGGCGCCGCGGCAGGTATCGAGCCAGGCCACCACCCCGGGTTCCACCCGCGCGATGGTGATCGCATCCCGGGCGGGACGCCGCTTGAGCTCCTGAATGGCATCGCGCACCATGACGCTGCGGCGGCTCGAGAGGAGGGCCGAGTGCATCCAGCCCGTCTCGCCGTCGGGATCGACGACCTTCCGCCACACGTCGGCTTCATCCACGATCTTCACCGGCAATCCCTTGCGCACATAGACCCAGCGTACGGGAAATTCCTTGCCGGGTCCGGTGCGCATGTTGACCCGCGCCGAGGCAAGGGATGCGTAGCGCGGCAGGGGCAGCCCGCTTTCGCCCCGGCGCGCGTCGGCCTCGGCGGCGGGTCCAAGCAGCAGGGCGAGGAGCAGGAAGGGCCACAGGCGCATGGCGCGCGGTCGCGTCCTCGGCGCGATGTTCAGAGGCAGCGGGCTCCCGCTCCGGGCGGGGCTGACCTTGCGCGATCCCGGCGCTATTTGAGACCAGATCGCCCGGTTGCCAAGGGCGTTCGCTTGCCGATTCGGCTCGAGGGATGCGGAGAAGAACCGGATGGCGCGCAATCGGCCGCTCGTGATCGTGACCCGCAAGCTGCCCGAGGTCGTCGAGGCGCGGATGATGGAGCTGTTCGAGACCCGCCTCAACGACAGCGACGAGCCCATGAGCCGGGAGCAGCTGCGCGAGGCCCTGCAGACCGCGGATGTGCTCGTGCCCACGGTCACCGACCGCATCGATGCGGCCCTTCTCGCCCATGCCGGCCCGAGGCTCAAGCTCATCGCCAACTACGGCACCGGCGTCGACAACATCGACGTCGAAGCCGCGTATAAGCGCGGGATCACGGTGACGAACACCCCGGGCGTGCTGACCGAGGATACGGCCGACATGACCATGGCTCTGATCCTCGCCGTCTCGCGCCGGCTCGTCGAGGGCGAGCGCCTCGTGCGCGCGGGCGCGTGGAAGGGCTGGAGCCCCACCTCCATGCTCGGCCACCGGCTCTGGGGCAAGCGCCTCGGCATCCTCGGCATGGGCCGCATCGGCACCGCGGTGGCGCGCCGGGCCAGGGCCTTCGGCCTGTCGATCCACTATCACAACCGCCGACGCGTGCACGAGAGTCTCGAGGAGGAGCTCGAGGCCACCTACTGGGAGAGCCTCGATCAGATGCTCGCCCGGATCGACATCCTCTCCGTGAACTGCCCGCACACGCCGGCCACCTATCACCTTCTCTCCGCCCGCCGGCTCAGGCTGCTCCGCCCCCACGCCATCATCGTCAACACTTCGCGCGGCGAAGTCATCGACGAGGTGGCGCTGACACGCATGCTGCGCAACCGCGAACTCGCCGGGGCCGGGCTGGACGTGTTCGAGCACGAGCCGGCCATCAATCCCAAACTGCGCGAACTTCCCAATGTCGTCCTGCTGCCCCACATGGGTTCGGCGACGATCGAGGGGCGCATCGAGATGGGCGAGAAGGTCATCATCAACATCAAGACCTTCGTCGACGGCCATCGCCCGCCCGACCGCGTCCTCCCCAGCATGCTGTGACGGTGCCGCCGCTTCAGCGTGCCACTCCGTGAAGTGTCAGAAAGCACCGCACCGCATCGCGCGCCCAGCGGTGCAAGCCCGCAGGATCCGGACGCTCGATGTCGAGAAGGGCACGGACGTGCCAGGGACCGAGGAGAAGGGCGATGAACCGCTCCGCCGCAATGCCGGCGTCCTCGACGGCAAGCTCGCCGCATGCCGCCCCCTCTTCGAACAGGGCCACCAGCTGTTCGAGGGCCCGCGCCGGTCCGGCCTGCCAGAATGTCGAGGCGAGTTCCGGAAAACGTTCCGCTTCGGCGAGGACCAGCCGGTAGAGGGCGAGGCTCTGCGGCTCGCTCACGAGTTCGACGAAGCGGATCGCGAAGGTCTCGAGCCGGACACGGAGGCCGCCCACCGGCTCGAGATCATGGGCGACGGGCCGCAGCAGGGCCTCGGCGCGAAGCCGGACGATGGCGGCGAAGAGGGCGGCCTTGTTCGCGAAGTGGTTGTAGAGCGTCGCCTTGGAGACGCCGGCCGCGGCGGCGATCGCCTCCATGCTCGTGCCGGGATATCCGTCGCGCAGGAAGAGCTCGGTCGCGGCCCGGAGGATCACACCCCGCCTGTCCGTCCCGCGATCCGAGAGCTCCCTCCGCACCCTGCCAGCTCCTGCCCGTTTCGCCCGATCGTTGCGTCGGGACGGAACCGTTGCGTCTACCGAGCCGCCTGGCGCCCGGGCGCGTGCGGTTCTCGAGCGCACAACCGGACGGCGATCCGGTCGCGAGGACGATTCCATCCGCGGGCCGCAAGCGCGCCTTCTCGAGAGGCGGTCGGCCACCGCCCGGGCTGCGGCTTCGATGATCCATTTGTAGTGCGACTGAACCGTTCAGTCC
>CAZHHU010000071.1:0-7758 GCA_964532215.1 uncultured Geminicoccaceae bacterium
TGCGGCAGCGGCCGGCTGTTCGCCGGCTTCCTCCGGGTAGCATCCCGCTGCACGCACTGCGGGCTCGATCTCTCGAAACAGGACAGCGGCGACGGACCCGTCGCCTTCATCATTCTCATCGTCGGCCTCATCGTCGTGGGAGCGGCGCTCATCGTCGAGGTCAGGTACGGCTGGCCGGTATGGCTGCACATGCTCGTCTGGCTGCCGCTCGCCGTCGCCCTGACGCTGGCCCTGATGCGGCCCGCCAAGGCGCTTCTCATCGGCCTCCAGTACCGTCACCGGCGCCAAGACTTCGAGCATGTGGCCTGAGGGGCGGCGTTTCCGGCCCGGCCTCCCCCTCACCCTCGCAACCGCGCTCTCGATCCTGCTGCTCGGTGCGCTCGGCATCTGGCAACTGCGGCGGCTCGAGGAGAAGACCGAGCTCATCGCCCGCATCGAGTCCGCCCTGCAGCAGGAACCGCGAACCCTCGATGCCGCGCCCGATGACCCCGAAGCGCTTGTCTGGCACCGTGCGCGCCTGCGCGGGACCCTCCTGTCTTCGCGGAGCTTCGCCTTCGGCAGTGTGGGCCATGGTGGTCGCAACGGCGCGAAGCTCATCACCCCGCTGCGTCTGGCGGACGGCAGTCTCCTGCTCGTGGACCTGGGATGGATTCCCGCATCCCGCATCGCCGAGCTCCGCACCGAGCAGGGGGCGCGGCAACGGGTGGTGGTCGAGGGCGTTCTCGAGGATCTGCGCATGTTCCGGCGCCGCTGGTTCACGCCCGCAGACGATGCGGAAGGGCGCCACCTCTATGCCCTCGATCCGAAGGCTCTGGCCCGCTGGCTCGGGCGGACGCCGCTGCCGCTGCTGCTCGCGGCGGAGCGCGCCGAACCGGCCGAGGTCCTCGCCCTGCCGCTCGGTGGCGCACGCCTGCCGCGCAATCCCCATCTCGGCTACGCGATGACCTGGTTTTCGCTGGCGGCGGCCCTCGCCGTGATCTATCTCCTCCTCGGCCTTGAGCGCGGCCGCCGTTGATTCCCGGGAGATCGAGCGTGCGCCTGCTGCGAGCCCTGGCCGGCATTTCGGCCCTGCTCACGATCCTCGTCATCGTCCTCGGCGCCACCGTCCGTGCCACGGATTCCGGCCTCTCCTGTCCCGACTGGCCGACCTGCTACGGCCACTGGCTGCCGCTTCCCTCCGACATACCGGAGGATGCCGGCTACGAATACCATCAGGTGATGCTCGAGTGGGTGCACCGTCTGCTCGTCGGATTCGTGCTCGGGCCCTTGGTGCTGCTCACGGCGCTGGTCGCCTGGTGGCGGCGGCCCGATCGCTCCGAGCTCGGCATCTGCGCATTCCTGCTCGCAGCAGTGCTCCTGCTGCAGGCGGCGATGGGAGGGGTCACCGTGCTCGATCGCAACAGTCCGTGGTCGGTGGCCGTGCACCTCGTGCTCGCGGCGCTGCTGCTCACGATCCTGCTCTATGTCTTCGAGCGGGCAGGGGCACGGCCCGCGGTGGCGGAGCGCAGCATCCGCCTCCTGAGCCGTCTCGCCTGGCTGCTGGTGCTGGCGGCCGCGGCCTCGGCCGCCGTGGTGGCCAAGGCCGGTGCCTCGCTGGCCTGTCCCGACTGGCCCCTGTGTCAGGGACGGCTGCTCCCCGATCTGTCCGATTCCTTCGTCCATCTCCAGTTCGCACATCGCCTCCTCGCAGCGCTCGCGATCCTCGCGACCGCGGCCCTCTACCTCCGCGCCCGCCGTGAGCCGGCGACCAGAGGGCTCGCCGGGGGAGCCCTGCTGCTCGTGCTCGCGACCGCACTCCTCGCCGGCCATGCGATCTACGCCTACTGGCCGGTCTGGGCCCAGGTCGTGCACCAGGCGCTCGCGGTGCTCGCGTTCGCCCATCTCGCGCTTCTCCTCGCCCGCAGCTGGCCTCTGGCGGAGCGTGCGGGTGCGGCAGTGGAGGCTGAGGGATGAGCGGGGCGTATCGCTGGCTCGAGGATCGCTTCCGCCGCCTGTCGGATATCGACGGTGCGATCGCGATCCTGAGCTGGGACCAGGCGGTATGGATGCCGCAAGGCGGTGCCGAGGCCCGCGCGCGCCAGCTCGCCACCCTGCGGCGGCTCGCTCATGAGCTGCTCACGCATCCGGAGGTGGGGGAGCGCATCGAGGCGGCCGAAGGGGAGGCGGCGTCCCTGGACGACTGGCAGCGGGCCAATCTCGCCGCGATGCGGCACCGCCGGCTGCGCGCCGCGGCGGTCGATGTGCGGCTCGTGGAGCAGCTCGCCCATGCCACCACCCGCGCCGAGATGGTCTGGCGGGAGGCCCGCGCGCGGGACGATTTCGAGCTCCTTAGCCCGCATCTCGAGGAGGTGTTCGCTCTCGTCCGCGAGCAGGCCGCCCAGCTCGCCCCGGCGCTCGGTCTCGAACCCTACGACGCGCTGCTCGACGGCTACCAGCCGGGGCTCACCGCGGCCGCGATCGAGCGGCTGTTCGCGCCCCTCGAAAGGCTGCTCCCGGATGCCATCGAGGATGCGATGGCGCGCCAGCGCGAGCCGCTGCGGCCGCGCGGGCCGTTCCCGCCCGAGCGGCAGAAGGCGCTGTTCGAGGAGCTCATGCGCCGGCTCGGCTTCGACTTCGCCCACGGCCGCCTGGACGAGAGCGCGCACCCCTTCTGCGGCGGCACACCGACCGACATCCGCGTGACGACGCGCTATGACCGCTCGGAATTCACGTCCGGCCTCATGGCGGTCCTGCACGAGACCGGACATGCCCTCTACGAGGCCGGCCTGCCGCGGCAGTGGCTCGGCCAGCCGGTGGGCGAGGCGCACGGCATGGCGGTGCACGAGAGCCAGTCGCTGCTCGTCGAGATGCAGCTTTCGCGCTCCGGGCCCTTTCTGCGCTTTCTCGCCGACCAGCTGGCCGCCACCTTCGGGCCCGATCCCGCCTTCGAGGCCGGCAACCTGCAGCGCCTCTACCACCGGGTCGCGCGGGGCTTCATCCGCGTGGACGCGGACGAGCTCACCTATCCGCTGCACGTGATCCTGCGCTATCGGCTCGAGCGCGCGCTGCTCGCGGGCGGGCTCGCGGTTGCGGATCTGCCCCGGGCCTGGCGCGAGGGCATGCGCGATCTGCTCGGCGTGGTGCCTCCGAACGACCGCCTCGGCGTGCTCCAGGACATCCACTGGCCGCTCGGAATCGTCGGCTACTTTCCCTGCTACACCGTCGGCGCCCTGCTCGCGGCGCAGCTGTTCGAGGTGGCACGGGCGGAGCTGCCCGACCTCGACGAGGAGACCGCGGCCGGCCGTTTCGACGCGCTCCTCGCCTGGCTGCGGGCACGGGTTCACCGTCAGGGCTCGCGCTGGAGCTTCGAGGAGCTCGTGCGCCGGGCAAGCGGGCGGGCGCTCGAGGTGACGGCGTTCCTGCGCCATCTCGAGCGGCGCTACGGCGTCCTTCCCGGGGCCGGGCGGATGGAGGCGGAGGCGGCGTCGTGATCCGCTATGCGAGTACGCGCGGCGGCGAGCGCGGGCTCGACTTCGAACATGTGCTGCTCGCCGGGCTCGCGGCCGACGGCGGTCTCTATCTGCCCGAGCGCTGGCCGCAGTTCCCGCCCGAGGAACTGCGGGCGCTCGCGGGCGCCCCCTATGCCGAGACCGCAGCCCGACTCATCGCTCCCTTCGTCTCGGACGGCTTCACCCGCGACGAGCTGCACGCGCTCTGTGCCGAGGCATACGCCGGCTTCGACCACGCCGCCACGGCGCCGCTCGTGCAGATCGGGCCTGATGAGTGGCTGCTCGAGCTCTTCCACGGTCCCACCCTGGCCTTCAAGGATTTCGCCCTCCAGCTTCTGGGGCGCATGTTCGAGCGGGTCCTCGCGCGTCGCGGCGCGCGCATCACGATCGTCGGCGCGACCTCGGGCGATACCGGCTCCGCGGCGATTCACGCGATTGCCGGCCGCCGCAACATGACCATCGTGATGCTGCACCCGCATGGGCGCGTCTCATCCATCCAGCGCCGCCAGATGACGACCGTGGACGCCCCGAATGTCCACAATCTCGCGATCCGCGGCACCTTCGACGATTGCCAGGCGCTGGTGAAGGCGCTGTTCCAGGATGTCGAGCTGCGACGCCGCTGCCGGCTCGCTGCCGTGAACTCCATCAACTGGGCGCGCATCGTCGGCCAGGTCCCCTACTACGTCTACGCCGCCCTGCGGCTCGGAGGCCTCGAGCGGCCGGTGGCCTTCGCCGTGCCCACCGGCAACTTCGGCGACGTCTATGCGGGCTATGTGGCGTGGCGGATCGGTCTGCCGGTCGCGCGCCTCGTCGTCGCCACCAACCGCAATGACATCCTCGCCCGTTTCTTCGCCACCGGCGTCTATGCGCGGGGGGAGGTGGTGCCGACCATCACGCCGAGCATGGACATTCAGGTGGCGAGCAACTTCGAGCGCCTCCTTCTCGATCTCCTCGGGCGCGATGCGACGCGGCTCCGGGCCCTCATGGCGGGCTTCCGCGATACCGGCCGGCTCGAGATCGACCCCGCCGGGCTCGATGCGCTCGGCGGCATCTTCGCGGCCGGCCGCGCGAGCGAGGAGGAAACCCGCGCGGCCATGCGCCGGACGTTCGCGGCCACGGGAGAGATCGTCGATCCGCACACCGCCGTGGGGCTCGAGGTGGCCCGTCGGCTGCGGCGGGAGATGGCCGGCCCGGTCGTCCATCTCGCCACCGCCCATCCCGCCAAGTTTCCGGACACCGTGGCCGAAGTGCTGGGGCGGCGGCCGCGACTTCCGGCCCGGCTCGCCGATCTCGAGCAGCGGCCGGAGCGCTTCCGCGTGCTCGACAACGACCTCGCCGCCGTGGCCGCCGCGGTACGGGAGGCCGCGGAGGCCGCATGAACGATCTTTGCCACCACCTCAGCGAACTTCCGGGCGGGCTGCGTGTGGCGAGCGCGGTCATCCCCCATGTCGAGACCGTCGCCGTGGGCGTCTGGGTCGCGGCCGGCACCCGTGATGAGACCGCCGAGGTCGCGGGGGTCGCGCACCTGCTCGAGCACATGGCCTTCAAGGGCACGGCCCGGCGCAGCGCACGGGAGATCGCGGAGACCATCGAGAGCGTCGGCGGCTCGCTGGATGCCCACACCTCCCGCGAGTATACGGCCTACTACGCCCGGGTGCTCGCGGGCGATCTCCACCTCGCCCTCGATCTCATCGCCGACATCCTGCAGCATTCGCTGTTCGAGGAGGTGGAGCTCGAACGCGAGCGCCAGGTCGTGCTGCAGGAGATCGCGGAGGTCAACGACACCCCGGACGAGCTCGTCTTCGATCTCCTCCAGGAGGCGGCGTTCCCCGATCAGGGGCTCGGCTGGCCGATCCTGGGCCGGCCCGAGACGGTGGCGCGGATGGAGCGGGAGGCGCTGTTCGCTTTCCTGCGCAGGCATTACCGCGCCCCGCGCCTTGTCGTCGCCGCGGCGGGCAAGGTCGCGCACGAACGTCTGCTGGAGGCGGCGCGGGGGCTTTTCGGCGAGATTCTCCCGGAAGACGGAACCCATGTCCGGGCCCGGGCGCGCTATCTCGGAGGTGAGCGGCGGGTGCGCCGCCCTACCGATCAGCTGCATGTCCTGCTGGGCTTTCCCGGCGTATCGCTCAGCGATCCCCTCTTCTACGCCCAGCACGTGTTCGCGAACGTCCTGGGGGGCGGCATGGCCTCGAGGCTGTTCCAGGAGGTGCGCGAGCGCCGCGCCCTGGCGTACACGGTCTTCGCCCATGCTTCGGCATACAGCGACTGCGGACTGCTGTCGCTGTACGCGAGCACGGACCCGGGACGCGGATCGGAGCTTCTCTTCGTCATGGCCGAGGAGCTGCGGCGGCTCGTCCTCGATGGCGCGTGCGAGGAGGAGCTGCGCCGCGCGCGGCGCCAGGTGGAGGCAAGCCTGCTCATGAGCCTCGAAAGCTGCGGCGCGGTATGCGAGGACATGGCGCGCCAGGTTCTCTTCTTCGGGCGGCGGCTTCCGGTTCCCGAGATCATGGAGCGCATCGAGGCCGTGGACGCGGGGCAGCTGCGGGAGGTCGGAGAGCGGTTTCTCGATCCCTTGCGTCCGGCCCTCGCGGTCGTGGGACCCGACGATGCTTTTCCGGGACTCGAGGAGCTCGAGGCGCGGCTCCGCTGAGCTCTCCCTTCACTCGACCCGGAGGATGAAGCGGTAGGGCGAATTCGCGCCCCCGGCGACGACTTCGTTCTCGCCCGGCTCCAGCGGTGCCCGCATGCGCGGAAAGGCCTCGCCGAGATAGACTTCGCCCACGCGGGTGCCGAGCTTGCTCGAGGCGTCGGCGACGAACAGGCCGTCGGGGGTGCGCAGCAGGAGAAAATGGTGGCGGGAGAGGCGGTAGGGACGCCTGTCCTCGAGCGCGAGGTCGGCAGGTGTCAGCCTCCGCTCGTCGCTTCCGGGACGGCGCCCGATGAGAAAAGGAAAGCGGGTGACGGTGATGCCGTCTGGGGGAAGCTGCGCGGCCAGCGCCGGCGAGCCCGGCAGAATCGTGACCCGCGTCGGCGAGCCGGCGGCCGGGATGCCTGCCTCCTCGGCCATGCCGTGCATGAGGCGGACGATGCGATCGTCGGTGGCCCGCAGGCGCTCGCTCAGCCGCAGCAGCAGTTCCTTCGCGAAGGCGGCATTGCATGAGACCTCGGTGAGAAAGGCGTGGCGGTCGAGAAACGTGACCCGCACCCGGGTGCGCGCACGCACGGTGGCCGAACGGCGCCGGCCCTCGAGCACGCCCATCTCGCCCACATACTCCCCTGCGCCGACATAGCCGACGGTCACTTCCCGGCCGCCGAGCCGCCGCAGGATCTCGACCTCCCCCTCGAGCAGCCGGGCGACATGTTCGCTCGGCTCGCCCTCCTGAAAGATCACGGTGCCGGCATCGAACAGCTCTTCCCGCAAGGAATCGCTCCCGCTCCCATCACCATCGTGTACGACACGGCGTCGCAACCCGATCCTAGCCGGGCGCGCCGGGCTGACAATGCCGCGGATGCGGGCTAGAGGGGCGTCGGCAGGATGCCGCCCCGACCCGCTTCTCTCCCCGCCGAGGATCCGCACCATGACGCAACGGCCGCTTGCGAGTGCCTGGGAGGTGCTTCCCGACCTCGCGCGCGCCTGTCGTGAGGGACGTCTCGCTCTGTTCCTGGACTTCGACGGGACGCTCGCGCCGATCGTCGAACATCCCGATCTCGCCCGCATCGAGCCCCAGCTCGCCGACGCCCTGCGGCATGTGGCGGCACGCACCTTCGTGGCGGTGATAAGCGGTCGCGATCTCCAGGACGTGCGCCGGCGGGTCGGCGTCGAGACGCTGTATTATGCCGGCTCGCACGGCTTCGAGATCGCCGGACCGGGGGGCATCCGGCACGACCTCGGCAGCGAAGGGCTCGCCGAGCTCGACCATCTCGAGAACCGGCTGCGCGAGTGTCTCGCCGATCTCGAGGGGGTGTGGGTCGAGCGCAAGCGCTACGCCATCGCGGTGCATCTGCGCCAGGCCGCCCCCGAGGTCCGGCGTGAGGCGGGCCGGCGCGTCGGCGAGCTCGCCGCGCTCAACCCGGGTCTCACGCTCCGCGGCGGCAAGATGGTGCTGGAATTCCGCCCGGCGGTGGAATGGCACAAGGGGCACGCGGCCCTGTGGCTGCTTACGCGGGTCGCGGACGGAGACCGTCTTCCCGTCTTCATCGGCGACGACGTCACCGACGAGGATGCCTTCGAGACCCTCGCCGGACGCGGGATCACGATCCTCGTCGCGGC
>CAZHHU010000071.1:7858-12739 GCA_964532215.1 uncultured Geminicoccaceae bacterium
TAGATGCGCTTTTCCGCCTCGCGCAGCAGCACACCCGAGATCGCGGGCGCAAGCCGTGCCGCGATCGGCTCCGCGAGCCGCGCGAGGCGAGGGCCGAGGCTTCGGCCCAGGGGCGGCAGCCAGAGCGCATGGCCGCGGGCTGCCGGTTCGAAGAGATGGGTCGCGAGCAGGCGATCGAGCTGGCCGACGGTGAACGGCCGCCCATAGCCGAACGGCGTACGCTCGCTCCAGCACCAGAGGCCGTGCCGGTTGGGAACGACGACGAGCAGGCGCCCGCCATCGGTGAGCACGCGCCAGATCTCCCGCAGGAGCCGGTTGGGCCGTCTTGCGTGTTCCAGGGCGTGGACGAGCAGGACGCGATCGAAGACCGCATCCGCGAAGGGAAGCTCCTCCTCGCGGACGACCGCCACCCGGCCTGCGGGCACGGGCCGGCCTCCGCGTGCGCACAGCGCCTCCGGCACGGCGACCACGAAGTCGCACGGTGGCCCGGCCAGCAAGGGCAGGGGATAGCCGAAGGCGAGCAGCCGCAGGCCCGCGAGATCGGGCCACATCTGCTCGAGCCGCAGCCGCAGCGCTTCCCGGGCCCAGCGCCCCCAGGGGCTCTCGTAGAAGCGTTCCAGCGCGGCGAGATCGGGGCGATGCACGGAGAAATACCCGGAAATGGCTTGGACGTCGGCAGGCCGCCGCCCAATATACCGGGCGTGGGCGGAATTTGAAGGTCGACACGGGCGAGGGAGAGCCGGCGTGGCCATGACCCGACTGCAGATCGAGCTCCTGCCGATTCTCACCGACAACTACGTCTATCTCCTGTTCGATCCGGGCAGCGGTACGAGCGGCGTGGTCGATCCGGGCTCGGCCGATCCCGTCCTCGCACGGCTCGCCGGGCT
The DNA here is from genome assembly GCA_964532215.1 of uncultured Geminicoccaceae bacterium. GTDB lineage: Bacteria > Pseudomonadota > Alphaproteobacteria > Geminicoccales > Geminicoccaceae > HRBIN39. The sequence continues at coordinate 8,746 of CAZHHU010000071.1, forward strand.
CGGCCGCGGGCTCGACTGGATCCTCCTCACCCATCACCACGCCGATCACAGCGGTGGCATCGCCACCTTGAAGCGGGAGACCGGCGCGCGGGTCGTGCTTTCGAGGCGGGATGTCGACCGGGTGGCGGCGATCGAGGTACCGGGTGATGTCGCCCTCGGCGAGGGGGATGAGGCCGCATTCGGCGATCTCGCCTTCCGCGTGCTCGAGACGCCGGGCCACACCCGGGGCCATGTGAGCTACTGGTTCCCGGGGGAGGAGGCGCTCTTCTGCGGCGATACCCTGTTTTCGCTCGGCTGCGGGCGGCTGTTCGAGGGCACGGCGGAACAGATGTGGCATTCGCTGCGCAAGCTCGCGGCGCTGCCGCCGACGACGCGCGTCTACTGCGGGCATGAGTATACGCTTGCGAACGCGCGTTTTGCGCTCAGCGTCGATCCCGACAACCCGGCGCTCAAGGCCCGGGTCGAGGAGGTGGAGCGGCTGCGCGCGGAGGGGCGACCCACCATTCCCACCACCATCGACCTCGAATGCCGCACCAATCCCTTCCTGCGCACGGCGGATCCGGGCATCCGCGCCCGCCTCGGCATGGAAGATGCGCGCGAGGTCGAGGTGTTCGCGGAACTGCGGCGGCGAAAGGACCGCTTCTGAAGCCTCACCAGCGAAAACGCGGCACGACCAGATCGGGGATCGCGCCATGCTCGGCGCACAGGCGGGCGAGGACGCGCCCGCGCGCCTCCGGCGTCGTCGCCCGCGCGAAGCTCGGGCGGTGCAGGCCGCAGGCGACGAAGACGCTCCGCAGGGCGGCGTTGCCGGCACCCCGGATGTCGTGTTCGAGCGAGTCGCCCACCACGACGACGCGCTCGCGCGGCGGGTTTCCGAGGAGCTCGAGGCAGGCCTCGAAGGCGCGTGGATCCGGCTTGCCGAAATAGGTGACACGGCCGCCGAGCTCCTCGTATCTGCGGGCCACGCCACCCGGTGCGAGGGCGATTCCACTCGCGGTCGGCGCCAGGCGATCGGGATTGGAGCACAGGGCGGGCAGGCGGCGGCGCGCGCACTCCTCGAGCAGAGGCAGATAGTCCGCGAGCGTCGCCTCGGGGCTGTCCACGCCCGAGATGAACAGAAAGTCGGCACGCGCCGGCTCGCTTACGATCTCGAGATCGAGCCCGTCGACGACGCTGCGGTCGCCGTGGCGCATGACGAGCAGGCAGCGCCGTCCGAGCCCGGAAAGCGCGCCCGCCCGCAGCGCCTGCCAGGCGAGCTCGCCCGAGGTCACGATGCCCTCGAAGAGGGAGAGATCGAAGCCGATGCGGACGAGGGCCGCGCGCGCGCGGAACAGGCGGCGGCCCGAATTCGACAGGAGGACGATCCGCTTGTCCGCTGCACGCAGGCGCGTGAGTGCGTCCAGGGCCCCGGGAAGGGGCCTCTCGCCGTCGTGCAGCACGCCCCACTGGTCGACGATGAAGGCGTCGAAATCCCGCGCGATCTCGCGCAGCCCGTCGATCCACGGGACCCGGATCACGGCGGCGATGCTCCATTTGCGGCGGGGAATTGAAGGGGCCGGCGGTGCCGGCCCCGAACCCCCCGGTAGGCTCAGCCCTGGCGGGCCTTGTAGCGCGGGTTCGTCTTGTTGATGACGTAGACGCGCCCCCGGCGCCGCACGATGCGGCAATCCTTGTGCCGCTTCTTCAGGGTCTTGAGGGAATTGGCGACCTTCATCCTCTGCTCCGCAGCCTGCCGCTCCGGCTCAGCCCTGGCGCCGGAAGCGCTTGAAGCGGCGGTTGAACTTCTCCACCTGACCGCGCTGGATCACCTGCATCTGTCCGCCCGTCCAGGCCGGATGGGTCTTGGGGTCGACGTCGAGCTGGAGGACGTCACCCGGCTTGCCCCAGGTCGAGCGGGTCTTGAAGGTGGTCCCGTCGGTCATGACCACCGTGATCTCGTGATAATCGGGATGGATCCCCTGCTTCACGGTCCTTTTCTCCGCATCCGGCGGGCGGTATATAGCGGCCGCCTCCCGACGCCTCAAGGGATCCCACCGATCGGCCCGCTTCGGAGCCATAGATGGAAAGTGCTTCACAGACGTTGACGGGTGAGGCGGCGCGCCGTCCCGGCAGCCGCGACGTGCGCCATCTGCGGCGGCTCGCCGGCTACCTGCGTCCCTATCTCGGGGCGGTATTCGGCGCTGTGGTGGCGCTGGTGGTGGCAGCAGCCTCGGTGCTCTCGCTCGGCGTCGGGGTCCGCTACCTCATCGACCGCGGCTTTGCCGCAGGTGGCGCCCAGGCGTTGAACCATGCGCTCGAGGCCGTCTTCATCGTCATTCTCGCGCTCGCGCTCGCGACCTACTTCCGCGCCTATCTGGTAAACTGGCTGGGCGAGCGCATCGTCGCCGATCTGCGGGCGCAGATTTACGCCCATGTACTGAAGCTTTCGCCCGCCTTCTTCGAGCTGCGCCGCACCGGCGAGGTGATCTCGCGCATCACCACCGATACCACCGTCATCCAGACGGTCATCGCCATGGGGGTGACGCAGGCGCTGCGCAACCTCCTTCTCCTCACAGGCGGGACCGTGCTGCTCGTCTTCACCAACCCGCGGCTTACCGGCTTCATTCTCCTCGTGGTGCCGCTCGTGGTGGCGCCGATCATCGTCTTCGGCCGCATGGTGCGCCGGCTCTCGCGCCTCACCCAGGACCGCGTGGCCACGGTCTCGGCCCAGGCCGAGGAGACGATCAACGCCATCCGTATCGTGCAGGCCTTCACCCAGGAAGAGCGCGAGGCGGCGCTCTTCCGCGAACGTACCGAGGAGGCGTTTGCGGCCGCCGCGCGGCGGGCGCGGGCGCGGGCACTGCTCGCGGCGGCGGTCATCACCCTCGTCTTCGGCGCCATCTGCATCGTGCTCTGGATCGGCGGCCACGACGTGCTCTCGGGACGCATCAGTGCCGGGCAGCTTGCCTCCTTCGTCTATTACGCCGCGGTGGTCGCCGGTGCCTTCGGCGGTCTCTCCGACGTGTTCGGCGACATCCAGCGCGCCGCCGGTGCGGCGGAGCGGATGTTCGAGCTGCTCGACGCCGAGCCGGCGATCGCGGCGCCGGCGAAGCCGCGCAGCCTGTCTCTGCCGGTGCGGGGCGGCGTCGCGTTCGAAGGGGTGAGCTTCGCCTATCCTTCGAATTCCGGTCACCCGGTGCTTCGCGATTTCGATCTCGCGATCGCTCCCGGCGAGCGGGTGGCGCTCGTCGGTCCCTCGGGTGCGGGCAAGTCGAGCGTCTTCCAGCTCATCCTCCGTTTCTACGATCCCCAAGAGGGCGCGGTGCGCTTCGACGGCGTACCGCTTCCCGAGCTCGATCCCCGCGAGCTGCGCCGCCACATCGGCCTCGTGCCCCAGGAACCCGTGATCTTCTCCGCCGATGCCTGGACGAACATCCGCTACGGCCGTCCCGACGCGAGCGATGAGGAGGTGCGTGCGGCCGCCGAGGCGGCGCATGCGGCCGAGTTTCTCGACCGGCTGCCGGAAGGCTTCGCGACCTTCCTCGGTGAGAAGGGGGTGCGGCTGTCGGGTGGCCAGCGCCAGCGCATCGCCATCGCGCGGGCGATCCTCCGCAACCCCGCGCTGCTGCTTCTGGACGAGGCGACAAGCTCGCTCGATGCCGAAAGCGAGCGTCTCGTCCAGGAAGCGCTCGAGCGGCTCATGGAAGGGCGCACCGCGATCGTCATCGCGCATCGCCTCGCCACCGTGCGGCGCGTCGATCGCATCGTGGTGATGGAGGAAGGCCGCATCCTCGAGCAGGGACGCCACGAGGAACTGGTGGCGCGGGGCGGGCTGTATGCGCGCCTCGCCGAGCTCCAGTTCCGGGTGCCGGAGCCGGTCTGAAACGCAACCGCCCGCGCCGGGCCGCGGCAGATTCCTTCCGCTTGCCTCTGAAGGGCCCGCCAGGATATTTCAACTCGAACGCGAGGCGGGCCGATGCTGCGTCTGCTTTTATGCGATCCGCATCAGGAAACG
>CAZHHU010000072.1:0-4880 GCA_964532215.1 uncultured Geminicoccaceae bacterium
GCGCGCTGCGACCTCCGCGGCGGTTGACGCCGAGTCGCAGGGGAGTAGTGTTGTCTCGGTCCGTCAACGCGCGCGGGAGAGATCGGCGGGCGGCGGGTGTGACCCGCCGTCGCGGCCGGCGCCGAAGGAGCAACCGCCCCGGAAACTCTCAGGCGAAAGGACCGCGCGGCGTCGGGCCCTCTGGAGAGCGGGTGCTGCGGCACCCCACCGAAGGGGACGGGGCGAGGGCCCCGGAATCTCTCAGGTGGCCGGGACAGAGGGGGCGCGTACGACCTCAGGTGGCGTATGCGTGCCCGAAGGGTCCCGTCCATGAGCGAGCTGCTGCGAACCCCGCTGTTCCCCCTCCACCGCGAACTCGGCGCGCGGCTCGTGCCCTTCGCGGGCTACGAGATGCCCCTCCAGTATCCCCGGGGCATCATCGCCGAGCACCACCACTGCCGCGAAGCGGCGGCGCTGTTCGACGTCTCCCACATGGGCCAGATCGCGATCCGGGGGCCTGATGCCGCCCAGTCCCTGGAGCGGCTCGTGCCCTCCGATCTGCGCGCCCTCGCCGTCGGCCGCAGCCGCTATACCGTGTTCACCAACGCTCAGGGAGGCATTCTCGACGATCTCATCGTCGGCCGCGACGCTGAGGACGAACTTTTTCTGGTCGTCAACGCCGCCTGCAAACGCCGCGACTTCGAGCACCTGCGGCAGGAACTTCAAGGCCCACTCGAAGTATCCATGCTCGAGGACCGGGCGCTGCTCGCGCTGCAGGGGCCGAAGGCCGAAGAGGTGCTCGCGCGCATCGAGCCCAGGGTCTGCGAACTGCGCTTCATGGGCGCGGGGTGGTACGATCTGCGCGGGTTCCGCTGCCGCATCTCGCGCACCGGCTACACCGGCGAAGATGGCTTCGAGATCTCGATACCGGCAGAAGCCGCTTCGGATTTCGCCCGTCTGCTGCTCGACCTTCCCGAGGTTGCGCCGGCGGGCCTCGGGGCGCGCGACACGCTCCGCCTCGAGGCGGGGCTCTGCCTCTACGGCCAGGACATCGACGAGACCACGACGCCGGTGGAAGCCGGTCTTTCCTGGGTGATCTCAAGGCGGCGAAGGTCCGAAGCCGGCTTCCCCGGCGCGGAGACGATCCTCCGTCAGCTGCGGGAAGGACCGCCGCGGATGCTCGTCGGGCTTCGCCCCGAGGGCCGGCAGCCGGTGCGTGCCGGCTGTGACATCACGACGCCCGATGGCCTCTGTGTCGGACGGATCACCAGCGGGAGCTTCGGGCCCACGGTCGGCGGGCCGGTGGCCATGGGCTATCTGCGCTCGGACCAGGCGATCCAGGGGGGCGAACTCCGCGCCAGGGTCCGCGGCCGCAGCCTCGCACTCACCGTGGTGGAGCTTCCCTTCGTTCCCCATCGCTATCGGCGCTAGGGAGAGGAACCATGGAGATGCGTTTTTCCAGGGACCACGAGTGGATCCGGGTGGAAGACGGAATCGGCACCGTCGGCATCACCAACTACGCCCAGGAGCAGCTCGGCGACGTCGTCTACGTGGAACTCCCCGAAATCGGACAGAGGTTCGCGAGAGGTGATCAGGCCGCGACGGTGGAGAGCGTCAAGGCGGCGAGCGAAGTCTACACGCCCGTCTCGGGAGAGATCGTCGAGGTCAATGGCGAGCTCGCGGACAAGCCGGAGCTCGTCAACGAGGATCCCGAGGGCCGGGCATGGTTCTTCCGAATCCGTCTCGATGACCCGGGAGAGCTCGGCGAGCTCATGGACCGTACGGCATATGAAGCTTACGTCGCGAACCTGGGCTGAGCGGAGGAGCGGTCATGGGTGACACTTCGCCTCTGCCGGAACAGGCGGGAGGGTTCGTCGGCCGTCACATCGGCCCCAGCCCCGGGGAGATCGAGGCGATGTGCCGCGCGCTCGGTTTCGATTCCCTCGATGCGCTCGTCGATCGTGTCGTTCCGGAGGCGATCCGCACGCACCGGCGACTCGATCTTCCCCCGCCGCTCTCCGAGGCCGAGGCGATCCGCAGGCTGGAGGAATATGCGGCGGCCAATACGCCGTTCGTGTCGCTCATCGGCATGGGTTACTACGGCACCGTTCTGCCGGCCGTGCTGCGGCGCAATATCCTCGAGAACCCGGGCTGGTATACGGCCTACACGCCGTATCAGGCGGAGGTGAGCCAGGGACGCCTCGAGGCGCTCATGATCTTCCAGGAGATGACCGCCTCGCTCACCGGCATGGAAATCGCGAACGCTTCGCTCTTGGACGAGGCGACCGCGGCGGCGGAGGCCATGACGATGGCACGCCGTCTGGCGCGGGGAAAGGGCGAGCTCTTCTTCGTCGACCGCGACACCCACCCCCAGACCCGGGCGGTCGTGCGCACCCGCGCACGCTTTCTCGGCATCGAGGTGGTCGAGGGCGATCCGTTCCGCGATCTCGACGGCGTTGCGCCCTACGGCGCCCTCCTCTCCTATCCGGGCTCTTCGGGCGCGGTGCGCGACCTGCGGCCGGTGATCGAGGCGCTGCACGGGAAGGGCGCCATCGTCGCGGTGGCGAGCGACCTGCTCGCGCTCTGTCTGCTCACGCCGCCGGGGGAGATGGGGGCCGACATCGTCCTCGGCTCGAGCCAGCGCTTCGGGGTTCCCATGGGTTTCGGCGGTCCTCATGCCGCCTTCTTCGCCACCCGCATGGCGTTCGTCCGCCAGACGCCTGGCCGCCTCATCGGCATCTCGCGCGACGCCCGCGGGCGCCCGGCCTATCGCATGACCCTGCAGACGCGTGAGCAGCACATCCGCCGCGAAAAGGCGACGAGCAACATCTGCACCGCCCAGGTGCTGCTCGCCGTCCTCGCCGGCATGTACGCCGTCTGGCACGGCCCCGAGGGGCTCAGGGAGATCGCCGCACGCGTCCACCGGCTCACCCGCGCGCTCGCGCGGGGTCTTCGTGAGGGGGGTATCGAAATCGAAAACGACGTCTTCTTCGATACCCTCACGCTGCGCCTGCCCGGGCGCGCGCAGGAGATCCTCGAGCGGGCCCGCAGGCAGCGCATCAACCTTCGCCCGGTGGACGAGGACCGCCTCGGCCTCTCCCTCGACGAGCTCTCGACGCCGCAGCTCGTGGGTGAGCTCCTTGCGATTTTCGGGTGCGGCAATGCGGACATCGACGCGCTCCTCGATTCCCCGCCCGAGGTTGTGCCCGAACAGCTCCGGCGCAGGAGCTCCTATCTCGAGCATCCCGTCTTCCACCGCTACCGCAGCGAGACGGAGATGATGCGCTATCTCCGGCGGCTGCACGAGAAGGATGTGGCGCTCGACCGCTCGATGATCCCGCTCGGGTCCTGCACCATGAAGCTCAACGCCGCGGTCGAGCTCGAGCCGATCCTCTTCGACGGTTTCACCGCACCCCATCCCTTCGCACCGCCGGAGCAGGTGGAAGGCTACCGGCGGCTGCTCGGCGATCTCGAGCGGTGGCTGTGCGCCATCACGGGCTTCGATGCCATTTCCTTCCAGCCCAACGCCGGAAGTCAGGGCGAATACACGGGCCTCATCGTCATCCGCGCCTTCCACGAGAGCCGCGGCGAGGGACAGCGCGACGTCTGTCTCATCCCGAGCTCGGCCCATGGCACCAACCCGGCGAGCGCGGTGATGGCGGGGCTGCGCGTGGTGACCGTGAACTGCGATGCGGATGGCAACGTCGATCTCGCGGATCTGGAGGCCAAGGCCCGCGCGCACGCGGAACGTCTCGCCGCGCTCATGATCACCTATCCTTCCACCCACGGCGTGTTCGAGGAGGCGATCCGCGACATCTGCGATCTCGTCCACCGCTACGGTGGCCAGGTCTACATGGACGGCGCGAACATGAACGCGCTCGTCGGCCTCGCCCGCCCCGCCGAATTCGGCGCCGACGTCGCCCATCTCAACCTCCACAAGACCTTCGCCATTCCCCACGGCGGCGGCGGTCCGGGCATGGGACCGATCGGCGTGAAGGCGCATCTCGCCCCCTTCCTCCCCGGCCATCCGGTGGTGGCCGGGGTCAATCCCCACGCCCGCGGGGGAAGCGAAGTGGGCACCGTCTCCGCCGCACCCTTCGGCTCCCCGATGATCCTGCCCATCTCCTGGGCGTACATCGCCCTCATGGGTGGCGAGGGGCTCACCCGGGCGAGCAAGGTCGCGATCCTGAACGCGAACTACCTGGCACGGCAGCTCGATCCCCACTTTCCCGTCGTCTACCGGGGCCGGACGGGCATGGTCGGGCATGAGTGCATCGTCGATTTCCGCAGCCTCAAGAAGCGTACCGGCATCACCGTGGAGGATGCGGCCAAGCGGCTCGTGGATTTCGGCTTCCACGCCCCCACCATGTCCTGGCCGGTGATGGAGACGATGATGATCGAGCCCACGGAGAGCGAGTCCCGGGCGGAGCTCGACCGCTTCATCGAGGCCATGATGACCATCCGCGAGGAAATCCGCGAGGTGGAGGAGGGGCGCGTGGCGGCGGAGGAGAGCGTCCTGCGGCAGGCGCCGCATACCGTCGATCTGCTGTTCGAGGACTGGAACCGCCCCTATGATCGACGCCGGGCCTTCTACGGCCGCCCGTGGGTGGAGGACGACAAGTACTGGCCGCCCGTGGCCCGCGTCGACAACGTGTACGGCGATCGCCACCTCGTGCTGCGGCTTGATGCCGGCAGCCCCGGGAACGATGGGTCCTGAGAGGCGCGATGCGGCTCGATGCCGCGAGCATCTTCGAGGCCGCGAAGCGGATCCGCGGCTGGATCGCCCGCACCCCGCTGACGCGGGCCGGTTTCGCCGCGGGGCAGGACGGCGAGCTGTTCCTCAAGCTCGAATGCGTGCAGGAGACGGGCTCCTTCAAGCTGCGCGGCGCCGCGAACTTCCT
>CAZHHU010000072.1:4980-9604 GCA_964532215.1 uncultured Geminicoccaceae bacterium
GAGCGCGAGGGGCTGCTGTTCGTCCCCTCCTTTGATGATCCGCTCATCATCGCCGGGCAGGGCACCGTGGCTCTCGAGATCTTCGAGGATCGGCCGGATGTGGACACGATCGTCGTGCCGCTTTCCGGGGGCGGTCTCGCGGCCGGCGTGGCGCTTCTCGCCAAGGCGCTCCGCCCCGGGGTCCGCGTCGTCGGCGTTTCCATGAAGCAGGGTGCGGCGATGGCGGCGAGCCTCGAGGCCGGTCGGCCGCTTCCGGTCGAGGAGGGCCCGACCCTTGCGGATGCGCTTCGCGGCGGCATCGGTCTCGACAACCGCTGGACCTTCGCGCTCTGTCGGGACCTGCTCGATGCCGTGGTGCTCGTCGAGGAGGAGGCGATCGCCGAGGCGATGCGGCGCCTGTTCCTCGAGGAGCGGCTCGTGGTCGAGGGAGCCGGAGCGGTGCCCGTTGCCGCCCTGCTCTCGGATGCGCTCGCGCTGCCCGCGGCGGGCCGGAGCGTGCTGCTGCTCAGCGGCCGCAATGTCGATCCGGCAACGCTGCTGGGCCTGCTCCGTCGCTGACCGCGGGCGGCGGCACCGCTGCGCCTGCGGAATGACGGCCGAGCCGGCGGCTCAGAACTCGAAGCGGGGTTCGGGGCGAAGCGCCTCGAGGGGCGGGATCCAGGCATCGAAGGGGGCGATCCGCCCATAGGCGTTCCCGAAGCGTTCGAACAGCTGCACCTTGCCCGCGTATCCGTCGCTCACCACGGCCACGAGCCGGCCGCCTTCGCCGAGCTGTTCGAGGAGCCGGCGCGGCACCTCGACCACCGCACCCGCGAGCAGAATGACATCGAAGGGCGCGAGATCGGGGAAACCTTCACGCGGGTCGCCGGCCCGCACGATCACGTTCTCGCTGCCGAGCTGGTTGAGCAGTGCGTCAATCGCCTCCACCTCCTCCTCGCGCTCGATGAGGAGGAACACGGTGCTCGCGAGCCGGGCCATGACGGCCGCCGTGTAACCGGTGTCGCAGCCGATCACGAGGGCCGTGTCCTCGGGCCGGGGCTGTGCCGCCTGGAGCATCTTGGCGAGCGCCAGAGGCTCGATCAGCCGGCGCCCGTCCCCGAGGTCGATATCCTCATCGCTGTAGGCCACGCCGCGCAGCGACTTGGGCAGAAACAGCTCCCGCGGCACCTCGCCCATGGCCTGGAGCACGCGCGGATCACGGATCCGGTTGGGGCGCAGCTGGCCCTCCACCATGTTCGCGCGCGCGCGGGCATAGTCCATCGGCCGACTCCGGCTCTTTGCGGCGACCGCAGGGCATATAACCGGCGCGTCGGCGGGCGGCAACGCGGCGAAGCATCTCCCGCCGGCCTCAGCCGGCAAGACAGCTGCGGAGCCGCTCCGCGTTGCGCCGCAGAAGCTCGAAATACTGTTCCGGCCCCGGAGGAATGCCGACCCCGATGGGATCGAGCTCACCCAGCCGCAGGTCGAGCTCGGCCGCGAAGCGCTCGGCCACCCGCCGCGGCGCCTGCGGCTCGAGGAAGAGACAGCGTGCATCCGCACGCGATGCACGCGCGCGCAGTCGGGCGAGGCTGCGTGGCGTGGGCGGGATCTCCGGTGAGGGGGTGAGGGCGCCGAGGAAGTGGAGGTCGAAGGCGCGGGCGAGATAGCGGAAGGCGGGATGAATGGTCAGAAAGGGAACAGCACGCACCGCTTCGAGACGCCGCGCGAGTTCGCGCTCGAGCTTCCGCAGCCGGCGCACAAACGCTTCGAGGTTCTCGCGGTACCGCTCGGCGTTCGCGTGATCCCGCGCCACGAGGCGCCGGGCGATCGCCCGCGCGATCGCCGCGCCGTTCTCCGGATCGAGCCAGATATGCGGATCGGTGCCGGCGGCTTCGCCCGCACCCGGACCGTCCAGCGGGAGACGGCGGATTTCCGGCTCGTCGATGAGCGTGAGCCGGCGCGCGGGCTCGAGGCGCTCGGCATAAGGGCTGAGCGCGTGCTCGAGTTCGGGCCCGATCCAGACGAAGAGATCGGCCGCAAGGAGCGCCCGCACCTCGCTCGGCCGCAGGCGGTAGTCGTGCGGCGAAGCCGCCGGGGGGATGAGAAGGCGGGGTTCTCCGGCCCCGTGCATGAGCGCGGCGAGTATGCCATGCACCGGCGCGAGGCTCGCAACCGCCAGCAATTGCGGGCCACCCCGGGCTGCGGGTGGCAGCAGCAGGGCGCTGGCCAGGGTGATCAGAGCCGTTCGTCGGCAGAAGGACACTTCCCCCTCCTTCGAAGCCGCACTAACTCGCTTTCGATGACGACGCCAGCCGAGAGCACCACCATCGCAGAGACGCGGGAAGCTGCTCCGGCCCACCGGGGCACGCGGCAGATCCTGCTTAGCGCCCGCGACGTCACGATTCATCGCGGCGGTCGGCCGCTTCTCGAAGACGTACACATCGAGATCGCCCGCGGCGAGATCGTGACTCTGGTCGGACCCAACGGCGCCGGAAAGACGACGCTCGTGCGCGTGCTCCTGGGCCTCACCCGGCCCGACCGGGGAAGCGTCTGGCGCCGGTCCGGCATCGTCATCGGCTATGCACCGCAACGGCTCGATCTCGATCCGGCACTGCCGCTCACGGCAGCCCGCTTTCTCCGCCTCGCCCGGCCGCTCGGGCGTGCGCAGCTCGAGGCACGGCTCGCCGAGGTGGGACTTTCGGGTGCCGGCGACCGTCAGGTGCGGGCGCTTTCGGGCGGGGAGTTCCATCGTCTGCTGCTGGCGCGGGCGCTCCTCCGGGATCCCGACCTCCTCGTGCTCGACGAGCCGCTCACCGGGGTCGATCTCGCCGGGCAGATCGAACTCTACCGGCTCATTGCCGATACGCGCGAGCGGCGGGGCTGCGGCATCCTGCTCGTGAGCCACGATCTCCATCTCGTGCTGGCGGCGAGCGACCGCGTCTTCTGCCTCGACCGCCGGATGTGCTGCGTGGGCACGCCGCTCGATGTCGCCCGCGACCCGGCATTCCAGCGGCTTTTCGGCAGCGGCTTCGCACAGGCCTTCGCCCCCTACCGTCACCTCCATGACGAACGCGGACATGGCCGCCACGGGGAGGCGGAGTGATGGATCCGCTGCTGCTGCGGGCCGGGATCGCCGCCTCGGTGTTCGCCGCCGCCGCGGCACCGCTCGGGGCCTTCGTGGTATGGCGGCGCATGGCCTATTTCGGCGAAGCCCTGTCCCATTCGGTGCTCCTGGGCGTGGCGCTCGGCGTCGTGTTGGATCTCGATCCCGCGCGGCTGCTGCTGCCGTTTCTCGTCCTCTTCGCCCTCGCGCTCGCCTGGCTCGAGCGGCGAACGGTGATCCCGCGCGACACGCTGCTCGGCATCCTCGCCCATGGTGCACTCGCCGCGGGCGTGCTCCTCATCGCCGCGACCGGCGCCTATCGCGCGAGCCTGCTCGCCTATCTCTTCGGCGACGTGCTCGCGGTGGACGCCGCCGACGTCGCGCTTCTCGCGCTGCTGGCCGTGCTCGTGGGCGGGATGCTGCTCGCGCACTGGCAGGGGCTCGTGTCCTGGACCGTGAGCGCGGAGCTCGCGGCCGTCGAGGGTGTGCCGGTGGTACGGCTGCGGCTGCTTCTGGTGGGCCTCCTCGCTCTCGTGGTGGCGATGGGGATGCGGGTGGTGGGCATGCTTCTCGTCATGACCCTGCTCATCGTTCCCGCTGCCACCGTGCGCCCCTGGAGCCGTTCGCCGGAAGCCATGGCGGCGGGCGCGATCGTCGCCGCCATCCTGGCCGTGGTGCTGGGGCTCGGCGTTTCCTGGCAATGGGATCTGCCCCCGGGTCCGGCGATCGCCGCCGCGGCCGTGGCCCTCTTCTTCGCGGGCCTCGCCGCCGCGGAGGTCGCGCGCAGCGGCGGATGGAGCGTGGAGCGGTGAGCCGCGACCGCCTCATCGTCGGCATCACGGGCGCCACCGGCGTCGTCTACGGCGTGCGCCTGCTCGAGATTCTGCGCGAGCTGGGGATCGAGAGTCACCTCGTGATGACGCGACCGGCGGCGCTGACGATCGGCTACGAGCTCGGCCGCGAACCTGCGGCGGTGCGGGCACTCGCCGACGTCGTCCACCCTCTGCACGATGTTGGCGCGAGCATCGCGAGCGGCGCCTTCCGGAGCCTCGGCATGGTCGTCGCCCCCTGCTCCATGCGCACGCTCGCCGCCATCGCTCAGGGGCTTTCGGACAACCTTCTCACCCGGGCCGCGGATGTCGTCCTCAAGGAGCGCAGGCGGCTCGTGCTGCTCGTGCGGGAGACGCCGCTGAGCCTCGTCCATCTGCGCAACATGGTGGCGGTCACCGAGGCCGGCGCGATCGTCATGCCGCCGCTCCCCGCCTTCTACGCCAGACCCGCTTCGCTGGAGGAAATGGTCGATCACACCCTGGGCCGGGTGCTCGATCTCTTCGGCATCGAAAACGGCCTCGCACCCCGCTGGCGGAGCTGAGCGCGAGCTTGCGCTGCGCGGCTCTGGGTACATGTTCCTGCGGGGTATGGTAGGGACCACAGCCGCGGGATGAGTGCGCATCTCCTCCTCATCGGCCTCGGCCGCATCGGCTGCCGCCTCGCGCAGAACATCCGCGATTCGGGCTACGGCCTTGTCGCCTGGGACATGTG
>CAZHHU010000072.1:9704-12728 GCA_964532215.1 uncultured Geminicoccaceae bacterium
GGCAGCCGCGAGGCATGGAAGCGCATCTCTCCGGTGCTGCGCGACGTCGCGGCGCGCGTCGATGGCCGACCCGCGGCGGCCTTCACGGGTCCTGCCGGCGCCGGGCATCTCGCCAAGGTCGCCCACAACGCCGCCGAATATGCGGAGATGGAGGCCATCGCCGAGGTCTGGTCGTTCATGGAGCGGCTGCTCGATCTCGGGCCGGAGGAGATCGCGCGCGCCTTCGAGGGCTGGAACCGCGCCGAGGGTGGCTGCTATCTGCTGGAGATCACGAGCACGATCCTCCGCCGCGACGATTTCGCGAGCGGGCGCCCGGCCCTCGAGATGCTCGCCGATGTGGCCGAACACACGGGGACGGGACGCTGGGCGGTGGCGGCCGCGGTCGACGTCGATCTCGCGGTCCCGAGCCTGGCCGAGGCCCTGTTCGCGCGCATCCTCTCCGGGGATCTCAAGGGCCGCCGCGCGCGGGCGCCGCTGTGGCCGGAGAGTCGCATCGAGCGTCCCGAACCCGACACCGCGCTTCCCGTGCTCGAGCAGGCGCTGCTTGCCGCCCGCATCGCCGGTCTCACGCAGGCGATCATGCTGTTGCAGGCGGTGGCGCGCGCCCGCGGCTGGCGGATCGACGTCGCACGCGTGCTGCGGGTCTGGCGGGGTGGCGGCATCGTGCGCAGCCCGCTGCTGCGCCGCTTCGAGCAGGCGCTGTCGCATGCCGCGAGACCCGGCGGCCTGCTCGCCGAACCCTGGCTTGCGGCGAAACTGCGCGCCGTCGTCCCCGGCCTGCGGCGCACGGTCGCCTTCGCCGCCCGCGCCGGCCTGCCGGTGCCCGTTCTGGCAGCGAGCCTGGGCTTTCTCGAAACCCTGCACGATACCCGGCTTCCTGCGCGACTCGTGCAGGCGCAGCGCGACTATTTCGGCGGCCATGGTGTCCGGCGCGTCGACCGCGACGGCCGCTTTCATCTCGACGGCACGCGGATCCGCTGAACCCGGCCCCTTGCCGGCCGCAGGCCGCTCACCTATGAGCTGAGTTCGACATCACCGCCCCGGGAACCACCAGCACCGTGCTCGCCCTGGCCTTCCCCGCCATCGATCCGGTCGCGATCGAGATCGGCCCGCTCCAGATCCGCTGGTACGCACTCGCATATCTCGCGGGCCTCTTGCTCGGATGGTGGCTCGCGCGCAGGCTCGTGCGACAGCCGGGCTGGAAGCTCACGCCCGAGCTCGTCGACGATCTCCTCTTCTATGTCACCCTCGGCGTGATCCTGGGCGGAAGGCTGGGCTATGTCCTGTTCTACAATCTTCCCTACTATGCCCAGAACCCGCTGCAGATCCTGTTCGTGTGGCGGGGCGGCATGTCCTTCCACGGCGGGCTCATCGGCGTGCTGCTGGCGGCGCTCTGGTTCTGCCGCAAGCATCGCCTGGCCTTCATCGAGGTGGGAGATCTGCTCGCCGCCGTGGCGCCCCTCGGCCTTCTCTTCGGCCGCATCGCGAATTTCATCAACGGCGAGCTGTGGGGACGGCCGAGCGATCTGCCCTGGGCCGTGGTGTTTCCGCGCGCCGGTCCCGAGCCGCGCCATCCGAGCCAGCTGTACGAGGCCGCGCTCGAGGGACTGCTGCTCTTCCTCCTGCTGCAGCTCTTCGCATGGCGCCCGCGGGTGCGGGAGCGGGAAGGGCTTCTCTCCGGGCTTTTCCTCACCGGCTACGCCATCGCCCGCATCGCGGTCGAATTCTTCCGCGAGCCGGATCCGCAGCTCGGCTACCTCTTCGGCTTCGTGACCATGGGGCAGCTGCTCTCGCTTCCGCTCCTTTTCGGCGGTCTCTGGCTGCTGCGGTGGGGGCGCCGTCGCGCCCCGGCTGCGGGATGAAGCTCGCCGACCGTCTGCGCGCGCTCATCGCCAGCGAGGGGCCGGTGGACGTCGGCCGCTTCATGGCGCTGTGCATGGCGGTGCGCGATCAGGGCTATCTCGAGCAGGGGGAGATGCTGGGCGCCCGCGGCGATTTCATCACCGCCCCCGAGATCTCCCAGGTGTTCGGCGAACTCATCGGCCTCGCCCTCGCCGCCGGCTGGCAGGCGCTCGGTGAGCCGCCGCGGATCCGGATCGGCGAACTCGGCCCCGGCCGCGGCACGCTGCTCGCCGATCTGTGGCGCGCGACGGCGGTGCTGCCGGCGTTCCGCGAGGCGGTGGTCGGCGTCGAGCTGGTGGAGATCAGCCGCAGGCTGCGGGCGCGCCAGCGGGAGACGCTCGGTCACCTGCCGATCGCCTTTCACGACGGCATCGAAAGCCTGCCCGCGGACCTGCCTCTGTTTCTCGTCGCCAACGAGTTCTTCGATGCGCTGCCGATACGCCAGTATGTGCGCACCGACCGGGGCTGGTGCGAGCGGCTCGTGGCGGTGGACGAGGAGGGGCGCTTTCACTTCACCCTCGCGCCGCTGCCGCTGCCCCTGGGTGGAGCGGACGCCGAGCCCGGGGAAGTGCGCGAGATCGCACCCGCCCGTCAGGCCGTGGCGGCCGGCATCGCGGCCAGGATCGCCGCCACCGGGGGCCTCGCCTGCATCATCGATTACGGCGCGCGTGAGCTTCGCGGTGATACCCTGCAGGCGGTGCGCCGCCATCGCCGGGTGGACCCGCTCGATCATCCCGGTGAGGCCGATCTTTCCAGTCACGTGGATTTCGCGGCGCTTGCCCGTGCCGCGAGGCGCGAGGGCGCGGCCGTCTTCGGCCCCGTCTCTCAGGGTCTCTTTCTCGAACGGCTCGGGGTGCGGACACGGCTTGCGGTCCTGCTCCGGGATGTGCGCGAGGAGCGGGTGCGCCGCAGCCTTGTCGAGGGAGTAGCGCGGCTCGTCGCGCCGCAGGCGATGGGCGGGCTGTTCCAGGTGCTCGCGATCACCGCCGGGAATGCGCCGCCGCCACCCGGCTTCGAGGAAGAGGAGCGTTGGCCCTGAGCTTCGAAACGAGCCGGCTTCTGGCCGCGCTCCCCGGCATCCGCCACGCCTTCTTCGGCCGCCGCGGCGGCGTGAGCCGGGGG
>CAZHHU010000073.1:0-12546 GCA_964532215.1 uncultured Geminicoccaceae bacterium
CATCGACACGCCGGGGCATGTGGATTTCACCATCGAGGTGGAGCGCTCGCTGCGCGTGCTCGACGGCGCGATCGCGGTCTTCGACGCGGTCGCCGGGGTGGAGCCGCAGTCCGAGACGGTATGGCGGCAGGCCGACAAGTATCGCGTGCCGCGCATCTGCTTCGTCAACAAGATGGACCGCATCGGCGCCGACTTTCCGCGCTGCGTGGCGATGATCCGCGAGCGTCTCGGGGCGCATGCGGTGCCCGTGACGCTGCCCATCGGCGTCGAGGCCGACTTCCGCGGCGTGGTCGATCTCGTCCGCGGCCGCGGCATCGTCTGGCACGAGGAGACCTTGGGCGCCCGCTTTTCCTACGTGGACATTCCCGAGGAGCTGCGGGCCGAGGCGGAGGAGGCGCGCACGCATCTCATCGAGGCCGCGGTGGAGCTCGACGACGAGGCGATGATGGCCTACCTCGAGGGCGAGGAGCCCGATGAGGAGACGCTGATCCGCTGCATCCGCAGGGGCACGATCGAGGGCCGCATCGTTCCCGTGCTCTGCGGTTCCGCCTTCAAGAACAAGGGGGTGCAGCCCCTTCTCGACGCGGTCGTCGACTATCTCCCCTCGCCCGTGGACCTGCCGCCGGTGAGCGGCGTCAATCCCAGGACGGGACGCGAGGAGGAGCGCCGTCCCGACGACCGGGCGCCGGCCGCGGCGCTGGCCTTCAAGATCATGACCGATCCCTTCGTCGGCACCCTCACCTTCGTGCGGGTCTATTCGGGCCAGCTCAGCTCCGGCACCTACGTCTACAACTCGGTCAAGGACAAGCGCGAGCGGGTCGGGCGCATCCTCCTCATGCACGCCAATCAGCGCGAGGAGGTGAAGGAGGCCTATGCGGGCGACATCGTGGCGCTCGTGGGCCTCAAGCAGACGACGACGGGCGACACGCTGTGCGATCCCGAGCGGCCGATCGTGCTCGAGCGGATGGAGTTTCCCGAGCCCGTCATCGAGGTCGCGGTGGAGCCCAAGACCAAGGCGGATCAGGAGAAGCTCTCGCAGGCGCTGCAGAAGCTCGCCCAGGAGGACCCCTCCTTCCGCGTCGGCATCGATCCCGAGACCGGGCAGACGATCATCAAGGGAATGGGGGAGCTCCATCTCGAGATCATCGTCGACCGGCTGAAGCGGGAGTTCAAGGTCGACTGCAACGTCGGCCAGCCCATGGTCGCCTATCGCGAGACGGTGACCCGCGACGCCGAGGCCGACTACACGCACAAGAAGCAGACCGGCGGTGCGGGTCAGTTCGCCCGGGTCAAGATCCTGCTGCACCCGGCGGAGCGGGGTGCCGGTCTCGTGTTCGAGAACAGGATCGTCGGCGGCGCCATTCCCAAGGAATTCATCCCCGGCGTGCAGAAGGGCATCGAATCCGCGATGCAGACCGGGATCGTCGCCGGCTTTCCGGTGGTGGACGTGCGCGTCGAGCTCGTGGATGGCAGCTATCACGAGGTCGACAGCTCGACGATGGCGTTCGAGATCGCCGGGCGGGCGGCGTTCCGCGAGGCGGCGCAGAAGGCCGGCCCGATTCTGCTCGAGCCGGTGATGCGGGTTGAAGTCGTGACTCCCGAGGAATACATGGGCGACATCATCGGCGACCTCAACAGCCGGCGCGGGCAGATCCTGGGCATGGAGCCCCGCGGCAACGCCCAGGTCATCCGGGCGCTCGTGCCGCTCGCCACCATGTTCGGCTATGTGAGCACGCTGCGTTCGCTCTCCCAGGGGCGGGCGCAGTACACCATGCAGTTCGACCACTACGAGCCCGTGCCGCAGCAGGTCGCGGAGGAGATCCGCGCCAAGTACGCCTGAAGCGGCGGGGACAGCACGAGGCGGAGAGACGGAAGATGGCCAAGGCGAGATTTGAGCGGACGAAGCCGCATGTGAACATTGGGACGATCGGCCATGTGGATCATGGCAAGACGACGTTGACGGCGGCGATCACGAAGGTTTTGGCGGAGCAGGGTCGGGCGCAGTACACGAGTTACGATCAGATCGACAAGGCGCCGGAGGAGAAGGCGCGGGGGATCACGATCAACACGGCGCATGTGGAGTATGAGACGGACCGGCGTCATTATGCGCATGTGGATTGTCCGGGTCATGCGGATTACGTGAAGAACATGATCACCGGTGCGGCGCAGATGGACGGGGCGATTTTGGTGGTGAGCGCGGCGGATGGGCCGATGCCGCAGACGCGGGAGCATATTCTGCTGGCGCGTCAGGTGGGGGTGCCGGCGCTGGTGGTGTATCTGAACAAGGTGGACATGGTGGACGATCCCGAGCTTCTGGAGCTGGTGGAGCTCGAGGTTCGCGAGCTGCTCTCGAAGTACGGCTTTCCCGGCGATGAGGTGCCGGTGATCGCGGGTTCGGCGCTGGCGGCGCTGGAGGACCGGGATCCGGAGATCGGGCGGGAGTCGATCGTCAAGCTGATGGAGGCGGTGGACGATTACATTCCGACGCCGGAGCGGCCGCGGGATCTGCCGTTCCTGATGCCGATCGAGGACGTGTTCTCGATCTCCGGTCGGGGCACGGTGGTCACGGGCCGCATCGAGCGGGGGGTGATCCGGCTCAACGACGAGGTGGAGATCGTGGGTCTGCGGCCGACGCAGAAGACGGTGTGCACGGGCATCGAGATGTTCCGCAAGCTGCTCGATGAGGGTCTGCCCGGGGACAATGTCGGCATTCTGCTGCGGGGCATCAAGCGGGACGAGGTGGAGCGGGGTCAGGTGCTGTGCAAGCCGGGTTCGATCACCCCGCACACCAGGTTCAGGGCCGAGGTCTATGTGCTCACCAAGGAGGAGGGGGGTCGGCACACGCCCTTCTTCTCCAACTACCGGCCGCAGTTCTATTTCCGCACCACCGACGTGACCGGGAGCATCAGGCTGCCCGAGGGGGTGGAGATGGTGATGCCCGGCGACAACGTCACCCTCGAGGTGGAGCTCATCCAGCCCATCGCCATGGAGCAGGGGCTGCGCTTCGCCATCCGCGAGGGCGGCCGCACCGTCGGCGCCGGCGTCGTCACCGAGGTGATCGAGTAAGCGGGGTCGCAGGCACAGGGGCCGCTCATGCAAGCCGAGAAGATTCGCATCCGCCTCAAGGCGTTCGATCATCGCGTGCTCGATCAGTCGGTGCGCGAGATCGTCGGCACGGCGAAGCGAACGGGTGCGCGCGTGCGCGGCCCGATCCCGCTTCCCACGCGGATCGAGCGTTTCACCGTCAACCGTTCGCCGCACATCGACAAGAAGAGCCGCGAGCAGTTCGAGATCCGTACCCACAAGCGGCTTCTGGACATCATCGATCCCACGCCGCAGACCGTCGACGCGCTCATGAAGCTCGATCTGGCGGCGGGCGTGGACGTCGAGATCAAGCTCTGAGGGCGCCGCCATGCGAACCGGACTGATCGCCCGCAAGCTCGGCATGACGCGGCTGTTCGGCGTCGACGGCAGCCATGTGCCGGTGACCGTGCTCAGGGTCGAGGACTGCGAGGTGGTGGCCGTGCGCACCCGCGACAAGCACGGCTATACCGCGGTCCAGCTCGGCGCCGGCAGCGCCAAGCCGAAGCGGGTGAGCAAGCCGATGCGCGGTCATTTCGCCCGCGCCAGGGTCGAGCCCAAGCGCAAGCTCGCGGAGTTCCGGGTCTCCGAGGAGGCGCTGCTGGAGCCGGGTACGCGGCTCCATGCCGGGCATTTCGTCGCCGGTCAGTTCGTCGATGTGACCGGCATCTCGATCGGCAAGGGCTTCGCCGGCGCCATGAAGCGACACGGCTTCGGCGGACTGCGGGCGAGCCACGGCGTCTCCCTCGCCCACCGCTCGCACGGCTCCACCGGCCAGCGCCAGGATCCGGGCCGGGTCTTCAAGGGCAAGAAGATGGCCGGCCACATGGGCGATCGCCGGGTGACGGTGCAGAACCTCGAGGTCTTCGGCGTCGATCCCGACCGCGGCCTCATTCTCGTCAAGGGTGCGGTGCCCGGCCCCCGCGGCGGCTGGGTGCTGGTGCGCGATGCGGTCAAGAAGGCGCTTCCCAAGGAGGCGCCCTGGCCGGCGGCGGTGGTGCACCGCGGCGAGGAGCTCGAGGTCCATGTGGTCGGCGAAGAGGAAGCGGGCGGGGAGTGAGGCATGCAGCTTCCGGTCAGGAATCTCGCCGGCGAGGAGATCGGGACCGTCGAGCTCGACGAGTCCGTCTTCGCGGTCCCGGTGCGGGTCGACATCCTGCACCGGGTGGTGCGCTGGCAGCTCGCCAAGCGCCGGCGCGGCACGCACAAGGTGAAGACGCGCGGCGAGGTGTCGTACTCCAAGCGCAAGCTCTACCGCCAGAAGGGCACCGGCCGCGCCCGGCACGGCAGCCGCGGGGCGAACATCTTCGTCGGCGGCGGTCGCGCCTTCGGCCCGGTGCCGCGCGATCATTCCATCGATCTGCCGAAGAAGGTGCGCCGGCTCGGTCTCAAATGCGCCCTCTCCGACAAGCTGCGGGAGCAGAAGCTGCACGTGCTCGACGGTCTCGAGCTGCCCGAGCCGCGCACGCGGCTTCTGCGCGAGCGGCTGGAGGCGCTGGGGCTCGCCAATGTCCTCATCGTCACCGGCGGTGAGCCGGAGCGCAACTTCGCCCTCGCCTCGCGCAATCTGCCGCGGGTGGATCTGCTGCCGCAGCTCGGCGCCAACGTCTACGACATCCTGCGCCACGAGCATCTCGTGCTGACGCCCGATGCGGTGCAGCTCTTGCAGGAGCGCCTGCGATGACCGAACCGCGTCACTACGACGTCATCATCCGGCCGATCGTGACCGAGAAGTCGACCCGGGTCTCGGAGCACAACCAGGTCGTGTTCCAGGTCCGCAAGGACGCCACCAAGCCCGAGATCAAGGAGGCGGTGGAGGAGATCTTCGGGGTCAAGGTCAAGAAGGTGAACACCCTGATCCTCAAGGGCAAGGTCAAGGGATTCCGCGGCCGCAGGGGGCGGCGTCCGGACATCAAGAAGGCCTATGTCACCCTCGAGGAGGGTCAGAGCATCGACATCATGACGGGGGTGTGAGCGATGGCCCTCAAGACCTACAAGCCCACGAGCCCCGGACGCCGCCAGCTGGTGCTCGTCGACCGCAGCGATCTGTGGAAGGGCAAGCCGGTCAAGAAGCTCACCCGCGGTCTCAGCAAGAGCGGCGGCCGCAACAATCAGGGCCGGATCACCGTCTGGCAGCGCGGCGGCGGGCACAAGCGCAGGTACCGCATCATCGACTTCCGGCGCCGCAAGTTCGGCGTACCGGCGGTGGTCGAGCGGCTCGAGTACGATCCCAACCGCAGCGCCTTCATCGCCCTCATCCGTTACGAGGACGGCGAGCTCTCCTACATCCTGGCGCCGCAGCGGCTGCAGCCGGGAGATGCGGTGGTCGCCGACGAGCGGGTCGAGGTCAAGCCGGGCAACGCGGCCCCGGTGGGCAACATCCCCATCGGCGCCATCGTGCACAATGTCGAGCTCAAGCCCGGCAAGGGCGGCCAGCTCGCCCGCGCCGCCGGGACCTATGCCCAGATCGTGGGGCGGGATGGCGACTACACGCAGCTGCGGCTCACCTCGGGCGAGATCCGCGTCGTCCACTCGCGCTGCATGGCGACCATCGGCGCGGTGTCCAATCCGGACCACGCCAACGTCAGCCTGGGCAAGGCGGGGCGGGCGCGCTGGCTCGGTCGCCGGCCGACGGTGCGCGGCGTGGCGATGAACCCGGTCGATCATCCCCACGGCGGCGGCGAGGGCCGCACCTCGGGCGGACGCCATCCGGTGAGCCCGTGGGGCAAGCCCACCAAGGGTGCGCGCACGCGCCGCAACAAGCGCACCGACAAGTTCATCCTGAGAAGCCGTCATCTCGCGAAGAAGCGCAAGGGCTGAGGCGATGCCGCGTTCGGTTTGGAAGGGCCCGTTCGTCGATCCCCATCTGCTCAAGAAGGCGGAGCGGGTGAAGGCGTCGGGGCGCAGCGAGATCATCAAGACCTGGTCGCGGCGCTCGACGATCCTGCCGGAGTTCGTCGGGCTCACCTTCGCCGTGTACAACGGCAAGAAGTTCATCCCCGTGTACGTGACCGAGAACATGGTCGGCCACAAGTTCGGGGAGTTCGCGCCGACGCGCACCTTCTACGGCCACGGCGCGGACAAGAAGGCGAAGAGGAAGTGAGGTCATGAGCAAGCCGAAGGCGCCACGCCGGCTCGCGGACAATGAGGCGCTCGCGGTCGCCGCGCGGCTGCGCACGAGCCCGCGCAAGCTCAATCTCGTCGCCGCCATGATCCGCGGCATGGAGGTGGGCAAGGCGCTCATCGCCCTCGAGTTCACGCGCAAGAAGGCGGCCCGCTACGTCAAGAAGGCGCTCGAGTCGGCGATCGCGAACGCCGAGAACAACCACGGTCTCGACGTCGACCGTCTCATCGTCGCCGAGGCGAGCGTGGGCAAGGATCTCGTGCTCAAGCGCTTCCGGCCGCGCGCCCGCGGCCGCGTCGGGCGGATCCTCAAGCCCTATTCGCGGCTCCGGATCGTCGTGCGGGAGCGGGAGGAGACCGTCTGATGGGGCAGAAAGTCAATCCGGTCGGGCTCCGGGTCGGCATCAACCGCACCTGGGATTCGCGCTGGTATGCGAAGAAGAAGGAGTACCGGGATCTGCTCGCCCAGGACCTGGAGATCCGCGACTTTCTCGAGCGGCGTCTGAAGCAGGCGGGGATCTCGCGCATCGTCATCGAGCGGCCGGCGAAGAAGGCCCGCATCACCATCTACACCGCCCGCCCGGGGGTGGTGATCGGCAAGAAGGGCGCCGAGATCGATGCCCTGCGCAAGGAACTCGCGCGGATGTGCGGGGGTGACGTGCAGCTCAATCTCGTCGAGGTGCGCAAGCCGGAGCTGGATGCCAAGCTCGTGGCCGAGAACATCGCCCAGCAGCTGGAGCGGCGGGTCACCTTCCGCCGGGCGATGAAGCGCGCGGTGCAGGCGGCGATGCGGATGGGCGCCCAGGGTATCAAGGTGGAAGTGGCGGGACGGCTCGGCGGCGCCGAGATCGCGCGCAGCGAATGGTACCGGGAGGGGCGCGTGCCCCTGCACACGCTGCGCGCCAATGTCGACTTCGGCCGCGCCACCGCCTTCACGCCCTACGGCACCTGCGGGGTGAAGGTGTGGATCTTCAAGGGCGAGATCATGGAGCACGATCCCATGGCCTATGATCGCATCTTCGCCCAGCAGAGCGCGGGCCGCACGAGCTGAGGAGGGCCGGTCATGCTGCAGCCCAAGCGCACCAAGTACCGCAAGGCCCACAAGGGACGCATCCACGGGCTTGCCAAGGGCGGTTTCGAGCTCAATTTCGGCGCCTACGGCATGAAGGCGCTCGAGCCCGAGCGCATCACCGCGCGCCAGATCGAGGCGGCCCGCCGCGCGATCGTGCGGCATCTCAAGCGCACCGGCCGGGTGTGGATCCGGGTCTTCCCCGACAAGCCCGTGACCAAGAAGCCGGCCGAGGTGCGCATGGGCAAGGGCAAGGGCTCGGTCGAGTACTGGGTGGCGGTGGTCAAGCCCGGACGGATCCTGTTCGAGATCGACGGCGTGCCCGAGGATCTCGCGCGTCGCGCGATCGAGCTCGGCGCCGCGAAGCTGCCGATCCGGACCAAGTTCGTCGCGCGGCCGGGTGCGGGCGAGGGAGCTGTGGCATGAAGGCGGCGGAACTGCGCGGCAAGAGCTGGGACGAGCTCAAGAGCCTCCTTCTCGATCTCAAGAAGGAGCAGTTCAACCTGCGCTTCCAGAAGGCCACCGGGCAGCTCGAGAACAGCGCGCGCATCCGCCAGGTGCGGCGGGACATCGCGCGCATCAAGACGGTCATGCACGAGATGGCCCGCGCCCGCAGGGCTGCGGCGCAGAAGGGGTAGGAGGCGATGCCGAGGCGGATTCTGCAGGGCGTCGTGGTGAGCGACAAGATGGACAAGACGGTGATCGTGCGGGTCGACCGCATGGTCATGCATCCGCTGTACAAGAAGTACATCCGGCGCTCGAAGCGCTATCCCGCGCACGATCCCGAGAACCGCTGCAAGATCGGCGACCGGGTGCGCATCCGCGAGTGCCGGCCGCTGTCCAGGACCAAGCATTTCGAGGTCCTCTACGAAGAGACGGCGGAAGCGGTGAGCGGAGGTGAGGCATGATCCAGGCCGAGAGCCAGCTCGAGGTGGCGGACAACTCCGGCGCCCGCCGCATCCAGTGCATCCGCGTCCTCGGCGGCTCGCAGCGCAAGTACGGGTCGGTCGGGGACATCATCGTCTGTTCGGTCAAGGAGGCGATCCCCCGCGGCAAGGTGAAGAAGGGCGACGTGGTGCACGCGGTGATCGTGCGCACGCGCCAGCCCCTCAAGCGGCCGGACGGCTCCGCGATCCGCTTCGACAAGAACGCGGCGGTGCTCATCAACCGTCAGGGCGAGCCGATCGGGACGCGGATCTTCGGTCCCGTGCCCCGCGAGCTGCGCGCCAAGCGGTTCATGAAGATCATCTCGCTGGCGCCGGAGGTGCTGTGATGGCGGCGCGGATCAGGAAGGGCGACCGGGTGGTGGTGATCGCGGGTCGCGACAAGGGCAAGGTGGGCGAGGTGCTGCGGGTCATGCCCAAGGAGAACCGCGCCATCGTCCAGGGGGTGAACATCGTCAAGAAACATCAGCGGCCGACGCCGCGCGAGCCCGGCGGCATCACCCCCAAGGAGGCGCCGATCCATCTCTCCAATCTCGCCCACATCGATCCCAAGGACGGCCGTCCGACGCGGATCGGCTTCCGGATCCTCGAGGACGGCCGCAAGGTGCGCTACGCCAAGCGCTCCGGCGAGCTCATCGACCGTTGAGAGACGAGAGGCCATGGCCCGGCTCAAGCAGCACTACGAGGAAGTCGTCAAGCCGCAGCTCATGGAGCGCTTCGGCTACCGCAACCCCATGCAGGTCCCGAAGCTCGAGAAGATCGTGATCAACATGGGGGTCGGCGAAGCGGTCCAGGACGTCAAGAAGATCGACGCGGCAATGAAGGATCTCGCCCTCATCGCGGGGCAGAAGCCGGTCGTCTGCCGCGCCCGCAAGTCGGTCGCCAACTTCAAGCTCCGCAAGGGGATGCCGATCGGCTGCAAGGTGACGCTCAGGCGCGAGCGGATGTACGAGTTTCTCGACCGGCTCGTGAACATCGCGCTGCCGCGGGTGCGCGACTTCCGCGGTCTCAGCCCGAAGAGCTTCGACGGCCGCGGCAACTACGCGCTCGGCATCCGCGAGCAGATCGTCTTCCCGGAGATCAACTACGACGAGATCGACGAGATCCGCGGCATGGACATCATCATCTGCACCACGGCGGAGAGCGACGAGGAGGCGCGGGCCCTGCTCGAAGGCTTCAATCTGCCGTTCCGCAAGTGACAGGGGGCGCGGTCGATGGCGAAGAAGAGTGCGGTGGAGAAGAACAAGCGGCGCATGAAGCTGGCCCAGAAGTACGCGGCCAAGCGCGCCGAGCTCCGGGCCATCGCCCGCGACCGCAGCCGTGATCCGGAGGAGCGGTTCGAGGCGATGCTCAAGCTCGCGAAGCTTCCGCGCAACAGCGCGCCGGTGCGGGTTCGCAATCGTTGCCTGCTCACCGGCAGGCCACGCGGCTACTACCGCCGCTTCGGTCTGTCCCGGATCGCGCTGCGGGAGCTCGCGTCCGAGGGCAAGCTGCCCGGTGTGATCAAGGCGAGCTGGTGAGGCGAGATCGAACGATGACCTTGAGCGATCCCCTCGGCGACATGCTGACCCGCATCCGCAACGCGCAGCGGGCGAACAAGCCGGTGGTGCGTACGCCGGCCTCGCGGTTGCGGGCGAACGTGCTCGAAGTGCTCCGACGCGAGGGCTACATCCGCGGCTTCGAGGTCAAGGAGATCGGCCCCGGCAAGAAGGAGATCACGATCGAGCTCAAGTATCACAACGGCGAACCGGTGATCCGCGAGATCCGGCGCGTCTCCAAGCCGGGGCGGAGGGTATACGCCGGAGTGCGGGAGCTGCCGCGGGTATACAACGGCCTCGGCATCGCCATCCTGTCCACGCCGCGCGGCGTGCTCTCGGATGCCGAAGCCCGCGAGCAGCGCGTCGGCGGCGAAGTCCTGTGCACGGTGTTCTGATCATGTCGCGCATCGGCAAACTTCCCATTGCTCTGCCCGAAGGGGTGGAGGTCGCGATCAGCGACCGGCGCATCCGCGTCAGGGGGCGGCTCGGCGAACTCGAACAGGAGCTTCCGCCGGAGGTCGAGATCCGTCGGGAGGACGGCCAGCTGCGCCTGCTGCCGCGCGGCGAGAGCAAGCGCGCGCGGGCGATGTGGGGGCTGTCGCGGAGCCTCGTCGCGAACATGGTCGAGGGTGTGAGCAGGGGCTTCGAGAAGCGGCTCGCGATCTCGGGCGTCGGCTACCGCGCGCTGTGCGACGGCCGCATCCTCACCCTGCAGCTCGGCTACAGCCACGAGATCAAGTATGCGATCCCGCCCGAGGTGAAGATCGAGACCCCGAGCGCGACCGAGATCGTGGTGCGCGGGGTGGACAAGCAGAAGGTCGGTCAGATCGCGGCCGAGATCCGCGCCTTCCGCAAGCCTGAGCCCTACAAGGGCAAGGGCATCCGCTATGCGGACGAGGTCATCCTGCGCAAGGAAGGAAAGAAGAAGTAGCCATGGTCAAGCCCAAGGAGCGGTTCGAGCGGCGCGAGCGGCGCACCCGCTGGTGGATCCGCAAGCTTGCCGGGGGACGGCCGCGGCTCTCCGTCTTCCGCTCGCACAAGCACATCTACTGTCAGGTCATCGACGACGAGCAGGGGCGGACTCTCGCCGCCGCCTCCTCCCTCGACCCGGAACTGCGGGCTGAGCTCGAAAAGGGCAGCGACCGGGAGGCCGCACGCCGGGTCGGGCTGCTCATCGCCAAGCGGGCCCGGGAGGCCGGCGTCGAGAAGGTGGTCTTCGACCGCGGCGGATACCGCTATCACGGCCGCGTCAGGGCGCTCGCCGAAGGGGCGCGCGAGGGCGGGCTGTCGTTCTGATGTGGGGATGAGGGCATGGCAAGAGCGCGTCCGAGTGAGGAGCGACAGGAGGTCGAGCTCATCGACCGGCTGGTCTCGGTCAACCGCGTCGCCAAGGTGGTCAAGGGCGGCCGCCGCTTCGGCTTCTCGGCGCTGGTCGTGGTGGGCGACGGCAAGGGCCGCGTCGGCTACGGGCACGGCAAGGCGCGGGAGGTCCCGGAGGCGGTGCGCAAGGCCACCGAAGAGGCGAAGCGGCGCATGATCCGCGTGCCGCTGCGGCAGGGCCGGACCCTGCATCACGACGTCCAGGGACATTTCGGCTCCGGCCGGGTGATCCTCCGCAGCGCCCCGCCCGGCACGGGAATCATCGCCGGCGGCCCGATGCGCGCCGTGTTCGAGGCCCTCGGGGTGCAGGACGTGGTGTGCAAGTCGCTCGGCTCCTCCAATCCCCACAACATGATCAAGGCCACCTTCGACGCGCTCGCCAAGGTCATGTCGCCGCGGGCGGTGGCCACCAAGCGGGGCAAGAAGGTGAGCGAGATCGTCGGTCGCCGGCAGACCCTCGAGGCGCGGGAGTGAGACCATGAGCGGCAGGCTCCGGGTCACCCAGATCGGAAGTCCGATCGGGCGCAAGAAGGACCAGGCGGCGACCCTGAAGGCGCTCGGTCTCGGGCGCATGAACCGCAGCCGCATCGTGCCCGATACCCCCTCCTTCCGGGGGCGGATCGCCAAGGTGCGCCATCTCGTGAAGGTCGAACCGGTCGCGGAATCGGAGGAATAGCGCCATGCGTCTCAACGAACTGCGCGACCGCCCGGGTGCCCGCAAGGCGCGCAAGCGCGTCGGCCGCGGCATCGGCTCCGGCCTCGGCAAGACCGCGGGCCGCGGCCATAAGGGCCAGAAGGCGCGCAGCGGCGGCGCCAAGCTCAGCTTCGAGGGCGGCCAGATGCCCATCTACCGCCGCCTGCCGAAGCGCGGCTTCACCAACAAATTCAAGGCGGAATACGCCTGGCTCAACCTCGACCGGCTGCAGGACGCCATCGATCGCGGCAAGATCGATGCGACGAAACCCATCGACGCCGAGGTGCTCAAGGCGAGCGGTGTGATCCGCCGCATCAGGGACGGGGTGCGCCTGCTCGCCCGCGGTGAGATCCGGAGCGCGGTGACGATCACCGTGGCCGGCGCCTCCAGGAAGGCGATCGAGGCGGTGGAGCAGGCGGGAGGTCGCGTCGTGATCGCCTCGCGCGCATCGGCGGAGGCGGAGACCTCCTCATAGGAGCGGATCCATGGCATCGGTAGCCGAGCAGCTCGCGGCGAACATCAATCTCGGCGTCTTCGCCAAGGCGACGGAGCTCAAGAAGCGGCTCTGGTTCACGCTCGGCTGCCTCGTCGTCTACCGTCTCGGCACCTACATCCCGCTGCCCGGCATCGATGCCGAGGTCATGGCCCAGATCTTCGAGCAGCAGCAGGGCGGCATCCTCGGCATGTTCAACATGTTCGCGGGCGGCGCGCTCAAGC
>CAZHHU010000074.1:0-10602 GCA_964532215.1 uncultured Geminicoccaceae bacterium
CCTGTTCGCAGAAGCGGCGTTTCTGCCTGCGGGCTGGGCGCGGGAGGTCCGCATCGCGCTCGATGCCCACGGCCGCATCGAGGCGGTCGAGAGCGACGCCACGCCCCGGGGCGCCGAGCGCCTGCCCGGGCCGGTGCTGCCGGCGATCGCCAATCTCCACTCCCACGCCTTTCAGCGGGCGATGGCCGGACGCTGTGAGCGCGCAGGGCCCGGCGGAGACGATTTCTGGAGCTGGCGCGAGACCATGTATCGTCTCGCCGCCCGCATCGGCCCCGACGAGCTCGAGGCGGTGGCGGCGCAGCTCTACCTCGAGATGCTCGAGGCCGGGTATGCGGCCGTGGCCGAATTCCACTACCTCCACCGCGATCCGCAGGGGCGGCCCTATGCCGACCGCGCCGAACTCGCAAGACGCCATCTCCGCGCAGCCAGGCGGGTGGGCATCGCGATCACGCTGCTTCCCGTGCTCTATCTGCGCGGCGGCTTCGACGACCGGCCGCTGCAAGGCGCACAGCGCCGCTTCCGCGCGGATCCCCGGGAGGTACTCGAGATCGCCGAAGCCTGCGCAGGCGAGCCCGGTGCCCGCGCCGGCATCGCGATCCACAGCCTGCGCGCGGCGCCGCGCCAGGCGATCGCGGAGCTCGTCGCGGCCGCGCCCCCCGAGTTGCCGCGCCACATCCACATCGCCGAGCAGCGCCTCGAGGTGGAGGAATGCATCGCCCATACGGGCATGCCGCCCGTGCGCTGGCTGCTCGATCACTTCGCGCTCGACGACCGCTGGACCCTCGTGCATGCGACCCACGCCTCCACCGCAGAGCTCGCGCGGGTCGCGGCGGCGGGGGCGATCATCGGCCTCTGTCCGACGACCGAGGCCAATCTCGGCGACGGCATCTTCCTCCTGCCCGATCTGCGCGCGGCTCACGGCCGCTTCGGCGTCGGCTCCGACAGTCAGGTGACGGTCGATCCCGCCCTGGAGCTGCGGCTGCTCGAATACGGCCAGCGGCTCCGGCTGCTGCGGCGGACGGTGGCGGCGGCGGCAGGGGAATCGGTGGGCGAGGTTCTCTGGCGGCAGGCGGCGGCAGCGGGTGCGCAGGCGTGCGGACGCCCCGCCGGTGCGATCGCACCCGGCCGCTTTGCGGATCTCCTCGTCCTCGATGCCGACCATCCGGCGCTCGTCGGCCACGGGCCCGAGACCCTGCTCGATGCCTATCTCTTCTGTGCCGGGAAGGCGGCGGTACGGGAAGTCCGGGTCGCCGGTCGGCGGGTCGTCCGGGACGGCCGTCACCCGCTGCGCGAGGAGATCGGGGAGGCGTTCCGCAGCGCGCTTTCCCGTCTATCTTGAGGCGTGGAGGCCGTTTTCCGGGGAGGCAGCGGATGAGCAGCGACCGCTTCGACAACACCCGTCGCATCCGCGCGCCGCGCGGGAGCACGCTGAACTGCCGCAACTGGCAGGCCGAGGCCGCCTTGCGCATGCTCATGAACAACCTCGATCCCGAGGTGGCGGAGAAGCCGGAGGAGCTCGTCGTCTACGGCGGCACCGGCCGCGCCGCACGCAACTGGCGCTGCTTCGACGCCATCGTCGAAGCCCTGAAGAACCTCGACGAACGCGAGACCCTGCTCGTCCAGTCCGGCAAGCCGGTCGCGGTCCTCGAGACCCATCCCGACGCGCCGCGGGTGCTGATCGCGAATACGAACCTCGTCGCCCGCTGGGCGACGCTCGAGCATTTCGAGGAGCTCGATCGCCGCGGTCTGATGATGTACGGCCAGATGACGGCCGGCTCCTGGATCTACATCGGCAGCCAGGGCATCATCCAGGGCACCTACGAGACCTTCGTCGAAGCGGGACGGCGGCATTACGGGGGCGAGCTGCGCGGCCGCTGGATCCTCACCGCCGGCCTCGGCGGCATGGGCGGGGCCCAGCCGCTCGCCGCGACCATGGCGGGGGCCTCGCTGCTGGCCGTGGAATGCCGCGCCTCGCGCATCGAGCGGCGCATCGAGAGCGGCTATCTCGACCGCTGGACGGCCGATCTCGACGAGGCGCTGGCGCTCGTCACCGAAGCTGCGGCGCGCGGCGAGGCCCTTTCGGTGGGCCTGCTCGGCAATGCGGCCGAGGTGTATCCCGAGCTCCTGCGCCGCGGCGTGCGGCCCGATCTCGTCACCGACCAGACGGCGGCGCACGATCCGCTCCACGGCTATCTGCCCGCGGGCTGGACGGTGGAGGAATGGGAGCGCGCCCAGGAACGCGAGCCCGAGCGGGTGGTGCGCGAGGCCAAACGGTCGATGGCCGAACAGGTGCGCGCGATCCTCGGTTTCTGGCGTCAGGGCGTGCCCTGCTTCGACTATGGCAACAACCTCCGCCAGATGGCGAAGGAGGCCGGGGTCGCGGACGCCTTCGCCTATCCCGGTTTCGTCCCCGCCTACATCCGCCCGCTGTTCTGCCGCGGCAAGGGACCGTTCCGCTGGGTCGCGCTCTCGGGCGATCCCGAAGACATCTACCGCACCGACGAGAAGGTCCGGGAGCTCATCGACGATCCCCACCTCCACAACTGGCTGGAGATGGCCCGCGCGCGCATCCGCTTTCAGGGGCTCCCCGCGCGCATCTGCTGGCTCGGGCTCGGCGAGCGTGCGAAGGTGGGCCTCGCCTTCAACGAAATGGTGGCGAAGGGCGAGGTGAAGGCGCCGATCGTCATCGGCCGCGATCATCTCGATTCCGGTTCGGTCGCGAGCCCCAACCGCGAGACCGAGGGGATGAAGGACGGCTCCGATGCGGTCGCCGACTGGCCGCTTCTCAATGCGCTCGTGAACTGCGCGAGCGGGGCGAGCTGGGTTTCCATCCACCACGGCGGCGGCGTGGGCATCGGCTTTTCCCAGCATGCCGGCATGGTCATCGTCTGTGACGGGACGCCCGAGGCGGCACGGCGCATCGAGCGCGTGCTCACCAACGATCCGGCGATCGGTGTCGCCCGCCACGCCGATGCCGGATACGAAGAGGCGATCGCCTGTGCGCGCGCGCACGGCCTCCGGCTGCCGATGATCCCCTGAGAGGAGAGGGAGCGTGTCCGACCGGGTGCTGCTCGATGGAAGCCGTCTCACCCCCGCGGCCGTGGCGGCGGTGGCCCGCGACGGGGCGCGGGTCGAACTCGCGCCGCAGGCCCGCGCCCGGGTGGAGGCGGGCTACCGGCGGCTCTGCGCCCATCTCGCGAAGGGCACGCCGATCTACGGCCTGACCACGGGCTTCGGCGCGCTCGACGGCCGCGGCGTCGGCCCCGAACATCGCCGCAGGCTGCAGGAAAATCTCCTGCGCAGCCACGCCGCCGGGGTGGGCGATGCGATGCCGGCGGAGGAGGTGCGGGCGATGATGGTGATCCGCGCCAATGTGCTCGCCGGCGGTCACACGGGGGTGCGGCCGGAGGTCCTCGACACGCTCCTCGCGCTGCTCAACGCCGACATCGTGCCCGAGGTGCCCGAACGGGGCTCGGTCGGCGCCTGCGGCGATCTCGCGCCGCTTGCGCACATGAGCCTGCCGTTCATCGGTGAGGGATGGGTGCGCTATCGCGGCGCGCGGCTGCCGGCGGCGGAGGCACTGCGGCGTGCGGGCATCGTTTCGCCGGGCGTGGAGGCGCGCGACGGGCTCGCGCTCATCAACGGCACCGAGCAGACGACGGCGATCGGCTGCCTCGCCCTCGTGGATGCGCGAACGCTCGTCCTCGCCGCCGAGGCGGCGGCGGCCATGTCCCTCGAGGCCCTGGGCGCCCTCACCGACTCCTTCGACCGCAGGCTCGCCGCCACCAAGCCCCATCCGGGTCAGCTCGCGACCGCAAGGCGGCTCGAGCAGCTCACCCGCGACAGCAGGGCGATGCGGCGCCCCGGCCCGGGCAGACTTCGCGATGCGCTCTCGCTGCGCTGCATTCCCCAGGTCATCGGCGCCACCCGGGATGCGCTCGACGACGCCGAGCGCGCGCTCACGATCGAGATCAACGCCGCCAACGACAATCCCCTCATCGATCCCGACGACGACTGGCTCTCCAGCAACTCGGGGAACTTCCACGGCCAACGGGTGGGGGAGGTGCTCGATCACCTCGCGACCTCCCTCGCATCCGTGGCGGTGATGAGCGAGCGGCGTTCGGCGCGGCTCGTGGATCCCATGCTCAACGGCGGCCTGCCACCCTTTCTCGTCCATCCCGAGGCGCCCGCGGGCGTGAACTCCGGCTTCATGATCGCCCAGTACACGGCCGCGAGCCTGGTTGCCGAGCTGCGCTGCCGGGCGGTCGCCGCGAGCATCCAGTCGGTGCCCACCTGTGCGAATACGGAGGATCACGTCCCCATGGCGCCGATCGCCGCCCGCCATGCGCGCTGGGTGGTGGATACCGCCGCCCGGGTGGTGGCGATCGAGTTCCTGCTCGCGGCCCAGGCCCTCGATCTGCGCGGGCTCGAGCCGGGCCGGGGCGTCGCCCTCTGTCACCGGCGGATCCGCGCGCATATCCCGGTGATGGTTGCGGACCGTGTTCTTTCGGAGGATATTGCGCGCGCATCGCAGCTCGTCCTGGCCGGCGAGCTTTCCGGAGAAGAGGAGGGGAGGTAACGATGGCCAGCATGCACCGCCGCGCTCTGATCGCCGCCGTGCTCACCGCCGCCACCGTCTGGGCCGGGGCGGGACGCGCCGAAGAGGCGATCAGGCTCGGTTTCTTCTCGCCCCAGACCGGGTTCGCCTCCTCCGACGGCCTCGCCGCCCTGCACGGCGCCGAGCTTGCGGTGGACTGGATCAACGAGCACGGCGGAGTGCTCGGCGAGCCGCTTCTGCTCGTCGCCTACGATGACGCCTCGAAGCCGGATCAGGCGGCGAACGTGGCGCAGAAGCTCACCCAGTCCGACCGCGTGGTGGCGGCGGTGAGCGGCTCCTACTCCTTTCTCACCCGGCCCGCCGCCGCCATCTTCCAGCGGGCGCGGGTGCCGCTCATGACGGCCTATGCGGTGCATCCCGAGATCACCCGCACGGGCCGGTACATCTTCCGCACCGGCGTGCCCTCGCTCGTCGAGGGGGCGGCCGCGGCCTATACCGCCGGCAAGCTTCTGGGATGGAAGCGGGTTGCGCTCATCACCATGGACAACGACGCGGGGGCCGCACTCGCGGACGGCTTCAAGAAGATGGCCCCGGAGTTCGGGGTCACGGTCGTGACTGAAGAGAAATATGCGCTGCGGGACAAGGATCTGCGCCCGATCCTCACGCGCATCGCCGGCATGGACGTCGACGGCATCTACGTGAACGGCTTCTATGCCCAGGCCGCGCGCATCGTGAACCAGCGCCAGGAGCTCGGCATCGAGCTGCCGATCCTGGGCATGGAGGGCTTCGATTCGCCCAAGTTCTTCGAGCTCTCCAAGCCCGGCGCGGCGGAGGGCGTGGTGATCACGACCGCGCTCGACCGCGGCAGCGACAACCCGATCGTGCAGTGGTTCCTCGCCGAATATGAAAAGCGGTTCGGACTTCAGGCGGACATGGTGGCGGCCTCCTCCTTCGATGCCGTCATGGTGCTCGCCGAAGCCATCAACCGCGCCGGCAGCACGGATCCCGACGCCATCGTCGAGGCGCTGTTCTCCATCAAGAAGATGGAAAACGTGACCACCGGCCCCTTCTACGGCTTCACCGAGGAGGGCAACGTCATCAAGCCCGTGGTCGTGCAGAAGGTCGAAGGCGGCCGCTTTGCGCCGTTTGCGGTCATCGACGACCCCGAGATCATGAACCTCCACTGACGGCATCGCCGGGGCCGCCGCGCGCGGCCCCTTCGTGCGCCCCGGGCCTCCCATGGGCTCCGTTCTCGCCAACATCCTCGTGACGGGATGCGTGTACACGCTCATCGCCATGGGCCTCACCATGGTCTATGGCATGCTGCGCATCCTGCACATCGTCCATGCGGGAATCTTCGCGCTCGGCGCCATGATCGGCCTGTTCGCCTTCCGCGGCGTCGGGCTCGCCTTCTGGCCCGCGCTCGCAGTGGGCACGCTCGCGGCCGGCCTCGCCGGCGTCGCCGTCTATCATCTCGGCTACCGCTGGGTGCTCGATGCGCCGCGGGGGACCCCGCTTCTCGTCTCCATCGGGCTCTTCATCGCCCTCCAGGCGCTGATGGAGCGGCCGTTCCTGCTCGGCCCCTACACGAGTCCCTTCCCGGCCGATGTCGGGCTGCCGCCGCTCGCGGTCGGCTCCGTCCGCATCACCCCCGAGCAGTCGGCCATTCTCCTCGCGACCGCGGTCGCGGGGCTGCTCGTGTGGCTGCTGCTCGCACGCAGCCGCCTCGGTCTCGGCTGGCGGGCGCTGTCGGAGGACATGAACATGGCCCGTTCGCTCGGCGTACCGGCGGAGCGCGCGGTGGTGCTCAACATGTTCCTGGGCTCGGCCATGGCCGGACTCGCCGGGGTGCTCGTCGCCGTCTACGACAACGAGGTCTCCGCCCACATGGGCGAGGTCGTCGCCTACAAGGCCTTCGTCATCGTCGTGCTGGGCGGGCTCGGCAGCGTGCTCGGCGCGGCGGTGGCGGGATTCCTGCTCGCGGCGGTCGAGATCGGCAGCTCGGTGGCCTTCGGCGGCTTCTTCCCGCGCGATGCCATCGGCTTCGCGGTCCTCATCCTCGTCCTCCTCTTCGCCCCCACCGGCCTCTTCGGCAAGCGCCTCGACTGAGCCCATGGACGCCTATCTCGTCTCGGTGCTCACCTTCATCGGCATCTGGGCGCTGCTCGCGCTGTCCCTCAACCTGCTCACCGGATATGCCGGTCAGGTCTCGCTCGGGCATGCCGCCTTCTTCGGCATCGGCGCCTATACCGTGGCCGTGGCGACGGTGAAGCTCGGCCTCGCCTTTCCCCTCGACATCCTCCTCGCGATGCTCGTGAGCGGCGCGCTCGGCGCCTTTCTCGGGCTGCCGGCGCTGCGCGTGCGGCACGACTTTCTCGTGCTCGCGACCATCGGCATCAACTTCATCGTCGTGGCGATCTTCCAGTACACGCCGGCCCTCGGCGGCGCCTACGGCATCGTCGGCATCCCGCCCGTGCGGCTTGCGGGATACGAGCTTCTCGGCGTGGGCATGCTCGCCCTCGTCGGGTTCACCCTCCTTCTCTACTTCGCCTTTCAGGAGCTCGTGCTCAGAAGCTGGTTCGGCTTCCGTCTGCTTGCCGTGCGCGACGATGAGGAGGCGGCGGCCGCCATCGGCATCGACGTCGCTTCCACCAAGATCTGGGCCTTCGCCTTTTCCGGCGCCTGGGCGGGGCTCGCGGGCGGCTACTACGCGCGCCAGCTCGGAAGCGTCTTTCCCGAGAACTTCGGCTTCGTCGAATCGGTGACCGTGCTCACCATGGTCGTGCTCGGCGGTGCCGGCACCCGCGCCGGTCCCCTGCTCGGCGCCGTCATCCTCGCGGGCCTGCCCGAATATCTCCGCCCGCTGCAGGAATGGCGCTACGTCGCCTACGGCCTCCTCCTCGTCGTCCTGATGATTCTCGAGCCCAACGGGCTTCTCGGCCCCGGCAGCCGGGTGCGCGCCGGATTGCTGCGGCTTTTCGCGGTGGGGACGCGATGAACCGGCCGCTCGTCGAGGTGAGGGGCGTCGTGCGCACCTTCGGCGGGCTGCGGGCGCTCGATGGCGTGGATATGGAGGTGCGCCACGGCGAGATCCTCGGCCTCATCGGCCCCAACGGGGCGGGCAAGAGCACGCTCTTTGCCTGCCTCTCCGGCCATCTCGCGGTGACCTCCGGTCGCCTCCTGTTCGCGGGGCGTGACATCACGCGCCTCGGCCCCGCCCGGCGCGCCCGCCTCGGAATCGGCCGCACCTTCCAGCTCGGGCGCGCCTTTCGCAGCCTCACCGTGGAGGAGAACGTGCTCGCCGGCCTCGGCGTGCGGCACTACGCATCCCTCGCGGCCTCGCTGTTCACCCGTGCCGCGAGCGCGGCGCGGCGGGACCAGGTGCGGGAACTGCTCGCCCGCTTCGGGCTCACCGATCATGCCCGCGCGCGCGTCGACACCCTGCCCATGGGCCTGCAACGCCGCGTCGAGGCGGCGCGTGCCCTCGCCACCGGGCCGCGACTGCTGCTGCTCGACGAGCCGGCGGCGGGGCTCACCCACGGCGAGGCGGAGGCGTTTGCGGCAATGGTGCGCGGCATCCGCGGGGATGGCGTGACCGTGATCGTCATCGAGCACAACATGAGATTCGCCATGAGCCTCACGGACCGCATCTATGTCCTCGTCTCGGGCCGCATCGTCGCCGAGGGACCGCCCGAGCGGGTGCGGAAGGATCCGCGCGTCATCGAGGCCTATCTGGGTTGAACCGCGATGAGTCTGCTCGAGGTGGAAGGTCTCGAGGTCGTCTATGAACGGGCGATCGTGGCGCTGCGCGGCATCGATCTGCGCATCGAGAGGGACGGCGGCGTCGCCGTGCTCGGCCCCAACGGTGCGGGCAAGTCCTCGCTCATGCGCACGCTCGCCGGCTGGCACCGGCCGGCGCGCGGCCGCATCCGCTTCGATGGCCGCGACATCACCATGCTCCCGCCCGAGGCACGGGCGCGCCTCGGCATCGGCTACGTGCCCGAGGGAGGGCGCATCTTCGCCCGCCTCACGGTGCGGGAGAATCTGCTCATGGGCGGGTATCTGCTCGACCGGCCGGCACGGCACATCGAGCGGGCGCTCGCGCCCTTTCCGGTGCTGCACGAGCGGCTCGACCAGCTCGCGGGGACGCTCTCGGGCGGCGAGCGGCAGATGCTCGCGATCGCGCGTGCGGTCATGAGCCGCCCGCGCCTGCTCCTCGTCGACGAGGTCTCGCTGGGGCTGATGCCGCAGGCGGTGGCGACCGTATTCGCGGCACTCGCGGGGCTGCGCGAACAGGGTACGGCGCTGCTGCTGGCGGAGCAGAACGCACGCAAGGCGATGGAAATCGTGGATCGGGTCCATCTCCTCGAGAACGGGCGTTTCGTGCTCGCGGGGGAGCCGGCGACGATCGCCGACGATCCGCGCGTCGTCGCGGTCTACCTGGGCGGCGAGGCGGGCTGATGGCGCGGCCTCGACGCTTCACCCCCGGCCGGCTGCGGCTTGCCGCGCTGCGCTCCTGGCTGCGCGATCCCGGCCCCGTGCGTCTCGCCGGCGGCTGGCGCGAAGCGACCGAAGCGGCCGCCCGAACGGTCGCTTCGGCCGCGCGGGCGCGTCCCGTC
This sequence comes from uncultured Geminicoccaceae bacterium, assembly GCA_964532215.1. Lineage (GTDB taxonomy): Bacteria > Pseudomonadota > Alphaproteobacteria > Geminicoccales > Geminicoccaceae > HRBIN39. Next base: position 9,178 of record CAZHHU010000074.1, read on the forward strand.
TACGGCGTCAATACGGGTTTCGGCAAACTCTCCACGACCCGCATTGCCGCCGACCGGATCGAGGAGCTGCAGCTTCGCCTCGTGCGTTCCCACGCATCCGGTACCGGCCCGCCGCTTCCGGATGCGGTCGTGCGCCTGACCCTGCTCCTGAAGGCGGCGAGCCTCGCGCGGGGGCTCTCCGGCGTGCGTCCCGCGATCGTCGACGCGCTGCTCCGACTGCTCGCAGCCGATGTGCTGCCGCTGCTGCCTTCGCGAGGCTCGGTGGGCGCTTCCGGCGATCTCGCGCCGCTAGCTCATCTCGCGCTGCTCTTGATCGGCGAGGGCGAGGCGCGGGTGGGCGGGCGCCGGCTCGACGGCACCGCCGCGCTCGATGCGGCCGGGCTCGAGCCGCTCCGTCTCGGCCCCAAGGAGGGCCTCGCCCTTCTGAACGGCACCCAGGTGTCCACCGCCCTCGCCCTCGTGGGCCTGTTCGCCATCGAGGATGCCTTTGCGGCCGCACTGGTTGCGGGCGCCATGTCGGTGGACGGGGCGGCGGGCAGCGACGAGCCCTTCGATGCGCGGATCCAGGAGGCGCGGGGGCAGCCGGGTCAGGCGAAGGTGGCGGCGGTGCTTGCGGCGCTGCTCTCCAGAAGCGCGATCCGCGAATCCCACCGCGAGGGAGATCCCCGGGTCCAGGACCCCTATTCGCTGCGCTGCCAGCCGCAGGTCATGGGCGCCTGTCTCGATCTTCTCACCTTCGCGGCCGCAATCCTCGAGCGCGAGGCCAATGGCGTGACGGACAACCCGCTCGTGTTCGCCGCCGAGCGGGCGGTGCTCTCGGGCGGCAACTTCCACGCCGAGCCGGTGGCCTTCGCCGCCGACATCCTGGCGCTCGCGGCGGCCGAGATCGGGGCGCTCTCGGAGCGTCGCATCGCCCTGCTCGTGGATGCCGATCTGAGCGGTCTTCCTCCCTTTCTCGCGGCGGAGCCCGGGCTCGATTCCGGCTTCATGCTGCCGCAGGTCACGGCTGCGGCCCTCGCCGCCGAGCTCCAGCATCTCGCCCATCCCGTCTCCACCTCGAACATCCCCACCTCGGCCGGGCAGGAGGATCACGTGAGCATGTCTGCCCATGCCGCATGGCGCCTTCTCGGCGTCGGTGACATCCTCGCCCGGCTCGTAGCCATCGAGCTGCTTGCCGCGGCGCGGGCGATCGAACTGCGCCATCCGCTCGTGACGAGTCCCGCGCTCGCGCGCGGTCTCGCCCTGATCCGCGACCGCGTGCCGCCCTACGAGCGCGACCGTCCCCATGCGCCGGATATCGAGACGATCGCGGCACTGGTGCAGGACGGCGTCTTTCGCGCGCATCTGCCGCAGCCTCTGCTGCCGTCGGACGAACGGCGAAGACGCCGCTAGGATGGAGGCGGCGGCGACGCCGCGGGGACCTGC
>CAZHHU010000074.1:10702-12097 GCA_964532215.1 uncultured Geminicoccaceae bacterium
GGACCCGGATACCACTCCTCGGGCTCGGGCAGCTCGAAGTCGGGCGGAATGTCGAAGATCTCGAAGATGGTGGTCGTCGCCTCCTCGGTCCCGAAATAGGCCCAGGGGACGCGCTTCATCCACACCCCGGACTGGATGCAGGAAAAGCCCCGGCGCTCGAATTCCTTCACCCGCTCCTGCCAGGGCATGTCGCCGCAGGCGAAGGCGACGTGATGGATGCCCTCGCCGTGGCGGGCGAGGAAGTCCTCGTAGATCGTCGGTCCCCTGAGGGGCTGGACGATCTCCCACATCGTGTTGCCGACGAAGCTGAGGCAGAGCTTCATCGCGAGCGGCTGGGGAACGCCGCGGATCTGCGTCTCGGTGAGATTGGTGTCGGAATCGAAGGTGTAGACGCGCCACGGCCCGATGCCGAGGCGCACCATTCCCTCCATGGCGCGGCGATAGTCCCGGGTGACGACGCAGACCTGGATCGTGTCGCTCAAGAAGCTGTTGTCGAGGCGCGCGGGCCCCGTGGCTCTGGGCAGGGTCACCTTCAGCCTCCCTTATCGCTGTTCGAAGTCCGCACAGCATGGACGCCGCGGCGCCCCCGTCAAGCGCCCCCCACGGACGAGCGGCGGCAGGGGGCGCAGATGTCGCCGTTGTCCCTTCTGCGAACCCGGCGGCAAGGGGGACGCGCCAGAGCCGCCTGCGCATGCGCTCCGGCTTCGGCCTTGTGCGCCACCTCCTCCCGGCGTAGTCTGGCGGACATCCATCGCTGCGCCGCGATTTCCGGTCGTGCGTCGTCATGGAATGGTGGGAGGCGTTTGCGGATTTCACGGCCCGCTGGATCGACCCGGTGGGCATCTGGCTCGGCGTCGTCAGCGCGGTGCCGATCTTCGGATCCTGGTATCTCCTGATCCGTGAAAGCCGTCGCCGCGCGAAGATCTTCCGGCAGATCCGGGAGGCACCCGGAAACCGCCCCGCCATTCTCGTCCTCGATCTCCTGCCGCAGCAGGACATCACGGCTAGCGTCGAGAATTTCCGCGCGCGGCACGGCACCCTGAAGGCGATCCCTGCGGAGCGGATCGTCACCCTGCGGCGGCATCGCTCGCTCAGCGCGGAGGCGATGGACGCTCTGCACCGCGAGCTGCGGGATGCGATCGGGCGGCTGAGCCGGCTGGGTGTGGATCGGGTTCATCTTTTCCTGAGCGGTCCCCTGCCCGTGGCGGCGGTGGCGGGGGCGCATCTCGCCAACAGCTTCCAGGTCACGCTCTACCACTGGCAGGGCGGCACCTACGAGAACTGGGGCCCGCTCAAGGATCTGAGCATGTTCGGGTGAGCACGGCCCGGGAGGGAAGGGTGTCGAACAGCAGCTGCGTCCATCGCCTCACCTACGCCGTCGTGACGCCGCTGTTC
>CAZHHU010000075.1:0-12070 GCA_964532215.1 uncultured Geminicoccaceae bacterium
CCCAGAACATCGCCCTGTTCAAGGGCATGAGCACGCTCGACAACATCATGACCGGGCGCATGCTCAAGATGCGGGCGAACTTCCTCGAACAGGCCCTCTATCTGGGGCGGGCCCGCCGCGAGGAGCTCGAGAACCGCGCCTTCGTCGAGCGCATCATCGACTTTCTCGAGATCCAGCACATCCGCAACGTGCCCGTCGGGCGTCTTCCCTACGGGCTTCAGAAGCGGGTCGAGCTCGCGCGGGCGCTCGCCATGGAGCCCGAGCTCCTGCTCCTCGACGAGCCCATGGCGGGGATGAACCTCGAGGAAAAGGAGGACATGGTCCGCTTCATCCTCGACGTGAACGAGGAATACGGCACCACCATCGCCCTCATCGAGCACGACATGAGCGTGGTCATGGACATCTCCGATCGCGTCGTGGTCCTCGACTACGGGCGGGTCCTCGCCGACGGGCCGCCGGACGAGGTGCGCAGCGACCCGGCGGTGATCGAGGCCTATCTCGGCGTCCGGCACGACTGAGGGAGGAGCGGGCGATGGAGGTGCTCTACGCGGTACTCGTCGATCCCTTCCTGCAGATCGCCGAGGCGCCGACCTTCTTCCTCGAGGTGCTGATCGGCGGGCTCGCCGCCGGGGTCATGTACGCGCTCGTGGCGCTCGGCTTCGTCCTCATCTTCAAGGCCTCGGGCGTGTTCAACTTCGCCCAGGGGGCGATGGTGCTGTTCGCCGCCCTGTTCTTCGTCGGCTTCATCGACCTCGGCCTGCCCGTCTGGCTCGCCCTCGTGATCACCGTGGCGGTGATGGTGGCGCTCGCCTTCGCCATCGAACGGGTGGTGCTGCGGCCGCTGGTCAACCAGGCGCCGATCATCCTCTTCATGGCGACGATCGGCATCTCCTTCTTCCTCGACGGCTTCGGCCAGACCATCTGGGGTTCCGATGTGCGCCGGCTCGACATCGGCATCCCCGATTCGCCGGTGTTCCTCGGCGAGATGCTGCTCAACTCCTTCGATCTCTTCGCCGCGGCGGTGTGCGGCACGCTCGTCCTCGCCCTCGCGCTGTTCTTCCAGTTCACCCCCACAGGGCGGGCGCTCAGGGCGGTCGCCGACGACCATCAGGCGGCACTCACCGTCGGCATCCCGCTCAACGTCATCTGGACCATCGTCTGGACGGTGGCGGGCATCGTCGGACTCGTCGCCGGCATCATGTGGGGCGCCAAGCTCGGGGTGCAGTTCAACCTCGCCCTCATCGCCCTCAAGGCGCTTCCGGTGCTCATCCTCGGCGGCTTCACCTCGGTGCCGGGGGCGATCGTCGGCGGGCTGATCATCGGCGGCGGTGAAAAGGTGGCCGAGGTCTACTGGGGCCCGGTGCTCGGCGGCGCCATCGAGGACTGGTTCGCCTACATGCTGGCGATGGTCTTCCTGCTCTTCCGCCCCGAGGGGCTGTTCGGCGAAAAGATCATCGAACGGGTGTGAGCACGTGATCTATCGCGAGACCGGCCAGTTCCGCACCAGCTACGCCGCCGACCAGGCGATCTTCCCGATCCGCCAGGACCGGATCGGCATCGTCCTCATTCTGCTCGCGGCCTTCGTCATCGTTCCGCTGGCCGCGAACCAGTACTGGCTCGAGACCATCATGTTGCCGTTTCTCATCTATGCGCTCGCGGCGCTCGGCCTCAACATCCTCACCGGCTATGCGGGGCAGCTCTCCCTCGGGACCGGCGGCTTCATGGCGACCGGCGCCTTCGCCGCCTACAAGCTCGCCACCGCCTTTCCGGAGATGCACATCCTTCTCGTGCTCGTCCTCGCCGGTCTCATCACGGCGGGCGTCGGCATCCTGTTCGGTCTGCCGAGTCTGCGCATCAAGGGCTTCTACCTCGCGGTCGCCACCCTCGCCGCGCAGTTCTTCCTGCTCTGGCTCTACAATCGCGTGCCCTGGTTCACGAACTACAGCGCCTCCGGCGTGATCAGCGCGCCGCCGCGGGCGATCTTTGCCGACATCTACGTCACCGGCTTCGAGGCCAGGCCGCTCGCCAAGTACTTCTTCGTGCTCACCACCGTGGCGCTGCTCGCGCTTGCCGCCAAGAACATGACACGGCTCAAGATCGGCCGTGCCTGGATGGCGATCCGGGACATGGACATCGCCGCCGAGATCATCGGCATCCGGCCGCTCACCACCAAGCTCTCCGCCTTCGCCATCAGCTCCTTCTACTGCGGCATCGCCGGCGCGCTCTGGGCCTTCGCATACACCGGTGCGGTGGAGGCGCTCGCCTTCGACATCAACGTGAGCTTCCGGGTGCTGTTCATGATCATCATCGGCGGTCTCGGATCGATCCTGGGCTCCTTCCTCGGCGCCGCCTTCATCGTGCTGCTGCCCATCTTCCTCAACAACGCGCTGCTCTCGCTCGGACTCGCCGAGGCCGTGGCGCTCGCCTCGCACATCGAGTTCATGATCATGGGCGCGCTCATCATCTTCTTCCTCATCGTCGAGCCGCACGGCCTCAACCGCCTGTGGCAGATCGGCAAGGAGAAGCTGCGCCGCTGGCCGTTCCCATACTGAGGTCGCTGTGGTAACCCGGATCCACCATCGCCAAGGGAGGTAGGAGATGAGAACAAGGCGTCTGGCACTCGGCGCACTGGCGGGCGCGCTCGCGGTCGGGGGGCTGTCGATCGGCGCGGTGGCCCAGGAAAAGGTGCAGTTCATCCCCTCGCTCGTCTACCGCACGGGGCCCTATGGTCCGAACGGCGAGCCCTTCGCGAACGGCGTCGCCGACTATTACAACCTCATCAACGCGCGCGATGGAGGCATCAACGGCGTCAAGATCGCCTTCGAGGAGTGCGACACCCAGTACAACAACGACAAGGGTGTCGAATGCTACGAGCGCCTCAAGAACAAGGGCCCGACCGGTGCCGCCGTGTTCAGTCCGCTGTCGACCGGCATCACCTACGCCCTCATCGACCGCGCGCTGGCCGACAAGATCCCCATCTTCTCGATGGGCTACGGCCGCACGGACGCCAGCTACGGCAAGGTGTTCCCGCATGTCTTCACCGCGCCTGCGACCTACTGGTCACAGGCGACGTCGCTCGTGAAGTACATCGCCGACCAGGAAGGCGGCCTCGAGGGACTCAAGGGCAAGAAGATCACCCTCGTGTATCACGACTCCGCCTACGGCAAGGAGCCCATCAAGACCCTCGAGATCCTGGCGGACAAGTTCGGCTTCCAGTTCGACCGCTTTCCGGTCGCGCATCCCGGTCTCGAGCAGAAGGCCACCTGGCTGCAGATCCGGCGCCTGCGCCCCGACTGGATCCTGATGTGGGGCTGGGGGGTCATGAACTCGACCGCGATCAAGGAAGCGGCGGCGGTCGGCTATCCCATGGAGCGTTTCATCGGCAACTGGTGGTCGGGGTCCGAGAACGACGTCAAGCCCGCCGGTGATGCGGCCATCGGCTACAAGAGCGCAAACTTCCACGGCGCCGGAGCGAACTGGCCGGTGCATCAGGACATCTTCAAGTATGTGTACGACGCGGGCAAGGGAGCCGGCGAGCGGGAGCGGGTCGGCGAGGTCCTCTACAACCGCGGTCTCACCAATGCGATGATCGTGGTCGAGGCGATCCGCACCGCGCAGAAGATCCACGGCACCCGTCCGCTCACCGGCTGGGAGGTGCGCGACGGCTTCGAGAACCTCGACATCACCGAGGAACGGCTCAAGGAACTCGGGCTCGAAGGCTTCATGCTGCCGATCAAGCTCTCCTGCGAGGACCACGAGGGCGGCGGCCCGGTCTATGTCCAGCAGTGGGACGGAAAGAAGTGGAACAAGATCTCCGACTGGTACCATCCCATGCGGGATATCGTCTGGCCGCTGATCGAGCAGTCCGCCCTCGCCTATGCCAAGGAGAAGGGCCTGCCGGTACGCGACTGCCCTTCCTGATGCGGCTGCGGGAAGGACAGTGAGCGCAGCGGTTCTCGAACGTCCGGCGGGAGCGGTTGCGGACAGGGCGCAGCCGCTCCTCGCCCTGCACAACATCGAGGTCGTCTACGATCACGTCGTCCTCGTCCTCAAGGGCGTGTCGCTGGAGCTGCCCGAGGGAGCGATCGTCGCGCTTCTCGGGGCCAACGGCGCCGGCAAGACGACGACATTGAAGGCGATCTCCAACCTGCTCGCGACCGAGCGCGGCGAGGTCACCAAGGGCTCCATCACCTACCGCGGTGAGGACATACACCGGCTGGACACGCCCGAGCTCGTGCGCCGCGGAATCGTGCAGGTGATGGAAGGGCGGCACGTGTTCGAGCACCTCACGGTGGAGGAGAACCTGCTCACCGGCGCCTACACCCGCGCCGACGGCCGCGCCGCGATCCGCCGCGACCTCGAGATGGTCTACGCCTACTTCCCGCGGCTGCGGGAGCGGCGTCGGTCGCTTGCCGGCTACACCTCGGGTGGCGAGCAGCAGATGCTGGCGATCGGACGCGCACTCATGGCGCGCCCGCGGGTGATGCTGCTCGACGAGCCGTCCATGGGGCTCGCGCCGCAGCTCGTGGAGGAGATCTTCGACATCGTCGCCCAGCTCAACCGCGAACAGGGGGTGAGCGTGCTGCTCGCCGAGCAGAACACGAACATGGCGCTGCAATACGCCCACTACGGCTATGTGCTCGAGAACGGGCGCGTGGTGCTCGACGGGGACGCCGACTCGCTGCGCAACAACGAAGACGTCAAGGAATTCTATCTCGGCCTCAGCGGTTCGGGTCGCAGGAGTTTCCGCGAAATCAAGAGCTACAAGCGAAGGAAACGGTGGTTGTAGGTGGGGGCTGAGCAGGCATGGCAAGGAGCGGCGGTCGGGGCAGGCCGCGGGCGGGTGTCCCCCAGGCCGCAGCGCCTTTTCTCTAGACTGACCGGATGCGTGCTGGAGCGTTTTCCGGAGCATGCAGTCGGTCTCGACGGGCGCCTGCGGGACTGGCGGGATGCGCTCGTGCCGGGCGTCGACGCCCGTGCCGTACCGCGCGATGCGCGACTGCGCGAGCGGCTGCGCAGTCCGCTGTCGGGCTCGGCGCTCGTGGTCAACAGTTTCCTGCCGTGGCGAGGTACGGCGGCGCGGCTCTCCCTGCTGGGGCTCGAGGGCTTCGAGGAACTGCGCTTCCATGTGCGCTGTCCCGCGGGGATCCGGGGCACGCCGCCCTATCTCGATCTCCTCGCCCGCGGCGACGGCCTTCTCCTCGGCATCACCGCCACCGGCTTCGAGTATCTCACGCCGCCGCGGACGCGCCTGCGACGCGCCTATCTCGAGGTCTCGCGGCGCAACGGATGTCGGCCCTGGATCGCCCTCGCACGGGCGCTCGAAGCGGGCGAACTGCGCTTCTCCCACGTCGATGTGAACGCCCTCGTGCGCCTCGCGATCGGGCTCTCGCACAGCTTTCCCAACTACCGCACGACGCTCGCCTACCTCTACCTGGAACCCCGGGGCAGCCGCCTGCCCGTGGCCTTTCACCGCCATCGGGCGGAGCTCGCCGAGCTGGCGGCACGTCTCGGCGACAGCGAACCCCACTTCGGCTACGCCTCCTTCACCGAGCTCTGGCAGGAGTGGCGGGACCGCGCGCAGCCCGCATGGCTGCGGAGACTGGCTGCGGCACTCGAGGCGCGCTACGAGGTCGAGGGCGTGGAGAGCGGGTGAGGGAAGAGGAGCCGGGCAGGGCGATGTCGGAGCAGAGCAAACGGTACTATGACCGCCTGGAGATCCGCAGTCCGGAGGAACGTGAGGCGGTCCTGTTCCACGCCCTGCCGGGGCTGATCCGGCACGCGATCGACAACGCGCCGGCCTATCGGCAACGCCTTGCGGGCATCGATCCCGTGCGCATCACCAATCGCGAGGCGCTCGCCCGGCTGCCGGTGCTGAGGAAGTCGGAGCTCGTGGAGCTCCAGGAGAAGGATCCCCCCTTTGCGGGTTTCGCCGCCACGCCGCTCGGACGCCTCGCCCGCATCTTCCGCTCGCCGGGGCCGCTGTTCGAGCCCGAAGGTCTGCGGGCGGACTACTGGCGCATGGCGCGGGCCATGTTCGCGGCCGGTTTCCGTCGTGGCGACATCGTCCACAACAGCTTCGCCTATCACCTCACCCCGGCCGGCTTCATGATCGACGCCGCCGCCCGGGCGCTGGGCTGTCCGGTCTTTCCCGGGGGGACCGGACAGAGCGAGCTGCAGCTCTCGGCCATACGCAGCCTGCAGCCGCAGGCATACGCCGGTACACCATCGTTCCTCCGCATTCTCATCGAAAAGGCCGCGGAGCTCGGCGTCGGACCGCTCTCTTTCAAGAAGGCCCTGGTCTCGGGCGAGGCCTTCCCGAAGAGCCTTCAGGAGACGCTCGAGCGCGAACACGGCATCGATGCCTACCAGTGCTATGCGACGGCGGAATGTGGGCTGATCGCCTATGAGAGCGCGGCTCGCGAGGGTCTCATCGTCGACGAGGGGGTGCTGCTCGAGATCGTGCGGCCGGGGAGCGACGAACCCGTGCCTGAGGGGGAGGTCGGCGAGGTCGTGGTGACCGTGTTCAACCCGGACTATCCGCTCATCCGCTTCGGGACCGGGGATCTCTCCGCCATTCTTCCCGGTCAGAGCCCCTGCGGGCGCACCAATCTGCGGATCCGCGGCTGGCTCGGGCGCGCGGATCAGACGACCAAGGTGCGGGGGATGTTCGTCCACCCGCGGCAGGTGGAGGAGGTGCGCCGGCGCTTTCCCGGACTGCTGCGTGCACGGCTCGAGGTGCGGCAGCGGGAGGGGCGCGACGAGATGGTGCTGCGCTGTGAGGTGGCGAAGCCGGAAGCGGATCTCGGCGCCCGCGTTGCCGAGGCGGTGCGTGCCGTCACCGGCCTTCGGGCCGAGGTCGCGCTCGTTCCGCCCGGCAGTCTTCCCAACGACGGCAAGGTCATCGACGATCAGCGCGAGCATCGCTGAGCCGTGGTGGTGTTCGAAGGGCGGGATCTCGCCTGCGCGCGTGGCGGGCAGCTCGTGTTCGAGCGGCTCGATTTCGCGCTCGAATCCGGTGATGTGCTGCTGCTGCGGGGTCCCAACGGGAGCGGCAAATCGACGCTCCTGCGGCTGCTCGCCGGGCTTCTGCCGCGAGCGTGCGGCAGGCTGTTCTGGCGGGGTGCGGCGATCGAGCCGGGAGAGCCCGAACACCACGCCCGGCTTCACTTTCTGGGCCACGCGAACGGACTCAAGCCGCAGCTCACGGTGCGCGAAAATCTCACCTTCGCGGCGGCGCTGAGCCTTGGCGCGCCTGTGCCTCCGAAGGCGCTCGAGACCTTCGACCTCGAGGGCCTGATGGATACGCCGGTGCGCTATCTCTCCTCGGGGCAGCGGCGCCGGGTGGCGCTCGCGCGGCTGTTCGCCCCATGGCGGCCGCTGTGGCTCCTCGACGAGCCGGAGACGGGCCTCGACGAGGCCAACCGGCGGCGTCTCCTGTGGGCGGTGGAGGATCATCGCCGCCTCGGCGGGCTCGTCGTCTGGGCGACCCACGGAACCTTCGAACTTGCCTCGGCGCTGGTGCTGGAGTTCGGTGCGTGAGCTCCTGGCAGGCGGTCCGCGCGCTCATGATGCGCGATCTGCGCATCGCCCTGCGCCGCCCGGCCGAGACCCTGCTCGGCGTCGTCTTCTTCGCCCTGGCACTTTCCCTCTTCCCGCTCGGGGTCGGCGCCTCGCCTCAGGTGCTGGCCCGCATCGGCGCCGGGGTGATCTGGGTGCTCGCCCTGTTCGCCGTGCTCCTTTCGCTCGACCGCCTCTATCAGGCCGACTTCGACGACGGATCGCTGGAGCTCGAGCTTCTCTCCCCGGTTGCCCTCGAGTACCTGGTGGTGGCCAAATGTCTCGCCCACTGGCTCACGAGCGGGCTTCTGCTCGTGCTCGCATCGCCGCTTCTGGCCCTGCTCATGGGGCTGCCGCAGCAGGCGTTCTGGGTGCTGCCCGCCGCACTCGCCCTCGGCACGCCGACGCTCACGCTTCTGGGCTCGGTCGGCGCCGCCCTTCTCCTCGGCAGCCGCCGGGGCAGCATGATGACCGCGCTTCTGGTCTTGCCTCTCTACATCCCGGTTCTCATCTTCGGGGTCGGCGCCGTGGACGGCTATCTGCTGGGACTCGGGGGCGGCAGCCAGCTCCTCGTGCTGGCGGCGCTCCTCCTGTTCGCGCTCGCCTTCGCGCCGTTCGCGACCGCCGCCGCGCTGCGGCTCGCGCTCGAGTGAGCGCCGGCTTCGGAGACGTCGATGCACGGCTATGCGAACCCGCTCCGCTTTCGGCGCCTCGCCGACCGGCTCCTCCCCTGGACGGCGGCGGCCGGCCTTCTCTGCCTGCCGATCGGGCTCTACCTCGCGCTCGTGGTGGCGCCGCCCGACTACCAGCAGGGCGATGCCGTGCGCATCATGTACGTGCATGTCCCCGCCGCCTGGATGGCGACCTTCACCTATGCCATCGTCGCCATCGCGAGCGCCATCGCCCTCGTCTGGCGTCATCCCCTCGCGGAGGTGGGCGCGCGGGCGGCGGCACCCATCGGCGCCGCCTTTACCGCCGTGGCGCTGCTCACGGGCTCCATCTGGGGCAAGCCGATGTGGGGCACCTGGTGGGTGTGGGATGCGCGGCTGACTTCGGTACTCATCCTGTTCTTCGTCTATCTCGGCTACATCGCGCTCCACGACGCCTTCGAGGATCCGGCGCGGGGCGCGCGGGCGGCCTCGATCCTCGCCCTCGTCGGGGCCATCAACCTGCCGGTGATCAAGTTTTCGGTGGACTGGTGGAACACCCTCCACCAGCCGGCGAGCATCCTCCGCCTCGGCGGCCCCACGATCCATCCGAGCATGCTGTGGCCGCTCCTGTTCATGGTGCTCGCGTTCAAGCTCTACTTCGTGACCCTGCTCCTGCTGCGCATGCGCGCGCATCTCGCCGACCGCCGGCTCCACGCCCTGCGCAGCCTGCAGGCCCGCGCGGGGGCGGCCGCCGCCGTCCCTGCCGAGTGAGCGCGCCGGCCGCGATGCCCTCCAGTGCCACAGGCGGGGGCGGCATCCAGGGCTCGGCTTCGGACCGGTTTCGAGGGAGGATCGTCCCGTGATCGCAAGCGGTCGTGACAGCCTCGGCGTTCGCCGCACGCTCGAGATCGACGGCAGCCGCTACCACTACTTCAGCCTCGAGGAAGCGGAGCGGCAGCTTCCCGGCATCGGGCGTCTTCCCTTCACCCTCAAGATCCTGCTCGAGAATCTGCTGCGCTTCGAGGACGGCCGTACCGTCACCACCGGGCAGATCGAGGCCCTCGCCGCCTGGCTCGACGATTGCCGTTCCGAGGCCGAGATCGCCTACCGTCCGGCCCGGGTGCTGATGCAGGATTTCACCGGCGTGCCGGCGGTGGTCGATCTCGCCGCCATGCGCGATGCGATGGTCGAACTCGGCGGCGATCCGCGGCGCATCAATCCGCTCTCTCCGGTCGATCTCGTCATCGACCACTCGGTCCAGGTCGACGCCTTCGGCAGCAGGGAGGCCTTCCGCTTCAACGTCGAGCGGGAATACGCGCGCAACCGCGAGCGCTATGCCTTTCTGCGCTGGGGCAGCGAGGCCTTCGAGGGGTTCCGCGTGGTGCCGCCCGGGACCGGCATCTGCCATCAGGTCAATCTCGAATATCTCGCCCAGGTCGTCTGGACCGCAGAGGGCGAGGACGGGCTCTTCGCGTTTCCCGATACCCTCGTGGGCACGGACAGCCACACCACCATGATCAACGGCCTCGCCGTGCTCGGCTGGGGCGTGGGCGGCATCGAGGCCGAAGCGGCGATGCTGGGACAGCCGATCTCGATGGTGATCCCGGAGGTCGTCGGCTTCCGTCTCACGGGAACGCTGCGCGAGGGCACCACCGCCACCGATCTCGTGCTCACCGTCACCGAGATGCTGCGGCGGCACGGCGTGGTCGGGAAGTTCGTCGAGTTCTTCGGCCCGGGTCTCGATGCCCTGCCGCTCGCCGACCGCGCCACGATCGCCAACATGGCGCCGGAATATGGCGCCACCTGCGGTTTCTTCCCCATCGACCGGGTGACCCTCGACTATCTCCGCCTCACCGGCCGCGACCCCGATCGCATCGCGCTCGTCGAGGCCTATGCGAAGGCCCAGGGGCTGTGGCGCGACGAAGACACGCCGGATCCCCATTTCACCGAGGTGCTCGAGCTCGACCTCGCCACCGTGGAGCCGAGCCTCGCCGGGCCGCGACGGCCGCAGGACCGGGTGGCGCTGTCCGAGGCGGCGGCGCGGTTCGAGGAAGTCCTGCCGCAGCTCGCGGGCGACGTTCCCGTCGACCGGCGCGTGCCGGTGGAGGGTGCCAACTACGAGCTCCGCCACGGCGATGTGGTGATCGCCGCGATTACGAGCTGCACGAACACCTCCAACCCGAGCGTCATGATCGGGGCCGGCCTGCTCGCCAGGAAGGCCGTGGAGAAGGGGCTTTCGAGCAAGCCCTGGGTCAAGACCTCGCTCGCGCCCGGCTCGCGTGCGGTAAGCGACTATCTGGCGCGGCTCGGTCTCGAGGGCGCCCTCGAGGCACTCGGTTTTGCCCTCGTCGGCTATGGCTGCACCACCTGCATCGGCAATTCGGGCCCGCTGCCCGAGCCGATCGCCAAGGCGATCAGCGAGGGCGGACTGGTGGCGACGGCCGTGCTCTCGGGCAACCGCAACTTCGAGGGCCGCATCCACCCGCTCGTGAAGGCCAACTATCTCGCCTCGCCGCCGCTCGTGGTGGCCTATGCGCTGGCCGGGAGCCTGCGCCGCGATCTCCTCGCCGAGCCGCTGGGCCGCGGCCGCGACGGCAACCCCGTGTATCTGCGCGACATCTGGCCGAGTGCCGAGGAGGTGGCGGCCGCCGTGCGCGAGGCGGTCACACCCGAAGCCTATCGCAAGTCCTACGCCGACGTCTTCGCGGGCGACGAGCACTGGGCCCGCATCGCGCCCGAGACCCCCGGCCTCACCTACAGCTGGGATCCGGCCAGCACCTATGTGCGGCGACCGCCCTTCTTCGAGGGCATGGCCCCGGAGCCGCCGGAGCGCGTCGACGACATTCTCGGCGCACGGCCGCTCTGCATTCTCGGCGATTCGATCACCACCGACCACATCTCTCCGGCGGGCGCCATCCCGGTGGACAGCCCGGCCGGGCGCTATCTCATCGCCCATGGCGTGCCGCCTGCCGAGTTCAATTCCTACGGTGCCCGCCGCGGCAACCACGAGGTCATGATGCGCGGCACCTTCGCCAACATCCGGCTCCGAAACGAGATGGTGCCCGGCAGGGAGGGAGGGTTCACCCGGCTCATGCCCGAGGGAGAGGTCACGACCATCTTCGAGGCCGCGATGGCCTACCGGGAGCGCGGCGTGCCGCTCGTGGTGATCGGCGGACGCGAATATGGGTCGGGCTCCTCCCGCGACTGGGCCGCGAAGGGGCCGCGTCTGCTCGGCGTGCGGGCGGTCATCGCCGAAAGCTTCGAGCGCATCCACCGCGCCAATCTCGTGGGCATGGGGGTGCTGCCGCTCGTCTTCCCGGAGGGTACGGACCGCAGGACGCTGGAGCTCGACGGCTCGGAGACCTTCGATCTTCTGGGCCTCGGCGAGGGGCTTCGCCCGCGCATGCCGGTGCGCTGCCGCATCACCAGGGGGGATGGGCGTTCACAGGAGATCGTGCTGACCGCGCGGCTCGATACCGAGGACGAAGTGGAATACTACCGCCACGGCGGCATCCTGCACTACGTGCTGCGGCAGCTGCTGACCCGGGCGAAGTAGAGGCGGGCGGCGGGCGTGGGCGTCCTCACTCCACGTAGTAGCGCTTGTACTTGCCGTAATAGTGGCCCACGTCGCCGTAGCCGTACTGGGCATGTTTCCTGACGTCCACGAGCGTGAGCACGGCGCCGGCGACATCCGCCCGTGCCTCGCGCAGGAGCTCGATGGCATTGGCCGCGATCTTGTCGGGCGTCTTCTCCCAGCGTACGGCGAACAGCACCTTGTCGACGATGCGCGCGATCACCCGCGAATCGGTCACGCCCAGCACGGGTGCCGAGTCGATGACGATGAAATCGTAGGACTCCCG
>CAZHHU010000076.1:0-12062 GCA_964532215.1 uncultured Geminicoccaceae bacterium
TGGGCCGACGCGTTTCCCTTGTTCGAGGCTGGTGATCTCCTTCTCTCGCTCCGCAACACCAACACCATCGTCGTGCTCGACGGGGAAGACCTCACGGTGAAGTGGACCATGCGCGGGCCGTTTCTGCGCCAGCACGACCCCGACTTCCTGCCGAACGGCCACATCATCGTCTACGACAATCGTGTCGGCGGCGCCGAACCCGTGTTCGGTCCCTCCCGCGTTCTGGAGATCGACCCCGCGACTCAGAAGATCGTCTGGCAGTGGCCGGATGCCGCGCATGAGAAGCAGGGCTTCTACGATCTCATCCGCGGGCGGCTCCAGCAGCTGCCGAACGGGAACCTGCTCGTCGTCAACAGTCTCGGCGGGCGCATTCTGGAGATCGATCGCGCGAGCGGGGACATCGTCTGGGAATGGGTCAACCTCGTCGCACCCGGGCGCGTGGGACACGTCCTCAACATGCACCGCACCCCCGGCCGCTCGCTGCCGGTCGCGACCGAAGCCTGTCCCGGCTGACACCCGCTGCGCCGGCGGAAAGCCGTCACCCTCGAGCCGTCGGCGGCACCCGTTTCGGCGCGCGGATCGTGTCAGCGGCCGTGGCTCTCGCTCCCCACGAGGCGGATGAACAGCTCCTCGAGGTCCGGTTCGCGCGTGCGCAGGTCGCGGATATGGTAGCCGGCATCCCGCAGCCGCTCGAGCACTTCGCCGACCGCCATGCGGCTCGGCCGGATGCAGATTCTGAGCGTTCCATCCTCAAGGCGGGCCTGCAATCCGCGCAGCACCTCCGGCACCTCATCCGGGGTCGGCTCCAGCTGGAGCCACAGCTCCTTTTCATCGAGGCGCTGCACGAGGCGGGTCTTGTCGTCGCAGGCGACGAGCCGGCCGTGGTCGAGAATCGCGATGCGATCGCAGAGCCGCTCGGCCTCCTCGAGATAGTGGGTCGTGAGCACCACCGTCACGCCCCGCGCATTGAGCCGCTTCATGTATTCCCACAGGGAGTACCGCAGCTCGACGTCGACCCCGGCGGTAGGCTCGTCGAGGATCACCACGGGCGGATCGTGCACGAGCGCCTTGGCCACCAGGAGACGCCGGCGCATGCCGCCGGAGAGGGAACGGGCGTAGGCATCGGCCTTGTCGGAGAGCCCCATCGCCGCGAGAAGCTCGTCGGTGCGCCGCCGGCGCTTCGGCACTCCGTAGAGTCCGGCCTGGTATTCCAGGGTTTCGCGCGGCGTGAAGAAGGCATCGAGGTTGAGTTCCTGGGGGACGACGCCGATGAGCCGGCGTGCCCGGCGCGGATGGGCGTCGATGTCGACGCCGAGGATGCGGGCGGTGCCGCCGCTCTTTACGACGAGCCCGGCGAGGATATTGATGAGGGTGGATTTGCCGGCGCCGTTGGGGCCGAGCAGCCCGAAGAAGGAGCCGCGGGGCACGAGGAGATCGACCCCGGCGAGCGCCTCCTTGCCGGGCGCGTTGGGACTGCCGCGGTAGGTCTTGCGCAGGCCGACGAGCTCGATCGCCGCCCCCGGCAGGTCCTCGCCGGCCACGGCACGGCATTCGGCGGCTATGAGTGATCGGTTCATCGGGCGTCCGAAGCGATGCGAGGTCAGAGATGGAAGCCACGGCCCAGCGAGTCGAGCGCTATCTTCTCGACGGTGAGGAGTTCGTGATCACCCCCGAGCTCGAGGTGACCTGTGACGGCGGTGGCCCGCTCGGCCATCCGGTCGAATACATCACCCTCGAGAAGGGGGGAGAGGCGGTGTGCAAGTACTGCGACTGCCACTTCCTCCACACCACCCATCCGAAGGTCGCCGAGGTCCGCGAGCGGGGCGAGCGGATCGAGGACTGAGGCAGCCTTCAGCTCACGGGCTCGCGCCGGCGCGGCAGCAGGAGATAGTAGCGGCCGCGGGATTTCATGTGTCCGGCGAGGTATTCGGCACGCGCGCCGTCGCCCCAGAAGAGATCGCCGCGCACCACGCCGCGGATCGCCCCGCCCGTATCCTGGGCGACGACGAGACGCCTGAGCGGCCGCGGGCCGTCGGGATAGGGCGCGGTGGTCTCGAGCCACAGCGGCAGACCCAGCGGAATGAAGCGGCGATCGACGGCGAGCGAACGCCCGGGCGTGAGGGGAACCCCGAGGCTTCCGAGCGGCCCCTCCGCCTCGTCGAGCCCTTCGAGCACGCGGAAGAACACATAGGAGGGATTGCGGTTCATGAGCTCGCGGGCCCGCTCCGGATGAGCCTGCAGCCAGGTGCGGATCGAGAACAGGGAGATCTCCTCGCGCGGAATCTCGCCCATCTCGACGAGATCGCGACCGATGGCCCGATAGGGATGCCCGTTCCAGCCGTCGTAGCCGACGCGGATGCTCGTGCCGTCCTCGAAGCGGATCCGCCCCGAGCCCTGGATGTGGAGAAAGAACAGCGCGATCGGATCATCCACCCAGGCGATCTCGAGGCCGCGTCCGGCGAGAAGTCCCCGCTCGATGGTCGCGCGGTCCGCGAAGGGCTCGAGCCAGCCCCCATCGAGCCGGCCGGCGATGCGCCGTCCCCGCAGCTCGGGCACAAACCGGCCGAGATCCACCATCACGAGCTCGGGCGGTCTGCGATAGATGGGGTAGCGATAGCGTTCGCTCGGCCTGCGCGCGCCATGCAGCAGCGGCTCGTAGTAGCCGGTGAACAGCCCCTCCGCATCGCCGCGGTCGCTCACCCGCCAGGGGCGGAAGCGGGTCTCGAAGAAGCGTCGCACCTCCTCAGCGCCGGCCGCATGGGCAAGCGTCCGTGCCTCAGCGCAGATTCCCTTCCACAGACCATAGGTGCCGAAGCGGGGATCACCGCCGAGCGCCCGCGCATCCGGACGCCGTGCGAACACCGCGCAGGAGCGGAGCAGCGCCGCGAGCGCCGGCCGCGGGTCGTCTTCACGCCACCCCTCGAGCGCCTCGAAGGTCACGGCTTCGAGCTCGAGCAGAGGTTCGGGCGGCTGCCGCTCGCAGGCGGCGAGGAGGGGCAACAGCGGAAGGATCAGGAAGAGGCGCAAGACTGCGGCCACCGGCCGCACTCCGGCTCAGTCCGGCACGCGGGTCTCGACGAGCAGCCAGTTGGGATCACGCGAGCGCACATCGCGCTCGAAGGTCCAGATGTCGACGACTTCCTCGACTTTCGAGGGATTGCCTTCGAGGAGGTGCCCTTCGGCATCGCGCAGGGCTGAGATCTGTTCGCTCTCGAAGCGGACGGTGATGCGCGCCCGGGTGCCCTGCATGCCGGCCTCGATCACCTCCGCCTTGCGTACGGCGACGACCTCGGTCATCAGCGTCTGGCCCTTGGCGGCCCGGGCATCGATGGCCTCGGCAAAGGAGGTATACACCTCCGGCGCGAGCAGTCCCCGCAGCGTCTCCTTGTCGCCCTTGGCGAAGGCACCGATGATCATCTCGAAGGCGAGCCGCGCACCCTCGAGGAAATGGGCCAGATCGAAGGAGGGATCGGCGAGGCGGATCTCCGTGAGGCCGGCCTTGACGCGTGGATCGCCGGGATTGCCGATCGCCGCCTCCTCCGCCGGGGAGGCCGCAGGCCGCTCGAGGGGCACGACCCGTTCCTGCTTCGCCGCCGCATCGAAACGCGACGGGCGACGGCGCTCATGTCCCGTACGCCGGCCCAGCACGCTTCCGAGCCTGTAGAGCACGAACGCGGCCACCATGGCGAAGAAGATGATATCGAGATACGCGAAGCCCGTGGACATGACCTTCCGCATGGCAGGCGGCCCGCGTGCGGCGCTGGATGCCGACTGGCCGCGACGGCTTGCGTCCATCATATAGGGCCCGTGCTGCGAAAACAAACGGCGCCATCCATGCCCCTGTTCGCGCTGCTGCTCGTGCTCTTCGTCGGTCTGCCCCTGCTGGAGATCGCCCTGCTCATCGAGGTCGGCAGCCGCATCGGTTCGCTCACCACGATCGCGCTCTGCGTGCTCACCGCGGCGGCAGGCGGCATGCTCGTGCGCAGCCAGGGGCGTGCGGTGTGGCGGGCGCTGTTGCGCCAGCTCGATCTCGGACGCCTGCCGGTGCTCGAGGCGTTTCACGGCATCTGCCTGCTCGTTGCGGGTGCACTGCTCATGACGCCGGGCTTCATCACCGACACCTTCGGCTTCCTCCTCCTCGTCCCGACGGTGCGGCATGCGCTCTACGACTTCCTGCGCCGCCGCATCGCGCCCGGCGTGGAAGAAGGGCTGCATCGCGCACCGCCGGGGGAGATCGAGCTTCCCTACGAGGTCCTCGACGACGGGGAGATGCCGCCGCCGGGACGCGGCTGGGGACGGCGATGATCCTCTTCCTGCGCCACGCGGAGTCGGAATGGAACGCCCGCTTCTCGCCGACCCGCATCGATCCCGGGCTGCCGGATCCGCCGCTCACCCCGCGCGGCCGCAAGCAGGCGGAGGAGCTCGCGGTGGCGCTGCACCGGGCGGGTGTGCGTCACCTTCTCGTGAGCCCCTACCGCCGCGCGCTCGAGACCGCGCACATCATCCGCGACCGGCTCGCGATCCCGGTCGAGGTGGAACCGCTTGTGCGCGAGCGCGTCGCCTTCTCCTGCGATCTCGGCACCCCGGCCTCTCTGCTCCGTGCGCAGTGGCCGGCCTTCCGTTTCGACGGACTGCCCGAGATCTGGTGGAGTCGGCAGGTCGAGAGCGACGAGAGCGTGGCTGCGCGCTGCCGCGCCTTCCGTGCGCGCGCCCGCCACCGCGACTGGCCGCGACCGCTGGCCGTGGTTTCCCACTGGGGCTTTCTGCGCATGCTGCTCGGACGGCGACTCGACAACGCCGAGGTTCTGCGCTTGGAGTGGGCCCGCTTCCTCGAACCGGGAGACCCTTCACCATGACCGACGCCCAGGACGAAGGTACGAAGCAGGGCAACGGCGAGGCCGGCGGCGCGGCCGCACAGGGCGGGACGCCCCGGCTCGCGATCCTGGCCCAGTACGTCAAGGACCTTTCCTTCGAAAACCCGCAGGGACCGGCCGCCTTTGCGCAGCCCGGCCAGCGCCCCGAAATCCAGGTCCGGGTCGACGTGCGCGGGGAGGAAAAGGGTCGCGGCCAGCAGGAAATCATCCTCGAGCTCGTGGTCGAGGCGAAACTCGAGGACCGGCCCGTGTTCCTGCTCGAGCTCGCATATGGCGGTCTGTTCGCGCTCGAGAACGTGCCGGCGAGCGAGGCGGGCGATCTGCTCATGGTGGAGGGGCCGCGGCTGCTCTTTCCCTTCGCCCGCCGCCTCATCGCCGATCTCACCGCCGAGGGCGGCTTTCCGCCGCTTCTGCTGGGGCCGATCGACTTCCTTTCGCTTCACCGCCGTCGCATGGCGCGGCGGGCCGCGGCCGGGGGGACGCCGCCCGCCGCTCAGGCATGAGGTTCATTTCGCCGCCACCTCCACCGCACGGCCGCGCCCGAGCCGCTCGAGCACTTCTTCGGGGTCCTCGACGAGCGCGAACAGTTCGCGCGTCTCCGGTCCGGCGAACCCCTGCCGGATCAGGGAGTCGAAAAAGGCGAGGCAGGGTTTCCAGAAACCGTCGACCTCGAACAGCAGGATCGGTTTGTGGTGGTAACCGAGCTGCTTGAGGGTGAGGACCTCGAGCAGCTCGTCGAGGGTGCCGAAGCCGCCGGGGAGAGCGACGAAGGCGTCCGCATCGCGGATCATGCGCTCCTTGCGCTCGAACATGGTGCGCGTGACCACGAGCGCCTGAATGTCGCGCTTGGCCACCTCGCGCTCGAGCAGCCGCTCTGGAATGTAGCCCACGACCTCGCCGCCCGCCGCGAGCGCGGCGCTCGCGAGCACGCCCATGAGACCGACCTCGCCGCCTCCATAGACGAGCCGCAGTCCCGCCCGGCCGAACACGCGGCCGAGCTCGGCGGCCGCATCCGCGAACGCGGAATGACGACCGAGACGGGAGCCGCAGAACACGCAGACGGTCCGAATTTCGCTCACGACAATCTCTCTCCCACCTCGCCCCGATGTGCCGCGCCCGCCTCAGCGCTCCCCGGGAAGGCCGAGCGCGTGCCGCGGCAGCGGATGATCGAAACGCAGCCGCTCGGTCACGAACACCGCTTCGTCCTGCCACCCCGCCATGAGCGGAAAGCCGCTTCGGGCATAGACCTCGAACGGGATGGCCCCGCAGCGGCCGCGGGCTCTCGGGCGGATTGCGGGATCGACCTCCTGCAGGAGGGCGATCGCGCGCACAAGTGGTGCGAGCATCCGCCCCATCCAGCGGCTCGCCAGCACCTCGGCGCAGATGGCCGTACCACGCCGCAGCACATGGTAGCTGCTCGCATAGCCGGCAACGCGCGGCCCCTCGTACCAGCGCTCGAGCCGGAAACCCTCGAGCGGCAGACCGCGGTCCTCCGCGTCGAGACGGCGCACACGACCCGCCGCGAGCGCGTAGATGCGTCCCGTGGGCACATCCACGAGATAGCTCCGATCACCCACGACGAGGCGCACCCGCGCGGCCCCGGCGCCGAACTCGCCCCGAATCGCCGTACCCTCGAGGCGCCCTTCGAACAATACGCCGGCACGGGCAGCGCTCGGGACGAGCGCAAGGAGCAGAAGCGCGGCGAGAGCGAGCGACTTCATCCCGCAACTCCCGTGACCGGCGACAGCTGAACCTGGCAAGCTTAGCATTTCCCTAACGCGCTGCGAAGACGCGCTCGAAAATGAGCCCGACATGGCGGGTGTGGTAGTCGAGATCGAACAGCGCAGCGAGTTGTGCGCGATCGAGCCGGGCGAGGATCTCGGGATCGGATTCGAGAAGCGTCCGGAACGACCGTCCCTCCTCCCACGCGCGCATGGCATGCTTCTGGACGAGCTCGTAGGCACGCTGACGCGGCATGCCCGCCTCGGTGAGGGCGAGGAGGACGCGCTGCGAAAAGACGAGGCCGTGGGTGAGCTCGAGGTTGCGCCGCATGCGCTCGGGATACACGACCAGCCCCTCGATCAGCCCGGCGCAGCGATGGAGGGCGAAGTCCGTGAGCACGAGCGCATCCGGCAGGAACATGCGCTCCACCGAACTGTGCGAGATGTCGCGCTCGTGCCAGAGCACGACATTCTCGAGCGCGGCATCGAGGGTGGCCCGGATCATGCGCGAGAGGCCGGTAAGGTTCTCGCTCAGGATGGGATTGCGCTTGTGCGGCATGGCCGAGCTTCCCTTCTGCCCGGCCGCGAACGGTTCCTCCACCTCGCGCACCTCGGTGCGCTGGAGGTGGCGGATCTCGACCGCGAGGCGCTCGATCGCGGCGGCGATGAGCGCGAGCGTCGCGTGGAGGACGGCGTGCCGGTCGCGTGGCACGACCTGGGTTGCCACCGTCTCCGGCCTGAGCCCGAAGCGCTCGGCCACCCGCGCCTCGACCCGGGGATCGATGTTCGCATAGGTGCCGACCGCACCCGAGATCTTGCATACCGCAAGCTCGCGGCGTGCGTGGAGGAGCCGCTCGCGGTTGCGTCGGAACTCGGCGTAGTGACCGGCGAGCTTGAGGCCGAAGGTGGTGGGCTCGGCGTGGACGCCGTGGCTGCGGCCGATGCACAGCGTGTACTGGTGCTCCCGCGCCCGGCGCTCGAGCGCGCGGAGAAGGCGGTCGACCCCCTCGAGCAGGAGTTCGAGCGCGCGCTGCAGCTGGATCGCGAGGCTCGTATCGAGGAGATCCGAGGAGGTCAGTCCGAGATGCAGCAGGCGCGCATCCGCCCCCAGGACCTCCTCGACATGGGTCAGGAAGGCGATCACGTCGTGCCGGGTCGTCGCCTCGATCTCCTCGACCCGCTTCACGTCCAGAAGCCGCTCCCGTTCCCGCTCGGCGGCGCGACGCAGGCGGGTTACGGGTTCCTGCGGCAGAAGCCCGAGTTCGGCCATGGCCTCGGCGACGGCGAGCTCGACCTCGAGCCAGCGCTCGAGCCTGGCTGTGGGCGAGAACAGGGCGGCCATCGCCGGCCTGCTGTAACGCGGGATCATGGGCGCTCTCCGAACCGCTCGCCGGCGCCTTGTAGCAGCATCCCCCCGCTGCGCTAAGCTTGCCGCGCCGGGCGCCGGATCGCGCCCAGAGGGAGAGGACAGCCATGGACAAGGGGCCCGATCACCTCCATCTGCCGAGTGCGCGCGAAGACCTCGAGCGCTCCGAGCGCATCGTCGAGACGCCGCAGACCCGCTCGCCGAGCTACCGTCTCGCCTTCGCCGACGCGGAGTTCCTGCTCCGCGACGAGCTGCGGCCGGTGCGCCTCCAGCTCGAACTGCTGAAGCCGGAGCTGCTGCTCCAGGAGCACGAGATCGAGAGTACGCTCGTGATCTTCGGTTCCTCGCGCGTACCTTCGCCCGAGACCGCCCAGGCCAAGCTCGAAGCCGCCCGCCGGGCACTCGCCGCCGACCCCGACAACCCGCGCCTCAGACGCAAGGCGAAGGCCGCCGAGCGGCGGCTCGCCCACACGCGCTGGTACGAGGAGGCGCGCCGCTTCGCCCGCATCGTCTCCCAGGCGGGACAGCTCGACGGGCCACGGCGTTTCGTGGTCATGACCGGTGGCGGACCGGGCATCATGGAAGCGGCGAACCGGGGCGCGCATGAGGTCGGCGCGCGCAGCATCGGTCTCAACATCACGCTGCCCCACGAGCAGATCCCGAACCCCTACATCACGCCGGAGCTCTGCTTCCAGTTCCACTATTTCGCCCTCCGCAAGATGCATTTCCTCATGCGGGCGCGCGGGCTCGTGATCTTCCCGGGTGGTTATGGAACGATGGACGAACTGTTCGAGACCCTCTGCCTCGTGCAGTCGGGCAAGGTCCGCCCGCTGCCCATCCTGCTGTTCGACGAGACCTACTGGCGCCGGGTCGTCGACTTCGAGGCCATGGTCGACGAAGGGATGATCGACCCCGAAGACGTCGAGATCTTCCGCTTCGTCGAGACCGCCGAGGAGGCCTGGGACCACATCCGCCGCCACTACGGGCTCAGCACTCCCTCCCCTTCCGCCGGCGGCGGCGCGGGGCTGTTGGGGAGCGGGGGCGACGGCCCCACATAGAGAACAGGTGGGGAGGAGGGCTGCCATGGAAGCGCGCGAAACGATCCGGGAGCTGCAGATCGGGCCGCATCGGCTCGGGGCGTTTCTCGGCATCCCCGAGGCGCCCAGGGGGCTCGTGCTGTTCGCGCACGGCAGCGGGTCCTCGCGTTTCAGCCCGCGCAACAACTTCGTCGCCCGGGAACTGCGGCGGGCCGGCCTCGCGACGCTGCTGTTCGATCTCCTGAGCCCCGAGGAGAGCGCCGACCGGCGCAGGGTCTTCGACATCCCGCTGCTCGCCGGCCGCCTGCTCGAAGCCACGCACTGGGCCCGCGAGCAGGAAGAGATCGCCAGCCTCGCCTTCGGCTACTTCGGGGCGAGCACCGGTGCGGCAGCGGCACTCGTCGCCGCCGCGCGCGAGCCGGAACAGGTCGCGGCCGTCGTCTCCCGCGGCGGACGTCCCGATCTCGCCCGCGAGGCGCTCGCACTCGTGCGCGCGCCGACGCTTCTCATCGTCGGCGGCAACGACGAGCCGGTGATCGAGCTCAACGAGTTCGCCATGGGGCAGATGCGCTGCGAGGTGGAACTCCAGATCGTGCCCGGCGCAGGACATCTGTTCGAGGAACCGGGAACCCTCGAGCGCGTGGTCGAACTCGCCCGCGACTGGTTCCTGCGCTGGCTCGCAGCGGCCCGTCATGGATGAGGAACCCTTCACGCTCGCGGTCGAGACCGACGACGAGGGTCGGCCGCGACGTCTCAGGCTCGGCATCCGCGACATCGACATCGCCGAGGTGACGGACCACTGGCCGGGCGCCGATCACGACTATTTCCGACTGCGGGACCGCGAAGGCCGCCGATATATCGTGCGCTACGATCACCGCCGCGGCAGCTGGCATCTCGTCCTCTACGAGCATGGCAGGCCCCCTGCGCCCGAACGCTCCGGCCATTGACCCCGCGCCGCCGGGCAGGCTAATGCTGCCCCGACTCCGACGAGCATAATGCAGCAAGGGGGGCCTTCGACCATGCCGGCACTGCAGCCCGATCCCACCTTCTATCCTTCCCCGCGGCTGGCGACCAAGGCGCCACCCGAAAAGCTCGCCTATGTCGCCGCCTTCGATCCGAGCCGCAGACGTCCGGATGTGCTCGCCGTCGTCGATGTCGACCCCGAATCGTCGAGCTACGGGCAGATCGTCGGCGGCACCGAGATGACGCAGTGCGGCGACGAACTCCACCACTTCGGGTGGAACGCCTGCAGCTCCTGCCTGTGTCCGCACGCACCCCATCCCCACATGGAGCGGCGCTACCTCGTCGTGCCCGGCCTGCGATCCTCGCGCATCCACATTCTCGACACGCGGCCCGACCCCCGCTCGCCGCAGATCGTCCGCGTCATCGAGCCCGACGAGATCCGGGAGCGGGCGGGATACTCGCGCCCGCACACGGTGCACTGCGGTCCCGAGGGTATCTATGTGAGCGCGCTGGGCAATGGGAACGGCGGCGGTCCCGGGGGCGTGTTCCTGATCGATCCCGTCACCTTCGAGGTGCTCGGGCGCTGGGAGGTGGACCGCGGGCCGCAGCGTTTCGCCTACGACTTCTGGTGGCATCTCGGCTACGACACGGTGATCTCGAGCGAGTGGGGCACGCCGGAGATGTTCGAAAACGGCCTCATCCCCGAGCTGCTCCTCGCCGCGAAGTACGGAAGACGGCTTCACTTCTGGGACATGCGCCGCCGCCGGCACATGCAGGAGATCGACTTCGGCGATACCTCGCAGCTGGTGTTCGAACTCCGGCCCGCGCACGACCCCACCAAGGCCTACGGCTTCGTGAACTGCGTACTCAGTCTCGAGGATCTCTCCTCCTCGATCTGGGTCTGGTACCGCGACGGCGAGCGCTGGGCGGTGCGCAAGGTCATCACCATTCCGGCCGAGCCGGCCGATCCCGAAAAGCTGCCGCCGATGCTCCAGCCCTTCGCGGCGGTGCCGCCGCTCGTGACCGATATCGACCTTTCGGTGGACGATCGCTTTCTCTACGTCTCCTGCTGGGGGACGGGGGATTTCCTCCAGTACGACGTCTCCGATCCCTTCGCACCCAAGCTCACGGGCAGACTTCGCATCGGCGGCATCGCATCCCGCGCCTCGCATCCGGCCGCCGGGGGAGAGCCCCTCAACGGCGGCCCGCAGATGGTCGAGGTGAGCCGCGACGGCCGGCGCATCTACTTCACGAACTCGCTCTACGGCGTGATCGACGAGCAGTTCTACCCGGACGGCATCCGCGGCTGGATGGTCAAGGCCGAGGCGGATGTGGACGGCGGCGGTCTCAGCTGGGACGAGCGCTTCTTCATCTCCTGGCCGGACACCCACCGGCCGCATCAGGTCCGGCTGCAGGGCGGCGACGCCTCCTCCGATTCCTACTGCTTCCCGTGAAGCCGGCCGCCACGGAGAGGCCGTGGAAGATCTGAGGCCCTGGCTTCTGCTCGCGGGTCTCGGGGCCTTCCATGGCCTCAACCCCGCCATGGGGTGGCTGTTCGCGGTCGCACTCGGCATCCACCGCGGCCGCATCTCCGCCCTTCTCCTCGCCCTCCCGGCGCTCGTCCTCGGGCACATGGCCACGGTGGCGGCGACCGTGGCCCTGTTCCTCCTCTTCGGCACGCTGCTGGCCCCGCGCGGCCTTGCCACCGTTGCCGGGCTGCTGCTCATCCTCTGGGCCGGTTATCATTGGCGCTGGGGCCATCGCCACCGCCTGCGCGTCGGCCTCACGAGCGGGCTCGTCGGGCTGTTCACCTGGTCTGCGGGCATGGCGGCGGCGCATGGCGCGGGCCTCATGCTTCTGCCCGTGCTGCTGCCTCTCTGCAGCGCCACAGCGGCGGGTATTCCCCCCGGCGCCGGCCTGTCCCTGGGCCTCGCCGCGGTAGGCGTGCACATGGCGGCCATGGCCGTGGTCACCACCGCGGTCGCCCTCGCCGTGTACGGCTGGCTCGGCGTCGCCGTTCTGCGCCGCGGCTGGATCAACCTCGATCTGTTGTGGATGGCGGCGCTCCTCGCCTCCGGGCTATGGCTGCTGCTCGCCTGAG
>CAZHHU010000077.1:0-11793 GCA_964532215.1 uncultured Geminicoccaceae bacterium
GGCTGGGAGGTCTGGTGCGACGGCATGGAGGTCTCGCAGTTCACCTACTTCCAGCAGGTGGGCGGGATCGACTGCCGACCGGTGAGCGGTGAGCTCACCTATGGGCTCGAACGGCTCGCCATGTACGTCCAGGGCGTGGAGAACGTGTTCGATCTCGACTGGAACGGCCGCGGGGTGACCTACGGCGAGGTCTACCTCCAGGGGGAGCGGGAGTATTCCCGCTACAACTTCGAGGTCGCGGATACGGACATGCTGTTCCGGCATTTCGAGGATGCCGAGCACGAATGCCGGCACATCCTCGAACACGGCCTCGTGCTGCCCGCCTACGACCAGTGCCTCAAGGCGAGCCACCTTTTCAACCTGCTCGACGCGCGCGGCGTCATCAGCCCCATGGAACGGCAGGCCTATATCGCCCGGGTGCGGGCGCTCGCCCGCGCCTGTGCCGAGGCCTGGCTGCGATCGCGCGGCGTGGAGGTCTGAGCCGGCGGGGCGCGACCGCACGCCCTGCCCGCCTTGACCGGCGTCGACCGCCCCCGTACCCTTTCCGCACCGCACAAAATTCGCATCGACAGCGCGGCGGGACTGGTGCAGGAACGGCGGTCGTCTTCTCCCTTCGCTGCGGGCTTGCGTGCCGCGGAAGCTCCGCGCGCGTGCGTACCGGGGAAGCGCTGGCATCGTCTGGGACGGCGCCGTGGGTGAGCTGCTGCTCGAGCTCCTCTCGGAGGAGATCCCGGCGGGCATGCAGGGGCATGCGCGCGCGGAGCTGCGCCGCCTTCTGGCCGAGGCGCTCGCAAGCCGGGGGCTCGCTTTCACCGCCATCCGCAGCTTCACCACGCCGCGGCGGCTCGTGGCCGTCGTCGACGGACTGCCTGCGCGCCAGCCGGATCGCACGGTGGAGCGGCGGGGGCCGCGCGCGGATGCGCCGGAGCGCGCCCGCGAAGGCTTTCTGCGCAGCCTCGAAGGGCTCGCATTCACGCTCGAGGAGCGGGAGGAACGGCGCGGCCGTTTTCTCTACGCGATCATCCGCGAGCCCGGGCGTCCGACCCCCGAGGTGCTCGCCGACTTCCTTCCCGGTCTGCTCGCGGGCTTTCCCTGGCCGAAGGCCATGCGCTGGGGCGAGGGAGAGCTGCGCTGGGTGCGTCCGCTGCACGGCATCCTGTGTCTCTTCGACGGTGAGGTCGTCCCCTTCCGGTTCGGGCCGCTCGCGAGCGGCAGGAGCACCCGGGGCCACCGTTTCCACGCCCCGGAGCCGGTGCCGGTTTCCGATTTCGCCGATTACGAGACGAAGCTGCGCCGCGCGCGGGTGATCCTCGATCCCGGGGAACGCGCCCGGCTGATCCGCGAGCAGGCCGAAGCCCACTGCCGGGCGGAGGGGCTCGAGCTCGTCCCCGATGAGGAACTCGTCGCCGAGCTTGCCGGGCTCGTGGAATGGCCGGTGGTCCTTGCGGGGGCGATCGATCCGGATTTCATGCGCCTGCCGGCCGAAGTCCTCGTCACCGCGATGCGGCATCACCAGCGCTATCTCGCCGTGCGCGACGGCGAGGGACGGCTCGCGCCGCGCTTTCTGTTCGTCGCCAATATCGAGGCCCGCGACGGCGGCCGCGCGATCACCGCCGGCAACGAGCGGGTGCTGCGCGCGCGTCTCTGGGATGCCCGCTATTTCTGGGACAGCGATCGCAGGCTGCCGCTCGAGGAGCGGCTGCCGAAGCTCGAGCGGGTGATCTTTCACGCCCGGCTCGGCACGATGGCGGAGAAGGTGGCGCGGCTCGAGCGGCTCGCCGCGGAAGTGGCGCCGCGCGTGCCCGGCGCAGACGCGGCGCTCGCCCGGCGGGCGGCGCGGCTTGCGAAATGCGATCTCGTCACCGGCATGGTGGGCGAATTTCCCGAACTTCAGGGGGTGATGGGCGGGCACTATGCCCGCGAACAGGGCGAGGCGCCGGAAGTCGCGCAGGCGATCGCGGAGCACTACCGCCCGCAGGGGCCCGAGGACGCATGTCCGCGGGCACCGGTCTCGGTGGCACTCGCCCTCGCGGACCGGATCGACACCCTCGCGGGCTTCTTCGCCGCCGGCATCCGCCCGAGCGGCTCCAAGGATCCCTTCGCGCTGCGCCGCGCCGCCCTCGGCGTCGTCCGCCTCGTGCTCGAGAACGGGCTCCGCCTGCCGCTCCGCTCCCTCCTGCAGGGGGCGCTCGAAGCCTATGGGGAGCGCTTCGCCACGCGGGATCGCGAGGCGGTGGTGGAGGAACTGCTCTCCTTCCTCGCGGACCGCATCGAGGTCCTGCTGCGGGCGGAAGGGGTGCGCCACGATCTCATCGCCGCCGCGCGCGTCCCCTTCGCCGAGGACGATCTCCTCCGGCTCGTGGCGCGGGTGCGGGCGCTGCAGCGCTTTCTCGCGAGCGAAGCGGGCGCCGATCTGCTCACTGCCTATCGGCGTGCGCGCAACATCGTCGCCATCGAGGAGCGGCGCGACGGTCGCAGCTACGAAGGCGATCCCGACCCCGGGCTGATCGCCGACCCAGAGGAGCGCGCCCTCTACGAGGCGCTCGCCGCGGCCCGCGCGCGCATCGACGCCGCACTCCGGGAAGAGGACTTCGAGGGGGCGATGCGGGCGCTTGCGGCCCTTCGGGATGTCGTCGACGCCTTCTTCGATCACGTACGGGTCAACGTCGAGGACGCACGGCTTCGCGTTAACCGGCTGTTCATGCTGAGCGCGCTACGCTCGGTGTTCGAGAGGATCGCCGACTTCTCGCGGGTCGAGGAAGGCGGGCCGGAGGGCGGAAGCGGCAGATAGGTGATGGCGATGAGGAAATGGGTGTACCGCTTCGGCGGTGGCGTGGCCGAGGGTCGGGCGGAGATGCGCCGGCTGCTCGGCGGCAAGGGGGCGAATCTCGCCGAGATGGCTGCGGTGGGGCTGCCGGTGCCGCCCGGCTTCACCATCACCACCGAGGTGTGCAGCCATTTCTACGCCAACGACCGCAGCTATCCCGAGGGGCTCGAGGAGGAGGTCGCGGCCGCACTGGCGTGGCTCGAGCAGGTGCGGGAGCGCCGCTTCGGCGATCCCCACCATCCGCTTCTCGTCTCCGTACGCTCGGGTGCGCCGGTGTCCATGCCGGGAATGATGGACACGGTGCTCAACCTCGGCCTCAACGACGAGACCGTCGAGGGCCTCGCCCGCGTGAGCGGCAATCGCCGCTTCGCCTTCGACAGCTACCGGCGCTTCATCCAGATGTACGGGGACGTGGTCCTCGGAATCGATCACTATGTGTTCGAGGAGACGCTCAAGGAGCTCAAGCAGCGCAACCGCGTCCGCTTCGATACCGAACTGACCGCGGAGGCGCTCGAGGAGCTGGTCGCGGCCTACAAGATGATCGTCGAACGGGAGGTGGGCGACCCGTTTCCGCAGGACGTGCGGGCCCAGCTGTGGGGCGCGATCGGTGCCGTCTTCGGTTCCTGGATGAACCCCCGCGCCGTCACCTACCGCCGCCTCCACCACATTTCGGACGAGATGGGGACGGCGGTGACCGTGCAGTCGATGGTGTTCGGCAATCTGGGCGAGGACTGCGCCACCGGGGTCGCCTTCACCCGCAATCCGTCGACCGGCGCCAGGGAGTACTACGGCGAATTTCTCGTCAACGCCCAGGGCGAGGATGTCGTCGCCGGCATCCGCACCCCGCAGCCGCTCACCCGTGCCATGGCCGAGGCGAGCGGTGTCGCGGGAAGCTCCCTCGAGGAGCTGATGCCGGAGACCTTCGCCGAGCTCGCACGGGTGTTCGAGACCCTGGAGCGGCATTACCGCGACATGCAGGACATCGAGTTCACCATCGAGCGCGGCCGCCTCTTTCTGCTCCAGACGCGGACGGGCAAGCGGACCGCCCAGGCGGCGCTCCGGATCGCCGTCGACATGGCGGGCGAAGGGCTCATCGACCGCGAGGAGGCGATCCTGCGCGTCGATGCGGCGTCGCTGGAACAGCTGCTCCACCCCACGCTGGATCCCGGGGCCGAGCGCCAGGTGCTGGCCCGCGGGCTGCCCGCAAGCCCGGGTGCCGCCTCCGGCCGGGTCGTGTTCAGCGCCGACGATGCGGAGCGCCGCGCACAGGCGGGCGAGGAGGTCATCCTCGTGCGCGTCGAGACCTCGCCCGAGGACATCCACGGCATGCACGCGGCGCGGGGCATCCTCACCTCGCGCGGCGGCATGACCAGCCACGCCGCGGTCGTCGCGCGCGGCATGGGCAAGCCCTGCGTGTGCGGTGCCGGCGACATCGTCATCGACTACGAGCGGCGGCAGTTCAGCGTCGGCGGGACGGTCGTGCGGCAGGGCGACATCATCACCATCGACGGCGCCACCGGGCAGGTCATGCTCGGCCGCGTGCCCACGGTCGATCCACAGCTTTCGGGCGAATTCGCGACGCTCATGGAGTGGGCCGACGGGGTGCGGCGGCTGCGCGTACGCACCAACGCCGAGACCCCGACCGACGCACGCACGGCGGTGCGCTTCGGAGCGGAGGGAATCGGCCTCTGCCGCACCGAGCACATGTTCTTCCAGGACGGCCGCATCCTCGCCATGCGCGAGATGATCCTGGCCAATGATTCCGAGGGGAGAAAGCGCGCGCTGGCCAAGATCCTGCCGATGCAGCGGGCGGATTTCGTCGAGCTGTTCGCGATCATGGGATCGCGGCCGGTGACCATCCGCCTTCTCGATCCGCCGCTGCACGAATTCCTTCCCTTCGAGGAGGAGGAGATCGAGGCGGTGGCGAAGAGCGGCGGCTTCGATCCGCGCATCCTGCGGCGCCGGCTCGCCGATCTGCGCGAAGCCAATCCCATGCTCGGGCTCAGGGGCTGCCGCCTCGGCATCGTCTATCCCGAGATCTACGAGATGCAGGCGCGCGCCATCTTCGAGGCGGCGGTCGAGCTCAGGCGACGGGGCCAGGAGGTGGAGCCCGAGATCATGATTCCGCTGATCGCGAGCGCGCGCGAGCTCGAGCTCCTGCGCCGGCGGATCGAGGAGGTGGCGGCCCGGGTCGAGGAGGAGACGGGCGAAAGGCTGCGCTATCTCATCGGCACCATGATCGAACTGCCGCGGGCGGCGCTGAGGGCCGGGGCGGTGGCCGAGCACGCCGATTTCTTCAGCTTCGGCACCAACGATCTCACCCAGATGACCCTCGGCATCTCCCGCGACGATGCCGGGAAGTTCCTCGACGCCTACAAGCGGGCCGGCATCTTCGATCGCGATCCGTTCCAGAGCCTCGATGTCGAAGGGGTCGGGGAGCTCGTGCGGCTCGCAGCCGAGCGCGGCCGCCGCAGCCGGCCGTCGCTCAAGCTCGGCATCTGCGGCGAGCACGGCGGCGATCCGGACTCCATCGCCTTCTGCGAGCAGATCGGGCTCGATTACGTTTCCTGCTCGCCCTACCGCGTACCCATCGCGCGGCTCGCGGCGGCGCAGGCGGCGATCCGGCACAGGCGCGCATGCAGGAGCCGGGCGGCGATCCCCTCGACCGCCTGAGAAAGGGCGGCAAACGCGCACTCGCGCGGGCGCTCGCGGCCCTGGAGGCGGCACCGGCGGAAGAGGCGACGCTGGCCCTGCTCGATGCCGCCCTCGCCGCCCGCCGCGGCATCGTGCTCGGCGTCACCGGCCCGCCCGGCGTGGGCAAATCGACGCTCGTCTCGGCACTCTGCCGCATCTGGCGGCGGCGCGGCGCGACGGTTGCGGTGCTGGCCGTCGATCCCACCTCGACGCGCACCGGTGGCGCGCTTCTGGGCGACCGCGCCCGCTTCGACCTCGATCCGGAGGATCCCGGAATCTTCACGCGCTCGCTGGCCGCGGGCGACCGCCTCGGCGGCCTGTCGGAACTTTCGACTGCGGCGGGCCTCCTGCTCTCGGCACTGTTCGACCGCGTGATCATCGAAACGGTCGGGGTCGGCCAGAGCGAGACCGAGATCAGAGCCGCGGCCGATCTCGTTCTCCTCGCCCTGCAGCCGGCCGCCGGCGATCTGCTGCAGTTCATGAAGGCGGGGGTCCTCGAGCTGCCGGATCTGTTCGTGGTGACCAAGGCCGATCTCGGCGCGCCGGCGGCGCGCACCCGGCGCGAGCTCGAAGCCGCCCTCGCCTCCGGCCTCGTGGTCCGCAGAGCTCCGGTGCTTTCCGTCTCGGCCCTCGGCGATGCGGGGCCGCAGGAGGTGGTGGCCGCCCTCGAGGACATGATCCGCGCCCGCCGCCGGAGCGGCGCCCTCGCCGCCCGCCGCGAGGAGGCGGCACGGATGTGGCTCGAGCGCTCCATACGTGAAGCCTACGGCCGCTTCGGTCTGCAGGCGCTGCATCGGGGGCTCATCGCCGCGGGGCCCGAGGATGCCTCGCCCTTCCGGCGCTTTGCGCTCTTCGCGCGGCGCTTCGAGGCACGCTTTCAGGCCGGCTGAAGGGGGCCGCCGCCCGTCCGGGGACGGGCGGCGGCGGCGAGGAGGAGCGAGGCGGGAGGGAGGAGAAGCGAGCGATGGCGAGGTTGGAAGGAGCCTCTCGTTCGCTGCACCTCCTCTATATGCGATCGGAGACCTGTTGTAAAGGATTTTTTTCCTCCACCTCGAGCCATTGCGGCCAGGAGGGCAGGACCCGCGCGCCGTCGCATTCGAGGGGATGGCTTTGCGGCCGGGCGAGAAGCTCGAGGCGCAGCAGGGCGAGGCCGAGCGTGTCGTGCACCGCACGCAGCTCTCCCGCGTCGCGGCCTTCGGCGGTGGCGACGACCATGCCGGGCGCCGCCCTGCCCTCGAGCTGCACCGGCAGCAGGCGTTTCCTGGGGCGTGCGCGATAGTGCATGCGGGCGGTAACTTCCTGACCCACGAAGCATCCCTTGGCGAAGTCGACCGCATCCAGGGCCTCGAAATTGTATTCGAGCGGCAGCGCGCGGCCGGGGGGCATCTCGGCGCTGCCTTCGGCGACGCCCTGGCGCAGACGCAGCCGCAGATAGGTCTCGGGTGCCGCTTCCTCGCCGCCGATGACCGCGAGCACTTCCGCAAGGCGCTCCCGCGGTCCGATCCAGCGCAGGCCGAGCGCGGCAAGGCGCGGATCGACGAGGAGCATCCCGCCGGCGAGGGATCTCACCGCTCCGCGGCGTTCGGGCAGGTCGAATGCCGCGGGTCGTGCCCCGGGAAAGGCGACCACGCACCAGCCCTCCGCGCGCGCTCGGATCGCGACGCGGCTTCGCAGGCGGTACATCGACAGCCGCTGGATGAGCTCATTCTGCCGCGAAGCCTCGACATCGAGGAGAATCCGCTCCTCTCCGGGCGCGCTCAGGAAGAAATCGAACAGGATCTTTCCCTGGGGCGTGAGCAGGGCGCCGTAGAGGCTTCTCTCGGGCCCGAGCTTCGATATATCGACCGTGACCAGACCCTGGAGGAATTTGCGCACATCCGGGCCCTCGAGTTCCGCGATGGCACGGTCCGCGAGCAGACAGTGGCAGTGCATTCCGTCTTCGCGCATGGCATGCGCCCTCATCCGCCGTCCGTCCGGCAACAGGTAAGGGCGGGCGGATGGCGCGGCAAGCGGCGGCGGGCGGCTGCGGTTAACGGGATGTTGAGGATCACGACGCATGCTGAGCTGTGAGATCCGCTCCACGGTGAGCCGACGCATGGACGAGCGAAGCGAACCCGAAAGCCTCGAGCTCGGTCTCATCGGCAACTGCACGGTGAGCGCCCTCGTCGATGCCCGCGGGCGCATCGTCTGGTCCTGCTTCCCCCGCTTCGACGGTGATCCCATCTTCTGCCGCCTCGTCGATCACGGGGGCGAGCGGGGCTTCTTCGACGTCCTGCTGCTCGATTTCGCGCACGCCGAGCAGAGCTACATCGAAAACACGGCGGTACTCCGCACCCGGCTCGTCGACCGTCGCGGCGCCGGCATCGAGATCCTCGACTTCTGCCCGCGCTTCGAGCAGTTCGGGCGGATGTTCCGGCCGACGATGATCGTCCGCTGCATCACGCCCTTCGGCGAGGCACCGCGCATCCGCATCCGCCTGCGCCCGACCTTCGCCTACGGCGCCACCCGGCCCTTGATGACGCGGGGCAGCAACCACATCCGCTTCGTCGACGACACCGTCTCGGTGCGGCTTACGACCGATGCGCCGCTGACCTATCTCGTCGACGAGACCGCCTTCCATCTCGAGCGCCCCCTGACCTTCGTCTTCGGTCCGGACGAAAGCCTGCGCACCGGCGTGGCCGAGACCGGCCGCGACTTCCTCGAGCAGACGGTAGCGTACTGGCGCCAGCTCACCCGGCGGCTGCACACGCCCTTCGGCTGGCAGGATGCGGTCATCCGCTCGGCGATCACCCTCAAGCTGTGCAGCTTCGAGGAGACCGGCGCGATCATCGCCGCGCCCACGACCTCGATCCCGGAGATCGATGGCTCGGGCCGCAACTGGGATTATCGCTACTGCTGGCTGCGGGATGCGCTGTTCGTCGTGCGCGCCCTCAATCGCCTCGGCTACATCGAGACGATGGAGGACTACCTCGAGTATCTCACGAACATCGTCTCCAACAGTCCCGACGGCTATCTCCAGCCCGTCTACGGCATCGGCCTCGAACCCAAGCTCGCCGAACGCACGCTCGACCATCTCGCCGGCTACCGCGGCAACCGCCCGGTGCGCGTGGGCAATCAGGCCTATGAGCACGACCAGCACGACGGCTACGGCTCGGTGGTGCTCGCGGTCACCCAGGCCTTCTATGATCGCCGGCTGGGGCGCCCGGCGGGAAGGCGGCTGTTCCACATCCTCGAGCGCCTCGGCGAAAAGGCGTGGGAGTACCACGCCGCGCCGGATGCGGGGCTGTGGGAATTCCGCACCCGTGCCCGGGTCCATACCCACTCGAGCGTCATGTGCTGGGCGGCCTGCGACCGCCTCGCGCGCATCGCCGGGCATCTCGGCCTCGAGGAACAACGGCGCCACTGGGCGGCGCGGGCGGCGGCGATCCGCCGGACGATCGAGGCGCGCGCCTGGAACGAGAAACGGGGCTGCTTCGTCGCGAGCTTCGACGGCGAGGATCTCGATGCGAGCCTGCTGCTCATGCATCAGGTGGGCTTCCTCTCGCCGCAGGACCCGCGTTTTCTCGGCACCCTCGCCGCCATCGAGCAGGAGCTGCGCGAGGGGCCCTTCATCCACCGCTACGCCGGCGAGGACGACTTCGGCCGTCCGGAGAACGCCTTTCTCGTATGCGCATTTTGGTATATCGATGCGCTGGTCGCCTGCGGTCGGCGCGAGGAGGCGGTAAGCGTGTTCGAGGAGCTGCTCGCCTGCCGCAACCGGCTCGGTCTGCTCGCCGAGCACGTCGATCCGCAGAGCCGGGAGCTCTGGGGCAACTTTCCCCAGACGTACTCCCATGTCGGGCTGGTGGACTGCGCGATGCGGCTCAGCCCCGACTGGGAGGCGATCGTTTAGGAGGGTGAGGAATCTGCCTCGGCTGGTCGTCGTCTCCAACCGGGTGACGCCGCTTACCATGCGTCAGGCCGCGAGCGCGGGCGGGCTCGCCGTGGGGGTGCTCGCCGCGCTTCAGCGGACCGGCGGGATCTGGTTCGGCTGGAGCGGCGAGACCACCCACCGCACGCCGACCGCGGCCAAGGTCTTTCGCACCGGGCGCATCACCTACGCGCTCGTGGATCTCCGCGAGAGCGACTTCGAGGCCTACTACGGCGGCTTCGCCAACCGCACGCTGTGGCCGCTGTTCCATTACCGCATCGATCTCGCGAACTACGATCACGACTGGTACAAGGCCTACCGCCGCGTCAATCTCCAGTTCGCCGAGCTCCTCCTGCCGCTGCTCGAGGACGGGGATCTCGTCTGGATCCACGACTACCATCTCATCCCGATGGGATTCGAGCTGCGCCGGCTGGGAGCGCGGGTGCGCCTCGGCTTCTTCCTGCACACGCCCTTTCCCGCCGCTCAGGTGTACCTCACCATGCCCTGGCACCGCCAGCTGGTGGCGGATCTGTGCAGCTACGACGTGCTGGGCTTTCAGACCGAGGTGGATCTGCGCCAGTTCCGCGAATACGTCGAGCTCGAACTCGGCGGCCAGATGCAGCTCGACGGCACGGTACGGGCGATGGGGCGGGAGTTCGTGGCGCTGGCGGCACCGGTGGGCATCGACGTCGAGGACGTCGTCGCCATGGCGACCTCGGCCGAGGCCCGGCGGCAGGCGCTGCGGGTGGCCGCCACCCTGGCCGGCCGCCATCTCGTGATCGGCGTCGACCGGCTCGACTACACCAAGGGCATTCCCGAACGCCTGCGCGCCTTCGAGCTTCTGCTCAGGGACTATCCGGCGCAGCGCCGGCGCGTCACCTTCATGCAGATCTCGGCGCCGAGCCGCGAGAGCGTGCCCGAATATCTCGACCTGCGCCAGACGGTCGAACTGCTGACCGGGCACATCAACGGCGTCCACAGCGAGGCGGACTGGGTGCCGCTGCGCTACATCAACCGCAGCTTCACCCGGCGCGCCCTCATGGGTTTCTTCCGCATCAGCCGCATCGGCCTCGTCACGCCGCTTCGCGACGGCATGAATCTGGTGGCGATGGAATATGTGGCGGCGCAGGATCCCGAGGATCCGGGGGTGCTCATTCTCTCCCGCTTCGCCGGCGCGGCGGTCCACCTCCGCGACGGTGCGCTGGTCGTCAACCCCTACGACGTCCACCATGTGGCGGAAGCCC
This sequence comes from uncultured Geminicoccaceae bacterium, assembly GCA_964532215.1. Lineage (GTDB taxonomy): Bacteria > Pseudomonadota > Alphaproteobacteria > Geminicoccales > Geminicoccaceae > HRBIN39. The sequence goes on from CAZHHU010000077.1 coordinate 10,676, forward strand.
TCCACGAAGGCCTCACGATGAGCGTCGAGGAGCGCCGCGATCGCTGGGAGCGCATGATGTCCGTGCTGCGCCGGCACGACGTGGTGGCCTGGCGCCAGCGCTTTCTCTCCCGGCTCGAGAGCGTGCCGCTGCCCCAGGCGAGCGATGCCTGAACCGGTCGCGTTGCCGCAGCTCCGTCGCGCATGGCCGCCTCCCGCGCCACCTTCGGGGCGGAGGCGGCAGCGACCTCGGAGGCTCTCATGAAGGCGGTTCCGCTCGCGAAGATTCTCGCCCGTGTGGCACGCACCCTCGAGGAGCGCCGGGTGGAGCTCGACGCGCTCGATGCCGCCCTCGGCGACGGTGACCACGGCACCAACATCGCCCGTGCGCTCGGGGCTCTCGAGCGCGAGGCGACCGCACTCGCGGCGCTGCCCCTGGCCGACGCGCTCGCGCGCATGGGTGAGCGGCTGGAAGCGGAGATGGGCGGCGGCGGCGGTGCCGCCTACGGGGCGGTGCTGCGCGGCATGGCGCGGGCGGCTTCGCCGGGCGCGCCGTCGCCGGCGGCAATCGGCGCGATGCTGCAGGCGGGCATCGATTCCCTGCGCCGCTCGGGCGGGCTCGATCTCGGTGCGAAGACGCTGCTCGATGTCCTCGCCCCGGTGGCGGACGGCCTCCTCGGCGCCGCTCCCGACGAGGGGTTCGAGCAGCTCAGCGGCCGTCTCGTGGCGGTGGCGGCGCATGCGCTGCACCACACCCGCGATCTCGAGGCGGGCTGGAGTCCCGCCTGTGCGCGGCCCGATCGGGGGCTCGAGCACATCGATCCCGGTGCCTGCTCGGCGGCGCTGGTGCTGGGGGCGATCCTCGACGCCCTGGCCGAGGATCCGGACGGCGGGCGCACAACTCAGGGTTGATCTCCTGCAGCGGCCGGCGTAAGCAGGCCAGAGGCGCCCGCGGGGCGGGGTGCGCCCGGATCGCGGGCCGATGTTGCCGGTTGCGCGCCGCGGGAGCCCTGTCGTGACCCTCGCATACGACTTCGATCGGGAACGGGCGGCCGAATCTCTCTACTGGCGGTTGGAAGACGGCCGCAGGCTCCGCTGGCCGCAGGAACGGGCCGAGCTCACCTACGGCTTCTACGCGCC
>CAZHHU010000078.1:0-1179 GCA_964532215.1 uncultured Geminicoccaceae bacterium
GGTCCTCGCAGAGGGTGCCGACCTCGGCATCGCGCTCGACGGCGATGCCGACCGCCTCGTGCTCGTGGACGAGAAGGGGAACTTCGTGGACGGCGATCAGATGCTCGCCCTCATCGCCCGCGAATGGCAGGAACAGGGACGGCTGTCGGGCGGAGCGGTGGCGGCGACCGTGATGTCGAACCTCGGCCTCGAGCGCTACCTCGCGGGGCTCGGTCTCAGGCTCCTGCGCACCCGGGTCGGCGACCGCTACGTCTTCGAGGCCATGCGCAGCCATGGCCTCAACCTCGGCGGCGAACCGTCGGGACACATCATCCTCTCGGACTTCGCCACCACCGGCGATGGGCTGCTCGCCGCACTCCAGATCCTCGCCGTGATGCAGCGCACGCGGCGGCCGCTGAGCGAGGTCGGTCGGCCGTTCACTCCGCTGCCCCAACGCCTGCGCAACCTGCGCAGCGAAACCCGCCCCGATCTCGGGCGCCCCGGTATCCGCAAGGCCATCGCCGAAGCCGAACGGCGCCTCGCCGACCGCGGCCGCCTGGTGGTCCGGCCCTCGGGCACCGAACCCGTGATCCGCGTCATGGTCGAGGCCGAAGACGAGGCGCTGGTCGAGGAGGTGCTCGACCGGCTCGCGGAGGCGATCGAGCACGAGGCGATCAGCACGCATGCATATTAACCAGAAGTAGAAAAACCCGCGCGAACGCGCTAAGCTCGCCGCCGTCCGAACCCGGAGGCGGCCGTGGATCGCGTCATCACCTCCCGATCTGCCCGCGGCGGCACGAAGTTTCTCCTCGTGCTGCTGCTCACCGCCTGCACGACCACCCTCCCGCCGCCGGGAGAGCAGGCATCGCTGCCCGAGCCCGCGGCCGGTCCGCCGGCGGCGAGCCCCTGTCCCGCGGCTCTGCAGGCCGCGCTCGGCGAGCGGCAGGCGGAGCCGGCCATGCTCGCGCTCCACATCGCCGACCCCTCCCTCGAGGAGGTGCTCGCGCGCGATCTCTCCATCGGCACCGACGGTGCGGCGCGATGCCTCGTCACGCTCGGCCCGGTGGCGATCGAACGGGCGCGGCTTCACCGCCTCGGCCGCGAGCGGGTGCGGGGCGAGCGGGAGGTCGCGCGGCGGCGCCGGCCGAACCCCGACTACCGCCGCCTCCGCGCCCGCCTTCGAAGCCTCGAGGCGGCAAG
>CAZHHU010000078.1:1279-3103 GCA_964532215.1 uncultured Geminicoccaceae bacterium
GCGGCGGGATTCTACGTGAGCCCCGAGCTCGTGCTGCTGCCCGCCGAACAGCTCCCGGACTCGGCCCTCGTTCCCCTCACCTTCGCCCCCGGCCGGCGCACCTACGGCATCCTCGAGCGGCTCGATGACGAACGCGAGCTGGCCCTCGTCTGGGTGCCGCGAAGGGGTCCGCCGCTCGAGCTGGATCCTGCCCGTGGCCGCGGGACGGTCGGCACGTCCGACTCCCCGGCTCCCGCATGGCTCGTTCCGACCTTCGCGGATCTCGTTCTTCCGGGCAGCCCGCTCACCCTCGGTGGGCGCGTTGTCGGCGTCGCCCTCGACCCCGCGCTCGATCCCGGGGCGCTCGTCAGCGTGGGGCGTCTGCGGCGCTTTCTCGACCGCGGGCCCGCGCGCGCAGCGCCGCCGCGAACAGGGCACCCCAGCCGGCCAGGAAGAGGATACCCCCCAGGGGTGTGATCCAGGCGACCGCGCGCGGCGCGCCGAAGGCGAGCGCCGTGAGGCTTCCGGAAAACAGCAGCGTTCCGCCGCAGAAGCCGAGGGCCACGGCCGGGGTCGCGAGCTCGAGCGCGGCCGCGCCCAGAAGCGCGAGCCCGTGCCACATGGCGTAGCGGGAGGCCTTCTCGAGCCACAGCGCCCGCTCGGCTGAGGCCGGCCCCTCGAAACCGTGGGCCCCGAACGCGCCCGCCGCTACCGCGAACAGACCACAGACCGCCGCCGCCAGGACGACCAGCCGCCGCATGGGGAGCTCCGCGCGCGCCCGCCCGCTCACTCAGGCCGGCTCCATGGCGCGGCGGCGTTCCGGTTCGGTGCCGATCTTCGAGATGTCGTAGGGCGTCGTCTGGTACATCTCGTTGATCCAGTTTCCGAACAGAAGATGGGCGTAGGCACGCCAGCAGTTGCGCGGCGGCTTCGAGGGATCGTCGTCGGGATAGTAGTTGATGGGCAGATTGACGTCCGGACGCCGCATGCGATCGCGCATGTATTCCTCGTGCAGCGTCAGCGTGTCGTACTCGAGATGGTTGAACATGTACATGGCGCGATAGCGCGGCTCGTAGAGCAGACACAGTCCCGCCGCATTGGAGACCACGAGCACCTCGAGGCTGCCGTCCTGCGGCAGGTCCTCGATGCGCGTCTCCGTGTGCCGTGACACGGGGACGAGGAAATAGTCGTCGAATCCCCGCACGAGCGGGTTGCGGCGCGCGTCCTCGCTCTCCGTCACGTAGTGTACGTAGATGCCGAAGCGCTTGCAGGGGAGGACATGCTTGGGGACCCCGTGGAAGTGGTAGAGCGCCGCCTGCGCGCCCCAGCAGATGAAACAGCTCGAATGCACATGCGTGCGCGACCAGTCGAAGATGCGCTTGAGCTCCTCCCAGTACTTGACCTCTTCGAAGGGCAGCATCTCGACCGGAGCGCCGGTGACGATGAGACCGTCGAACTTGCGTTCCCTGACCTCCTCCCAGGTGCGGTAGAAGCTCTGGAGATGGGAGAGCGGCACGGTGCGCGGCTGGTAGGTCGAGGTCGTCAGCAGGGTGAGCTCGACCTGCAGCGGGGTGGCGCCGAGGAGGCGGGCGAGCTGGGTCTCGGTCTTCGGCTTTTCGGGCATGAGATTGAGAAGCGCGATCTCCATCGGACGGATGTCCTGACGGAGCGCCTCCTCCTCGCCGATGACGCGGACGCCCTCCGCGACGAGAGTTTCGGCTGCGGGCAGATCGTTGGGGATCTTGATGGGCATCAGGGCCTCCTCGGTTCCCCGACCGGCACGGTCGGGTCTTGGAGGCCCCGACCTTTTAGCTGCTTGTTTTACGTGGCCGCAAGCCGGTCGGC
>CAZHHU010000078.1:3203-11646 GCA_964532215.1 uncultured Geminicoccaceae bacterium
CTTGGAGGCCCCGACCTTTTAGCTGCTTGTTTTACGTGGCCGCAAGCCGGTCGGCACAAATCACCACGGCCCCGACGCCGGGGCGCCCCTTTTCCTAGGCGGCACGGGCGCGCTGTCAAGCGTCGCGATCACCGCCGTCCCATGCTGCACCCTTCTGGCGCGTCGCTGCCGGACGCGGGGCATGCGCACTTCCGCGGCTCGCCCCTCGGGCCGCCTCCGCCGCATCGCGACGGCCGCGCGGCGGCGGCAACGGCCCGCTCGCCGGAAAGAGGGGCTCCGGCGCCGAAGCCATCAACGCCACGGCGCTGCGGATCGGCCGGGCCTGCCGGTCAGGGCACGCCGACGGACCTGGGCCGTACCGCCCGCATGCACAAGCCGCGGCCCCGGCTCGGGCAGGATCCGGGCGCCGATCGCGGCCGCGACGGCTCCGCGTCCCTCCTCATGCCCCCGGTGCGCGCGGAGCCGCGCCGCTGCCGTCAGCCGTGTTCCGCCTCGCGCTCGCTCGCTTCCACGGCCGCTACCAGGCGCCGCAGGGCGAGCACGAGGCCGTCTTCGTCCCGCAGTCGGAAAGCGGTCGCGACCAGCACCGCCGCCGTGACGATACGGTCCAGGGCTTCTCCCGGAATGCCGCGCGCACGCGATGCCGCGGCGTCGAGAGAGGTCAGCGAGGGACCGTATTCATAGGCTACCGCTGCGGCTCTCATCGTGGCTTCCTCTCCGAGGTGGACCAACACACGCAGGCTCTCCAAAAAAGAACCCCCGCGAGCGCGAAACCCGACGGGGGCACAGTGAGGGAGGGAGGCACCGTCTGACTTGACGCTCAGAAGATAGCCTTAACCGATCACAAGGTCAACAAGGAAAAACATCCGAATCCTTTAAAACATGCCCAAGTTCACCTACAAGATTATATGGGGATCCACGAAAATTTATCTTCAAATTTACCTATTGCACCGCACAAGCTCCGCTGCGGAACGTGCCGCACACACGCCGTTCTCGGTCGGCCAGCCGATGTTGTCGCGGCGGGACGCCGATGCCGGGGGCTGTGCCGCGACCCCCCCCTGGCCAGCCACAGCCCGAAGCATACCACAGACGCAGAAAACACGCCATACCAATTTCTTAGGCGGAAATTCTCACGTAAATTCTGGGCAGCGGGTGGCGCCACGCTTTTCATCCCACGCATGGCCCCGCATCCGCGTGCAGGACGAGAAACATGGTGAGCGCGTATTCCCCCGCCTCGTCGAGTTCGAAGCGCAGATGCATGCGTTCCCCGCTCGCGGCGAGCACCTCCGCGTCGAGACCGGGTGCGTGATCGAGATCCTCGAAGTGGAGCCGCACCCGCCGCCCCACCCAGTCCGACCGCCCGGGCGCGAGCGCGGCCCCGCCCAGGGATATGTCGTGGATCGCGCAGTGGTGGCGCTCCTCGCCGCACTCGAGCGCCGCGGCAAGGGGGATGCGATAGCGCCGATACAGCCGTCGATCGCGGGTGCTGGTAGCAGAGGAGGGCGGACCGGGCTCGGGCATGACCATGTCCGGTGCGATTCCGTGCCGCCGAGAGTTTCCCGTCCGGGTGTTAACAATCTCCTAACGGGCGGCTGCGGCGGGGCCTTGTCCGCGGGCGCCTCGCGCCCAGTTTCCGCAGCGACAGCAGGAGAATCGAGCAGGAAGCGAGATGGCCGGGCATTCGCAGTGGAAGAACATCATGTATCGCAAGAGCCGGCAGGACGCCGCGCGGGCGCGGCGCTTCACCCGGCTCCTGCGGGAAATTCAGGTGGCGGCGCGTTCGGGGCTTCCCGATCCCGCGCACAACCCCAGGTTGCGGGCGGCCATTCAGGCCGCACGGGCCGCCAATGTGCCCAAGGAGAACATCGAGCGTGCGGTGCGCAAGGGACAGGGCGGCGAAGGGGAGGCCTTCGAGGAAGTGCGCTACGAGGGCTACGGCCCGGGCGGCGTCGCCATCATCGTCGAGGCGCTGACCGACAATCGCAACCGCACCGCCGCCGAGATCCGCGCCGCCTTCAGCAAGTACGGCGGCAGCCTCGGCGAGACGGGAAGCGTGAGTTTCCAGTTCGCGCGCGTGGGCATCGTGCGCTACCCGCCCGAGGTGGCGGACGAGGAGGCGATGCTCGAGGCGGCGATCGAGGCCGGCGCCGAGGACGTCGAATCGGGTGAGAGCGGACACGAGATACGCTGCCGGCCCGAGGATCTCGCGAGCGTGCGCGAGGCGCTCGAGGCCCGCTTCGGTCCCCCGACCGAGGCCGTCCTCAGCTGGCGGCCGCAGGCGAGCGTGCCGGTGGACGGGCGCAGGGCCGAGAGCCTCTTCCGCCTCCTCGAGGCGCTCGACGAGAACGACGACGTGCAGCGGGTGGTGGCGAACTTCGAGGTCTCCGAGGAGCTCCTGCAACGACTGGGCTGACCCGTCTCATCGGTCTCGACCCCGGGCTGCGCCGCACCGGCTGGGGCGTCGTCGAGCTCACGGCGGATGGGCTGCGGGCCGTGGCCTGGGGCACGGTGGCGAGCGAGCCCGAAGCGCCGCTCGCGCTGCGGCTCGAGCAGCTCTACCGTGAGCTCACGGCGGTGATCCGTGCGCATGCCCCTGATGAGGCGGCGATCGAGGAAACGCTGGTCAACCGCAACCCGGCAACCTCCCTGCGCCTCGGTCAGGCGCGCGGCGTGGTGCTGCTCGCCGCCGTTCATGCCGGGCTCGCGGTGGCGGAGTACGGGGCGAAGACGGTGAAACGGGCCGTCACCGGCACCGGCGGAGCGAGCAAGGAGCAGGTCGGTGCCATGGTGCGCGTCCTGCTGCCGGGTATCGGCAGTCCGGGGCCGGATGCGGCGGATGCGCTGGCGATCGCCATCTGCCATGCCCACCACCGCGCGACCCGGACGCGGATCCGGGAGGCGATGCGGTGATCGCGCGGCTGCGGGGGCGCGTGGCCGCCTACGAAGAGGGCCGCGTCGTGGTCGACGTCGGCGGCGTCGGCTACCTCGTCCACTGCTCGGCGCGCACCCTGGGCCGCCTGCCGCCGCCCGGCGAGCCGCTCGAGCTGCTCATCGAGACGGTGATGCGCGAGGACGAGCTCTCGCTCTATGGTTTTCTCGAAGCCGGGGAACGGCAGTGGTTCCGCAGCCTGCGCGCGATCCAGGGGGTGGGCGCGCGCATCGCCCTCTCGCTCCTCTCCGCGCTCTCGATCGAGGAACTCGCAGCAGCAATCGCCGCCCAGGACCGCAGCCGGCTCGCCCGCGCGAGCGGCGTCGGGCCGCGCCTCGCCGGCCGCATCATCGCCGAGCTGCGCGACCGTCTCGAACGTCTGCCGGCCGCCGCGGCCGCCGCGCCCGCGGGCGGCGAAGCCGTCGCCTCCGAGGTCGAGGATGCCGTCTCCGCCCTGGTTCATCTTGGCTACGGGCGCAGCGAAGCCTATACCGCGGTCGTCCGTGCCCGGCAGCGGGCCGGCGAGGAGGCCGGGGTCGACCGTCTCGTGCGTGAAGCGCTCAGGGAGCTCGCTTCGTGACCGATCGGCTGGTCTCGCCGCAAGCGGCGGAAGAGGATCTCGACCAGAGCCTGCGACCGCGGCGGCTTTCCCAGTTCATCGGCCAGCGCCAGCTGCGAACCAATCTCGGGGTGTTCATCGAGGCCGCGCGGAGCCGCGAGGAAGCCCTGGATCACGTGCTCTTCGCGGGCCCCCCGGGGCTGGGCAAGACGACGCTCGCGCGCATTCTCGCGACCGAGCTCGGGGTCGGCTTCCGCATGACCTCGGGTCCGGTCATCGCCCGCGCCGGCGATCTCGCGGCCATCCTCACCAATCTCCAGCCCCGCGACGTGCTGTTCATCGACGAGATCCACCGCCTCGCCCCGGCGGTCGAGGAGATCCTCTATCCGGCGATGGAGGATTTCAAACTCGACCTCGTCATCGGCGAAGGGCCGGCGGCGCGCTCGATCCGCATCGATCTGCCGCCGTTCACCCTCGTCGGCGCCACCACCCGCACGGGGCTCTTGACGACACCGCTGCGCGACCGCTTCGGCATCCTCTCGCGGCTCGATTTCTACGGCGTCGAGGATCTCGAGGCGATCGTGCGGCGCGGGGCGCGGCTTCTGGGTCTCGCGCTCACCGACGCGGCGGCGCGGGAGATCGCGAAACGCGCCCGGGGGACGCCCCGCATCGCCACCCGGCTGCTGCGGCGGGTGCGGGACTTCGCGACCGTTCGGGGCGTGGAACCGGTGGGCGCCGATCTCGCCGACGAGGTGCTGCGCGAGCTCGAGATCGACGGTCTCGGCCTCGACGCGCTGGACCGTCGCTACCTGCGGATGATCGCCGAAAAATACGGTGGCGGCCCGGTCGGGATCGACACCCTCGCAGCCGCCCTCTCGGAGCAGCGCGACACCCTCGAGGAGACGGTGGAACCCTTTCTGCTGCAGCAGGGGCTTCTGCAGCGGACCCCCCGCGGCCGGCTGCTCACGCGCTTCGCCTTCGAGCATCTCGGTCTCGCGCCGCCTCGAAGTCTCGAGCAGCCGAGCCTGTTCGGGCCCGAAGGGTCGTGACCGCCGCCGTGGCCGCCCATCGTCTGCCGCTGCGCGTCTATTACGAGGACACGGATGCGGCGGGCATCGTCTACTATGCGAACTATCTGAAGTTCGCCGAGCGGGGGCGCACCGAATGGATGCGGGCGCTCGGCTTCGACCATGCGAGGCTGCACGCGGAGCGCGGGGTACGGTTCGCGGTGCGCCGCTGCGAAATCGACTATCTGCAGCCGGCCCGCCTCGACGAGCTTCTCGTCGTCGAGACGGCGGTCGGTGGGGTCAGGGGTGCGCGGCTGCTGCTCGATCAGTGCGTGCTGCGGCAGGAAACCGCGCTCTGCCGGCTCAGCATCACCCTCGTGCTGCTCGACGATGCGCTGCGGCCCGTGCGCCTCGCGCGCGCCCTTCCGCCCGCGCTGTTGCAGGCGCTCGAGGCGCTTGCGGAAGAGAATCGCGGGCGGCCCGTCTCTTGACAACGGAGGCCCGCTTCATGTTACGGGAAGCGCGGTCTTCCCGAGGGGGGCGCGACTTCCCCGGGAGCGCTCGCCCTCCCCTCCCGTCCCCCGCGCATCGAGGATACCGCCCCTCATGGAAGCCGAGATCGCCACGCAGACCGCGCTCGATCCGATGAACGGGCGCGGCCTTCTGCAGATGGCCCTGGCCGCGGATCCCGTGGTCAAGGTCGTGCTCCTCGTCCTCATCGGGGCTTCGGTCCTGTGCTGGGCGATCATCATCGACAAGGGCTTCCGGCTGTGGCGGCTCAACCGCAAGGCCGATGCCTTCGAGCGCAGCTTCTGGTCCGGCCCCTCCCTCAAGAGCCTGTTCGAACGCTTTTCGGGCCGCGCCGATCACCCCATGTGCCTGCTCTTTCTCAACGTCATGACCGAGTGGCGCGAGGCGCCGGCCCGTCTCGCCCCGGAGGGTCGGCGGCAGCTTCTCGAACGGCTCAAGAGGGTCGTCGAACTCACCGTCGACCGCGAGATGGAAGCCCTCGAGCGCCATCTTCCGTGGCTCGCGACCATCGGCTCCACCGCCCCCTTCGTGGGTCTCTTCGGCACCGTGTGGGGGATCATGAACAGCTTCCAGGCCATCGCCGTCACGCGCAACACGACCCTCGCCGTGGTCGCGCCGGGCATCGCCGAAGCGCTGTTCGCAACCGCCATCGGTCTGCTCGCCGCGATCCCCGCCGTCGTGGCCTACAACCGTCTCTCCCACGCGCTCGATGCCTATGCGGGGCGGCTTGCGGCCTTCGGCGAGGAGCTCGTGATCCTGCTCGCGCGTGAGCTCGACGAGCTCGAGGCGGCGTGAGCGATGCCCACCGTGCGCCCCGCCCGGCGAAGGACGGCGAGGAGGAGACGGCAGCTCGCCGAGATCAACGTCACGCCCTTCGTCGACGTCATGCTCGTGCTGCTCATCGTCTTCATGGTCACGGCGCCGCTCCTCACCACCGGGGTGAGCGTGGATCTGCCGCGCACGGAGAGCGATCCGCTTCCGGGCCAGGACGAGCCCTTGGCCGTCACCGTGACCGCTGAAGGTCGCGTCTATCTCCAGGAGACGCCGGTGCCGCTCGCGCAGCTGGGCCCCCGCCTCGAGGCGGTGAGCGGGCGGAACCGCGAAGCGCGGATCTTCGTGCGCGGAGATCGCACCGTCCCCTACGGGCGGATCATGGAGGTCATCGGCACCATCAACCGTGCCGGCTTCACGCGGGTCGCGCTCGTCACCGAGAAACCCGTACGGCGCACCGCGCAAGCATCCGCCACCAGCCCGTCGGGGGCGCGGAACGGCCCGTGAAGCCGAGGGCGGGCGATCGGCGGCAAGACGGAGAGAATGAGCCTGCGTCGCGCATTCCTGCTTTCCGCCATGCTTCACGCCACGGCCCTGGGCCTGTTCCTGCTGCGCCCGGAACCGGCCCTGCCGCCGCCTCCGCAGCCCCTCACGGTCTCGGTCGAGCTCGTCGAGACGGCGCCCGAGGAGAAGGAAACCGGACCGCCGGCCCCGGAGGCGGCAGAGGCCGCGCCCCTGCCCGAGCGGCTCGCGGCCGCACCTCCGCCCCGCATCGAAGCGGAGCCCGAACCGCAGCCCCAGCAAACGGAGCCGTCGCCGGCACCGGAGCCGGAGCCTGCGCCCGGCACGCCGCCACCGCCGCCTCCGGCGAGGGAAAAGGTCGAGGTGAAGCCTGAAGTGCCACCACCTCCCGCGCCCCGAGAGGCGAAGTCGAAGCCGGCGCCGCCCCCGCCGGTCCGGCCGCGGCCGTCCCGGGTCGCGCGCGCCGACGCCGCCCAGATCGTCCCGGTGCCGCGACCGCGCCGGCGCCCACCTCCACCGGTGCGGGTGGAAGCGAAGGCGGATGTGCACGAGCCCCCCGCGGCCGAGCGGGCCGATCGCCGCGTGGAGGATCCTCTCGATGCCCTCCTGCGCAGCGTCGAAAACCTGAACACCCGCGTTCGCGCCGAGAAATCGCGACAGGGCCGGGGGGTCGCCCGGGAGGGCGGCCGTGAGCCGGTTCGAAGCAGCGAGGGCAGCGAAGCACCTTCGCGCGCCACCCTGGCCGCGCTGCAGCGCATGGTCGAGGAGCAGGTCTACCGCTGCTGGATCATACCCGTGGGGGCGCAGAACGCGCGAGGGCTTCGGGTGCTCGTACGCTTCACCGTGGAGCCCGATGGCACGGTGCGCGGTCTGGAGGTCGTCGACCGCGAGCGGCTCGCCCGCGATCCCGTTTTCCGCATCGTCGCCGAAAGCGCGATCCGCGCCGTGCGACGCTGTTCGCCTTTACAGCTGCCGCGCGAGTACTATGCCCAGTGGCGGGCGATCGAGATGAACTTCGATCTCGAGCGGGCGCTGAGCGGATGAGGGGGCCTGGGATCAGCCGACGGGCGCTGCTCGCGGGGGCGGTGACGGCAACCGGTCTCGCCGCGCTGCGGGCACCCCGGGCGCAGCTTCGGGTGGACATCACCCGCGGCCGCATCGAGCCCATCCCCATCGCCGTGAGCCCATTCGCCGCCGATCGTCCGGCGGATCGCGCGCTCGGCCGCGAGATCGCCGCCATCGTCGCGGCGGATCTCGACCGCTCGGGCTTCTTCCGCACCATCGACCGCAAGGCCTACATCCAGACACCCGACGAGCTGCGGGGGATCCCGCGCTTTGCGGACTGGCGGCAGATCAACGCCCAGGCCCTGGTCACCGGCATCGTGCGCGGCGAGGGGGCGAGCGGGCTCGCGGTCGAATTCCGGCTCTGGGACGTATTCGGCGCGAGCCAGATGGTGGGGCTGCGGTTCACGCTTCCCCGTGATCTGCGGCGGCGGGTCGCCCACAAGATCGCCGATGCCGTGTACGAGCGTCTGACCGGCGAAAAGGGCTATTTCGACACGCGCATCGCCTTCGTCAGCGAGACGGGATCCTGGAAGCGCCGCATCAAGCGGCTCGCCGTCATGGACCAGGACGGCCACGGCGTCCGCCTCCTCACCCAGGGGCGCGAGCTCGTGCTCACTCCGCGTTTCACCCCGGACGGGCGTCGGCTCGCCTATCTCGCCTATCGGGGCCCCACGCCCGCGATCTGGATCCGCGACCTCGAATCCGGCCGCGACCGTCTGCTCGGCCGCTTCTCGGGCATGAACTTCGCGCCCCGTTTCGCGCCCGACGGACGCAGCCTGCTGCTCACCATCGCCACGCGCGGCAACTCGGACATCTACGAATACGATCTCGGCCGCGACCGGCTTCGCCGCCTCACCGATCAGCCGGCGATCGACACCTCGCCCTGCTATGCGCCCGACGGCGAGCGGATCGTGTTCAATTCCGACCGCGGCGGCAGCCCGCAGCTCTATGTGATGGATCGCGACGGCGGCAACGTACGTCGCATCAGTTTCGGGGCCGGGCGCTACGGCAGTCCGGTGTGGTCGCCGCGGGGCGATTTCATCGCCTTCACCAAGATCA
>CAZHHU010000079.1:0-3224 GCA_964532215.1 uncultured Geminicoccaceae bacterium
CCCTTCGGCGACATCTACCGCCACGACAAGCGCAAGCCCTTCGTCTCGGAAGCCTATATCGACGTCAATCCGAAGGATCTCGCCGAACTCGGCATCGCCGACGGCGACTATGTGTGGGTGGACGCCGATCCCCAGGACCGGCCGTTCGCGGGCTGGAAGGATCGGCCGGACGACTACGCCGTGGGACGCATGCTCATCCGCGCCCGGGCGTCGAACAATACGCCTCCGGGGGTGGCCAAGATCTGGTTCAACATGTACGGCTCATCCCACGGCACCGTGCGCGGCACGCGCGAGCTGCCCACGGGCATGGCCCGCAACCCGGAGACCGGCTACCAGTCCCTCTACCGCTCGGGGAGCCACCAGAGCGTGACCCGGAGCTGGCTCAAGCCGACCTATCTCACCGACACCCTCGTCCGCAAGAATCTCATGGGCCAGGCCCTGGGCAAGGGATTCGCCGTCGACGTGCACGGCGCCATCGGCGCACCGCGCGAAGCCATGGGAAGGATCACCAAGGCGGAGGACGGCGGGCTCGGCGGTCGCGGTCTGTGGCGTCCGCTGGCGGTAGGGCTGCGGCCGATGAAGCCCGGCGCCAGCCTGAAGAAGTTCCTCGCCGCCGGCTATGTCAAGCTGAGCTGAGGGAGGTCGCGCGATGGCATACAACTGGCAGATCGGCCGCGAGATCGACTATCCGTTCGAACACGAGCGGCCGCAGAAACAGTTCGCGATGGTGATGGACCTCAACAAATGCATCGCGTGTCAGACCTGCACCATCGCCTGCAAGACGACCTGGACGCCCGGCCGTGGCCAGGAATACATGCTGTGGAACAACGTCGAGACGAAGCCCTTCGGCTTCTATCCGCTCGGCTGGGACGTGAAGCTCCTCGAGCTGCTCGGCGATTCCCAGAAATGGGTCGACATGTCCTATCAGGGGCCGACGCTGTGGGACGCCGCACCGGAAGGTGAGCCGCTCGCCAAGTGGCTGCCGGAAGAATACGACTGGGCCTTTCCCAACATCGGCGAAGACGAGATCAGCGAGCCCGTCGATGTGGGGACGGTCATCGACCGGTTGCCGCACATGGCGTGGATGTTCTACCTGCCGCGCATCTGCAATCACTGCACCTATCCGGCCTGCGTCGCCGCCTGTCCGCGGCAGGCGATCTACAAGCGGCCCGAGGACGGCGTCGTGCTCATCGATCCCGAACGCTGCGAGGGCTATCAGGAGTGCGTCGCCGCCTGCCCTTACAAGAAGTCGATCTTCAACGCGGTCGCGCGCATCTCCCAGAAGTGCATCGGTTGCTATCCCAAGCTGGAGGACGGCTATCAGCCGCAGTGCGTGACCAGCTGCATCGGGCGCATCCGGCTGCAGGGTTACATCAGCCCCCCCGACCGCATCCGTCCCGACAACCCGATCGATTTCATGGTCCACGTCAAGAAGGTCGCGCTGCCTCTCTACCCGCAGTCGGGGCTCGAGCCCAACGTCTACTACATCCCGCCCATCCACGTGCCGCGACCCTTCCTCCACCAGATGTTCGGTCCCGGCGTCGACCACGCCATCGACACCTACAACCGCATGCGCGAAGGCGGGGAGCCGGAGCTGCAGGCGCTCCTGCATCTCTTCGGCTCGACGCCCCGCATTCCGCATCGTTTCCGGGTCGCGGGCGACGAGGTCATGGGCTTCGACGAAGAAGGGCGCGAGATCGTGCGGGTGCCTATCCGCGAGCGGTTCCAGGAGCGGCCGCCCGCAGACCCCGAGCTCGAGGTCGTGCGTCAGGACATTCCGTAAGGGAGGAAGGCCATGCGGCGCAGCATCGCCATCGCCAGCCTCGGCTTCCTGCTCGCGAGCGGCCTGGCTGCCGCCCAGGAATCGCTCACCGCCGTGCGTGTCGACGGCCCGGTGCCGCTCGATCCCGCCGATCCGGCATGGAGCAGGGCGGAGGCGATCACGCTCACGCTCGAACCCCAGACGGTCACGCCCCCCATGGTCGAAAAGGCGGCGGTCGACCAGGTTACCGTGGAGGCTCTCACCGACGGCACCCAGATCGCCTTCCGTCTCACCTGGAAGGACCCGACCGCGGACCGCTTCCACACCGTGGCCCGCTTCTCGGATGCGGTCGGCATCATGATTCCCTATCGCCCGAGCGATGAGGTACCCATCACCATGGGAGGGCCGGGCGATCGCGTGCTCATCCTCCACTGGGCCGCCTTCCGGCAGGAGAACATCGACAACGGCTATGCGGACGTCGCCAAGCTCTATCCGAACTACGCCTACGACTGGTATCCGCATGCCAGGAAGCCCTACCACTACCCCGAGGACTGGCGGAACCAGTACGCGCTCGCCTACGTCGGCGGGGAGAAGGTGTTCCGCAAGAACACCATCGCCACGCCGGTGCGCGAGGTGGTGGCCGAGGGATTCGGCAGCTCCACCTGGAAGGACGTCCAGCGGGCCGAAGGCCGGGGGGTCCACCGCGACGGCAAGTGGCAGGTGGTGATCCGTCGCCGCTTCATCGAGGAGAATACCTCGAATCCGGACTGGGGGCCCGGCCGCAGCACCTTCTTCACCGTGGCGGTGTGGGACGGCGCCAGCGGCGACCGTGGGGCACGCAAGAGCCTCGCCTTTGCCTGGACGCCGCTCAGGGTGGAGGGAGGCCGATGACGGCCGCCCTCGCGCCCGAGGTGCAGCGGGAGGACCCGGCGCGGGCGTTCCTGTGGGCTACGCTCGCCTGCGCCTTCAGCTATCCCGGCGAGGAGATGCTCGCGCGCCTGCGGACGGCGGTGGAGGACCTGCCGGCGGCGCTGGCCATGCTCGCGCTCGGCGATGCGCCCGGCACCGGCGAGGTGGTGGACGCCGCGCGGGAGCGGATCCCGGAGCTTCAGGGGCTGTACAACCGCCTCTTCATCACCGCCCTCGAGGTGCCGCTGGCGGAGACCGCCTACGAGCTCGACAAGGCGGCGCGCAAGGCCAGCGAGCTTGCGGACATCCAGGGCTTCTACCGCGCCTTCGGCCTCAGGCTCGGAGCGCCGATCGAACCGGATCACCTCGTCGCCGAGCTCGAGTTCCTCTCGCTCCTTGCCCAGAAGGTCCGTTATTTCGCCGCAACCGGCGATGCCGCCGGCTATGAGGTGAGCGAGAAGGCGTATCGGGCGTTCCTCGAGGACCATCTCGGACGCTGGTTCGAGATCTTCGCGCGTCGGCTCCGCGAGGCGACCGAGGATCCCTTCTATCG
>CAZHHU010000079.1:3324-11455 GCA_964532215.1 uncultured Geminicoccaceae bacterium
GGTGGGCCATGGGCGATCGCGGGCCACACCGTTTCCCCTTCACCCCCGTCGCGCAGCCAGAGGGCGCGCGTCGGCTTGTCGGGATTGCGCTGCGCCTCTCCGCCGCCGCCCTTGAAGGTGAGGGCGTTCGGCTGGCCGAGGCGCTTCTGCGTCTCGCGGTGAAGTTCGAGATAGGTGGGATGGAAGATGCCCTGGATCTGGGCCGGGGCGCGGAAGGGATTGAGCTCGCGGGCGAGGGTGTGGACGGCGGTGCGCAGGCCGAGCTCTGGCCTGAGCCCGAACAGCGCATGCAGTTCGGGCAGCAGCACGGCGAGCGGAAGATAGGCGAACCGGCACCGCTCGAGCTGCTCTCCTGCCTCCTCGACGGTCCGGGCGGGGCGGATGCCGAGCGCCTCGAGACCCTTCGGGGTCGTGGCCGGGCCCTCGCCTTCGATCCCGTGGAGGAGGACCCGGATGCCGGCCTCGGCGAGCAGCAGCGCCGCGAGCAGGAAATAGGGGAGCTGCTTGTGACGGTCGGCGTAGGAAGGCCAGTCGAGGTCCACGCTGAGCTCCGGGGCACGCAGGCGCGCGCGGCAGGCGCGCACGAAGCCGGCGAGCTCCGCTGCCGTCTCGGTGCGGTAGCGCAGCACGAGGAGAAAGCCGCCGAGCTGCGCGGGTTCCACCCGACCATCCAGAATCATCGCCATGGCCGCCTCGGCCTCGGCCTCCTCGAGCGGCCGCGACAGCGTGGGGCCGCGCCCTACGAGGCGCAGCACTTCGGCGAACGAAGCGAACGGCGTCATGCTGCCCTGCCCTCCGGGAGCTTCCGCAGCGCCAGCAGATAGACGAGAAGACGCAGGAAGGCGAGCGCCCAGGCGACGGCTGCGGCGAGCAGGAGCGCCTCCTGCCGTTCGGGAAGGAGATCGGCGGCGAGGCGTGCCAGGGCGGCGAGGAGAAGAAGCGGACTCCAGAGCGCGGCCCGGCGCGCCGTTTCGAAGGCCTGGCCCGCCCGCTGGGCCGCGGTGCGCGCCGCCACCCCGTAGAAGAGGATGCCGAAACCTCCGATCAGGGCGAAATGCCGGGCACCCGCTGGAGGCAGAAGCCCGAGTGCGGCGAGGGCGAGCAGCAAGCTGCCCGCGAGCAGGCTGGCGTAGCCGAGGTGGAGCACCGCGACCTCGGGCTTCACGAGCGCCTGCCATGCGAGCCAGCGCCGGAGGTGGAGCGCGAGCAGAAGCGAGATCGCGAAATACAGGGGGGCGCGGAGGGAAGTCAGGGCTTCCACCGCCTCCGCGGCGAAGGCACCGAGGAAGAGGAGGATCAACCCGAGCTCCGGCGCCTCGGCGAAGCCGCTCTCCGCGCGCATGCCGCTTCGGTGCAGGACACCAGCGGTGGCCGTCCGCAGAAGCCGCCCGCCCATGATCGCGAGCATGAGCAGCAGGAGATCGAGTGCCGAGAGAAGGAGCCGGCTGGAAGCAGGCGCATCCTCGCGCAGGACGAGGAGCACGAAGATGCTCTCGAGCGCGAACCACAGAAGGGGGGTGAGCGCGAACACGAGATTGGCGGGCTTCCGGGCACCCCGCAGGAGCCGCGGGGTGACGGTGGTGGCGAGCAGCAGGTAGAAGGGGAGGAGAAGCGGCGCCGTCGGGCCCGGGAGCCAGAAGGCGAGGCGGGCGAGAAGCCAGCTGCCGGCGAGCCACAGCATCGCCCGCGGCTCGGCGCGGGCGATGAGAAACCCCGCGATCGCCGCCCCGGCGAGGCCGAAGATCATCTCATGCATGTGCCACAGCACCGGCGCCGGCGCGAAGGGGACGGGCAGAAGGCCCGCGCGCATTGCGAGCCACCAGGGGACGGCGATGGCGGCCCAGGCTGCGGCCAGGGGGAAGAAGAGGCGATGGGCGGGGGAAAGTCGCTCTGTCACACGCCGAGCAGGCGATGGAGACGGGCGTCCCTGGTCTTGAAATGGTTCACGAACCAGTCGCGCACTGCGCCCGCAAGCCGTTCCTCGTAATTCTCGTACTTGCCGCTGGCATAGTCGTCCATGATGTCGCGGATCTCGTCCAGGAGCTGCTCGTGCTCTGCCTTGTGGGCCTCGTACTCGTCGTAGTGATGCTTGCGCATGATCGTCTCTTCGAGGGCGAAATGCGCCGAAATGCGTGCGAACACCTCGCCGAGAAACGCCTCCACTGCTTCGCGGTCACGCCCCCGGTCGGCGACGAGCTTGTCGTGGAGCTCATTGATGAGCGCGACGAGCTCCCGATGCTCGTGATCGACGTCCGGGATTCCCGTCTCGAACTCCCTGCGCCATTCGATCAATGCCATGGCGACCGCTCTCCCCCCGCTCGCGAAGCCGCATCCGCAGGCAGGCGCCGGCGCCCGCCTCGACCCCCGGACCCGGCACCGCCCGCACCCCCGTTTACCTGCGCGGAAGATAGAACAGGAAGCCGCCCTTGTCGGCCTTGAAGTCGATCGCGAGCTTGTCCCGCGGTGCGAGCTCCACCTCCACGGTCTTCTCGTAGGCGAAGGCGTCCTCGAGACCGCGGTCGTCGAGCCGCACGAGCACGCGGTGCCGCCCCGCCGGCAGACGGAACTTCTCATAGGCGCGCGAGGGGCCGTCACCCGCGATACCGGTCGGGGGAAGCGCCGCGGCATAGACGAGGCGGCCGTCCACCCACAGCTCGACCTCGACGGGCTGGCGTTCGCGCTTGCAGGTCGTAGGCCGCCGCTTGTTGGCCGGCAGGTCGCGCATCTCCTCATAGCGCACCCGGCGGCATTTCTCGACGCGCTTGCCGCCGTGAACGAAGCTGAGGGTGATCTGTGCCCGGTCGGGGGGGATGTGCTCGTAGATCGGCCGCTGCGAGAAATAGCCCGTGAGCATCGCCGCCGCGAGGTAGACGAGCCCCTGCCCGACCCACGCCCCTGTGCCGTTCACGCCTCGACCTCCACGCTCCGACGCGCGGCCCGCAGCTTCGGCGTCATGCCTTTCCGGGCGAGGTTTTCGAGTTCCCGGCCGAATTCGTCGAGCAGACGCTCGAGACGCGCACGGCCGAGCGGGCCGGCCCAGAGAGTCCGCACGCGTTCGCGCGGCACCCGGGCGCGCAGATGGGGATCGCGCCGGCCCTCGAGCCGCTCGTCGGTCCAGCGGATGCCGAAGCGGTGATGACAGGCTTCCTCGGCGCAGCCGGTGAGCACCACGCCCTCGGCGAGATCGCGCGAGAGCACGTAATCGATGAAGGAGGGAGGCAGCTGACCGATGCAGGCGAGTTCGACCACGCCTACCCGCTCGCTCGCGAGTGCCCGCAGCGGCACCCCCTGGCCGCAGGAGAAGACGAGGATGCGCGGCCGTGCGGTGAGTGCGGCGCTCGCCGCATGGACACGTTCGCGCACCTCGGCGAGCGGCAGGTCGGGAAGGTCGATGCCCGGCACCAGCGCCGCCCGCCGCCGGAAGGGGGTGGCGGTGGGGCAGGCGCCGGCGCAGATGCCGCAGGCCACGCAGAGCGCCGGGTTCACCCGCGCCTCCTGGCTGAAGGGCCGGCCGTCGCTGCGCGGCACCATGGTGATGGCGTTGTAGGGGCAATCCGCGAAGCAGCGCGTGCAGCCGTTGCAGTTGGCGAGATCGACCCGGGCCGGCTTCGCCCGCCGCATCGGCGGCAGCCAGGGGACGGCGAGGAAGAGGAAAAGCAGGAACAGCGACCCCGGCCAGGTGATCGAAGCGGGCCAGCGCTCATAGACCGGATACAACGGGAGGTAGAACCAGTCGAGGCCGAGATCGGCGGGCACCCTGAGGAGATCCGCCGGCGGGTGGCTCTCGGCGGGGAAGGCGAGGGCGAGGAGGATCAGCGAGGCGAGGGTGCCGTAGGCGAGCCCGCGCGGCGGGTTGATCTTCGGTCTGGTGATGCGCTGCAGATGGACCCAGAGCAGGATGAGCGCGATGAGCGGGACCGCGATGTGGAGAAAGATCATGAGGCTGAAGAAGCGGTCGCCCAGATGATCCGGGGAGAGGAAGTTGCGGGCGATGGGTGATCCGAAGATGCCCGTCGCATCCAGCCACTCGGAGGTGACGATGGCCACGTACTGGGCGAGCTCGTCCCATACGAGCCAGTAACCGGTAATCCCCGCCACATAGACGAGCACGAGCACGGGGATACCGGTGAGCCAGCTGAAGCTGCGTGCATGGCGGAAGCGACCGCACGCCCACTCCCGCGCGAGATGGAGCAGGGCGACGAACACGAGACCGTCCGAGGCATAGCGGTGGAAGCTGCGCATGAGCCCCGCGTGCCACCACATCTCGCGGCTCATGCGGGCGACCGAATCATAGGCCTGCCAGACGCCGGTATCGAAGAAGATGTAGACGTAGATGCCGCTTGCGGTGACGATCCAGAAGAAGAAGAAGCCGAGCGCACCGAGGTTGAGAAGAGGGTTCCAGGCCGCCGGAAACGCACGTCCGAGCAGAAGCTCGGCGGCGGCGAAACCCCGCCTCAGCCACTCCCGTGGTCCCACCATCACCACCTCACCGATGCGGCGTCGCGCGCGATGTCCCGGGGCCGCCCGCCCGACGCCATTCGCGCACCACGAAATAGGCGACCAGGGCGAGGCACAGGCTTCCGATCACGATGCCGATGAACAGCGAATAGTCGAAGTAATATCGACCGCTGTTCGGGTTGTACACGGTGCAGAACAGCCTGATGCGGTCGAACAGGTCGCCGAGGTCGCCCACCGGCTCGAAGCGCCCGAACACGAGGTCCTTGAGCGGTTCGATGATCTGGGGTGGATCGAACACGGCACCGTAGATCTGCCGGTACACCCGCCCTTCGGAATCGACCAGGGTCACCTGGGCGAGGTGATCGTAGCCGCCGACCGCGGGGTAGAAGGTGAAGCCGACGGCATCCGCGAGGCGGTCCACCGTCGCCTGATCGGAAGACAGGAAGAGCCAGTCGGGATCGTCGATCCCCTGGGCACGGGCGAAGCCGCGCATGCGCACCGGATTGTCGCGCTCGGCGTCGAAGCCCACCACGACGACCCGGAAGCGGTCTTCGCCGATGACCTCGCGGGCGTTGCTCAGGATGGGATGGAGGTTGCGGATGATCGTCGGGCAGATGTCCGCGCAGCCCGTGTAGACGAGCACGAGCAGCCAGGGACGGCCCGCGAGCTCGGAGAGCCGCAGCGGCCGCGCCTCGGTATCGTAGAAGCGCAGATCACCCGGTATGCGCCCGCCAATGGCGGCGCGGCTCAGGCCGAGGGCGGCCTGCGGATCGGGCTTCGCGGCGGCCTCCTGTGCAAGCGCGAAGAGCAGCGTGAAGATGAAAAGCGCGAGGCTGCCGATGCCGCTCCTCATGCCCCGCCTCCATCGAGCCAGCGGTCGAGGGCGGCGCCCGCGATGAGCAGCGCGAGCTGGAGAAGCGAGGCGAGAAAGGTGGCAAGCGCCCGTCTGCGGTCCGGCGTCTCGGCGAGCTTCATGCTCTGGTACAGGAACCATCCTCCGCCGAGGATCGCGAAAGCGAGATAGATCGGGCCCGCGCCGAGCAGCGCCGGGGCGAGGGAGAGCAGCACGAGCGCCGCGGTGTGGACGAAGATCACCCGCGCGCACAGCGCGTCGCCCACGATCACCGGCAGCATGGGCACGCCGGCGCCCGCGTAGTCCTCGCGCACGGCCATGGCGAGGCTCCAGAAATGGGGCGGCGTCCAGAGGAAGAGGACGACGGCGAGAACAAGCGGCGCGGCACCGATGGCGGGATCGACCGCGGCCGCTCCGGCGAGCACCGCGAAGCTGCCGGCGAGGCCGCCGACGACGATGTTCCACGCCGTGCGCCGCTTGAGCCATACGGTGTAGACGACGCCATAGGTGAAGGCGCCCATGAACACGAACAGGGCGGCGAGGCCGCCGCCCGCATGCCCCGCGAGTGCCACGCCCGCGAGCAGCAGCAGGAGGATGAAGGCGTACCACCTCGGACCGGCGCGGAAGCGCCCGGTTGCGAAGGGACGTGCGCGCGTGCGCGGCATCCGCGCATCGAGATCGAACTCGTAGATGTGGTTGTAGGCACCGGCGCTGGCGGCGGCGAGGAGCACCCCGAGCGCGAGCAGGGCGACCTCGCGCAGGGAGGGGAGCGGTGCCGGGCTCAGGACGAGCCCGCCGATCGCCGCCAGGGCGATGGCGAGCCCGATGCGGAGCTTGAGCACCGCGAGCAGATCCCTGACCATGGTGACGGCCGGCATCCGCGCCCCCCTCCGTGCGCCGAACTCAGCTCATGGGCCAGAGTTCGGAGAGGTACTTCCAGTTCACGAAGTAGTAGAGGACGAACGCCGCGAAGAACACCGTGATGAGCACGTAGGTGCCGGGGAGATGGAACAGCCCTTCGCTGCCGTGCTCGGCGACATTCTTCGAACTTCCCGTCTCCGCCACCCGCGTCGGGATCGGCCCGATCGCCGCGAGGGCGTTCTTCTCGTCCACCTTTTCGCCGAACAGGACCGTCGCCACGGTGATGATCACGTAGAGCGCCCCGCCCACGGCGGCGAGAATGGCGAAGATGCCGTTGAGGCCGAGCATGAGATGGGCGGCCGGCGCGTAATCGAAGGTGAGCAGCGCATCGCTGAAGGTGATGTCCCAGTGCCGGCGCGACACGCCGAGCGTGCCGGCGCCGAGCATGAACAGGGAGATTCCCGCAGCGCCGATGCCGAAGAGGTAGGGCTGCCACTTGGCGAGCGTCGGCCACACCACCCGGCGCCGGAAGATGAGCGGCAGCACGAGGTAGGTGAGACCCATGAAGGCGAGGGTCGTGCCGGTCACCACCGTACCGTGGAAGTGACCGGGGACGTAGAGGGTATTGTGCATCATGATGTTGAGCTGCTCGGTGCCCAGCACGACGCCCGAGATCCCGCCGATGACGCCGAAGAAGACCAGCGACATGAACATGGCGGAAAAGGCCGGATTGGCCCAGGGTGCCTTGCGCAGCCATTCGAAGATCCCGCGCGTGTACCCGTTGCGGCGCTGGGCGGCCTCGATCGATCCCGGAACGGTCATGCCGTGGATGAGCGAACCGAGCACTGCGAGATAGAGGGCGTAGGAGGTGTTGAACACCTTCCACTCGGCCGACAGCGACGGCTCCACGAGCAGGTGGTGGGCGCAGGCGAGCTGCAGGAACAGAATGTAGAGGAAGAACGCGGTGCGGCTCACCTTCTCCGAAAGCGGCTTGGCGCCCAGCAGCAGGCCTGCGATCGCATACCACACCGCGACATGCGCCGAGACGTTGATCTGCTGCGAGCTGTGGCCCATCCCCCACCAGACGAGCTTGTACATGAGCGAATCGATGTGGGCGATGTAGCCCAGCGACCACAGCCAGGTCGGGATGAGGATGATCGCCCCGGAGGCGATCGTGAACACGGCGATGATCGCCGCGGTGATCGCACCGAAGGTGACGAGCGGAACCGACCCCTCATAGGTCCGCTCCTCGCGGGCGATCACGAGGGTGCCGAAGAACACCGCGCAGCCGATCAGCGCTCCGACCGCGAACAGGATGAGACCGAGATAGAAGTTCGGCGATGCCTTGAGGGGCACATAGGAGGTGAACATCACCGTCGAATCGCCCTGCAGCACCGCCCAGTCGGTCACGAGCGCGCCGACCACCATGAGCACGAAGCCCAGCCAGGCGAGCTGGGGTGTTGCGAGGCGGCAGTTGAGCAGCACTGCCGAGGCGAAATAGAGGACCGCGATCTCGAAGAAGATGATCCAGAACAGGAGCACGTTGAGCCCGTGCGCGGTGAGCACGAGGTAGAAGCTGTCCGCATCCAGCAGATGCACCGCCGGCCACCGCGTGAGGGCCACGAGCAGGCCGAGAATGCCCCCGATCGCGAGAAAGACGACGGCGGCGACGGCGTTGGCCTTGATCAGCCGCTCGGCGGCGAGGTCCACCTTGAGGCCGGTCACCGGGCAGGAGCGAAAGCGTGCCGCGATGCCGGCGATGACTCCGACTTCACCTGTTGCGGTGGCCATGATTCATCCTCCCTGTCCCGGAAGCGCCGCGCCTCCCTGTCCGGGTTCCACCACCCGGATGCGACCCGTCATCACGTGATGCCCGAGGCCGCAGTACTCGTTGCAGACGATGCTGAAGACGCCGGATTCGATGGGGGTGATGGTGATGATGTGCTCCAGCCCCGGATG
>CAZHHU010000080.1:0-10976 GCA_964532215.1 uncultured Geminicoccaceae bacterium
AGGAGAGGCAGTACGGTCACTACCGCACCCGCCGGCTCGTGCTGGAGGCGTGGGAGGGGATGGAGCACGGTCTTGCCCGGAGGGAGGTGCCCGGTTTATGAAGCAAAGGCGGAGCTCCTTCTTCTTCAAAAGTTATATGCTATTTCCTTCACCAGAAGTAATGAGTGGGATTTGAGATGACTCGTTTCATGGCTTTGCCTGTAGGACAAGGAGACGCTTTCTATCTCGAAACACCGCAGGGATCCGTCCTCGTCGACGGCGGGCGTTCGCGAAGTGCCTTCAGCACGCTCTTTCGCGAGTTTGCCAATCGCGATGGAGCGGACGTCGTCATCGTTACCCACAACGACGCGGACCATGCGAACGGGATAATCGGCTTCCTGGAAGGGGGCTTGCGATGCCGCGAAATCTGGTTGCCCGGGCGCTGGCTGCATCTACTGCCGTATGTCCTGCGCCCCATGAGGAACCTTCTCCTATTGCTCGTTCGTCAGGCGGAGGAGGCCGCAGGGGAGATCGCCTCCGCGGAGGAGCGCGAGGAAGACACCCTACTTGAGCGGTATGCCGCGTCTCTTGCCTTGTCGGAGCGCCCGACCGAAATCGAGCGGGGCGCGGCGGAAGAGGGCAATCTTGATGAATCCGGATGGCCATTCGAGCTGCGTCCAGAGTTGGAACGGGCCGCGGCCGAGGACAAATGGTGGATTTTTGAGTATTCGTGGCATTCATATATCGTTAGTTTGAGGTATTTGGCAGATACGTGGGCGTTCTTGAATGAAAGCGCTGCACGATTGCTCGTCGAAGCTCTGTGCGCGGCGAAGCGAATACGGACCATCGCACTCGAAGCCTTTCGCCGCGGCATCGCCGTGCGCTGGTTCGAGCACGATCCGGACCATCCCTCTGGCGGCACTCCCTATTTGCAGCCGCTCAGTTGCCGGCAGATTGTCCGCATGTACCCGGTTGCCGAAGCGATGGTATTTAGATCCATCGCATTGAGCGTCGCAAACCGGGGGAGCCTCGTATTCCTGAACCCACCGACCGAGACCGCGCCGGGCGTACTGTTCACCGCCGACTCCGATCTCCAAGGCGTGCGGCTTCCCGCTCTCGAGCATGTGATCGTCACGGCCCCCCACCATGGCTCCGAAGCCAATCGTGGCGCATACACGCGTGTTGCTCATGTCGCCGGGCAATCGATTACTTGGGTTCGAAGCGACGGACGATTTCGCAGTCGACCCGGTCAAGCATATCTCAACCGCCAAGAACGAAAGGTATGTACCTTGTGCAGAGGGTCGCCCGCCCCAAAACAAGTCGTAATCTTTCACTCTCGCAGCCGTCGCTGGGTGCGCGGCAAAGGCGTGCGCACCTGCGACTGTCACTAGCGCCGCACGATCACCTGCCCGAGAGCCTTCGCGCCGCGAACCGGCGGGCCGCGTGAGCGCTACTACCGTGGCCGTCGGCAGGCGATGGGCGGCGACTTCGAAACAGCGGATCCCACTGCGCCCTCGCGCAAATAGGGGACCTTGCGCCCGGAGCGCTATGCTGAGATCACCGCGGGAAGATCGACCACGCACCGTCTGTTCCTGCCGCAGGACGAGGACGTGCGGAGCGTGGAGCGAGCCGGGAAGGCGCTCGCGGACCTGCCCGAGGCGGAGCAGTCCGTGACGTTGAAGGTGGTGATTCACAACCGCGAGACGGTGGTGGAACTGACGCCCGCCGTCTTCACGCTGCTGCACATGGTGCTCCGGCTGATCGGTAAGGGAAGCGCCCCGCGCCTCGAAGCCGTCTCACGGCGCCCGACGCTGACCGAAGTGGCGAAGCTCCTCGGCGAGCCACGCACGGCCCTGCGTCGAAGGCTGCGCCCCGAGGATCTGGCCGGCCCCTTCCGCCTCCGCCCGGAGGCCTTCGCCCGCCTACTCCGGGAGCGTGAGGCCGAGCGGCGGCGGGCGCTGGACGAACTCGTCCGCGAGGCGCAGGAGATGGGGCTCGACGATCGGGAACCCGCCGGCTGCCCCTGATGACATCCACCACCGACGCCGGTCCATCGTTCGGTCCCCCGCTGTGCGGCGTCGTTGCGCTCAGGGTTGACGGACCCGAGAAAGCAACGCACGCTGTTTTTGCATAGGAAAGGTTCAGCCTCGTGAGCGTGGATACCGCGTCGGAATCCGGCGTCACCGCCGAGGAAGCGGTCGTCGCCAAGGCCGTGGTCCGGGCCGCCGAGCGGCTCGGGCTCAAGAACCGCGAACTCGCCCGGATCCTCGGCCTGTCGGAGGCGAGCATCTCGCGGCTGCGGCGCGGTCGCCATCATCTGCACCGGCACGAGAAGTCCTTCGAGCTCGCCGTCCTGCTGATCCGCCTGTACCGCTCGCTGGACGCCGTTGCGGGTGGCGATCTCGCGGTGATGCGCCATTGGCTGCGTGCGCCGAACACCGCCCTCGGGGGAATCCCGCTGGAACGGCTGTTCACCGTCACCGGTCTCGTCGATGTCATCGCCTATCTGGACAGTCGACGCGCTGTCCTCTGAGTTTCGTCCGTGGCAGGGCGAGGCGTGGCGGCTGGTCGAGGCCCAGCACCATGTATCGACCATGTCGCTGGTGGACACGCTCGAGGAGCAGGATCTTCTCGAGAAGCTCGTGGAGTCGACCAAGCCGACCGTTCCGGAACCGTGTCGGCATCTCCATTACCTGCTCTACACTCCGTTCCGCTACCGTCCCACACCTTACGCCTCACGCTTCCGACGTGCCGGTGATCCCCGCGGGGTCTTTTACGCGGCCGAGAGCGAGCACACCGCGCTCGCCGAGATCGTTTTCTGGCGCCTCCTGGTCTTCGCCGAATCACCGCAGACGCCTTGGCCGGACCGGCCGCTGGAGTTCACCGCCTTCTGTTGTGAGCTGGCGACCGAGCGCGCGCTGGACCTCACCGAGCCGCCCTTCGACCGCCACGCGGCGCTGTGGACCGATCCTGTGGACTACGCCGCCTGCCATGCGCTGGCGGAGGTCGCACGGGACGCGGGGACGGAGCTGCTGCGCTACGCATCGGCGCGAGATCCCGAGAGCGGTGTGAACCTCGCCGTGCTCGCCTGCGGTGCCTTCGCGGCGCGCGCACCGCGCCGAGACAGCTTCCGGACGTGGAAGGTCTTTTTTGCCGCCTCCGGCGTGCGGGCGATGCGCGCACATCCGGCAGATGCGGTCGAATTCGGGCACGAGGCCTTCGCCCGCGACCCGCGGATCGCGGCGCTGCGGTGGACGCGGGGATGAGAAGGAGCTGTCGGCCCGGGACCCCTTGCCGGCGCAGACGGCATGCCGTCTATTGCTCCCGGACGGGGTGGCGTGCCCGGGAGCGTGCCAGGGGGCCATGATCGACGTCTTCGCGCTGCGTGACCGTGTCGTCGCCGAATATCGCGACTATGTCCGAAGCTTCGTGCGTGTCCGCGACCCGCGGCTTCGGGCGTTCGTCGACGCGGAGCTCGAGGGGGGACGGCTGTGGCCGGACGCGGTGCTGCAGTTGAACCCTTCCTATCGTCGCGGCGCGCGGCTTCGCGACCTCGCGCGCGAGGGTGTGATCACCGCGGAGACCGCCCGCTTCTTCGGCCCCGATCTCCACCTCTACGTCCACCAGGAGCAGGCGATCCGCCTCGCCTGTGCGGGACGTTCGTGCCTCGTCACCACCGGCACCGGTTCGGGCAAGAGCCTCACCTATCTCGTGCCGATGGTGGACGCCGCCTTCCGCCGCGGCATCGGCGAACCCGGCGTGGTGGGGCTCTGCGTCTATCCGATGAACGCGCTCATCGGCAGCCAGAGACACGCGCTCGAACAGTTCAGGAAACGCAACTGGCCGGACTGCCCGCTCAGCTTCGAACGCTACACCGGCGAGGACCGCGATACCGACACCCGCAACCGGATCCTCACGCGGCCGCCGCATCTTCTCCTCACCAACTACGTGATGCTGGAGCTCCTCCTGCTGCGGCCCAGGGAGCGGGCGCTCGTGGACCGCATGACGGATCGGCTCGCGCTCCTCGCCATGGATGAGCTCCACGTCTACCGCGGCCGTCAGGGCGCGGATGTCGCGATGCTGCTGCGGCGGCTGCGCGAGCGCGTCGGACGGGACGATCTCGTGATGATCGGCACCTCGGCGACGGTGGCTGGTGGCGAGGAGGGCGCGGACCGCCGGGCGACCATCGCCGAGGTGGGATCGCGCCTGTTCGGCATCTTCCTCGGACCGGACCGGGTGGTCGAGGAAGAGCTCGAGCGGCGCTGCACGGTGCCGCCACCGATGTCCGCGGACGAGCTGCGGGCGGCCCTCGATGCCCCGCTTCCGGACGCTCCGGCCATGGAGACGCTCGCCCAGCATCCGCTGGTCGCCTGGATCGAGTCCCGTTTCGGCGTGGTGGAGGAGCAGGGACGGCGTCGGCGTCCCCGTCCGATGGCCTTCGAGGAAGCGGTCCGGCAGCTTGCGGACGCGACCGGGCGCGATCCCGGGGCCTGCCGCGCGCGACTTCGACGCGCGCTGGAACTTGCCTGTTCTGCCGAGGTGGAGCCGGGCATTCCCTTCTTCGCTTTCCGCCTGCATCAGTTCCTCGCCTCGGGCGCCAGCATCCATGCCACCCTCGAGGAGGTGGAGACGCGGCGATTCACCGCCGAGCCGTCGTACCGTGAACCGGAAAGCGGACGCCTCTGGTTCCCGCTCGCCTTCTGCCGGGAATGCGGGCAGGAGTTCTACCTGGTGGCGCGCGTCGAGGACGGCGCGGGACTCCGGTTCCTGCCGCGCCCACCCATCCTCGACCCGTCCGAGACCGAAGTCGAGGGTGTGCCCGGCTACCTCGTCATCAACGACGGTGGCCTCTGGGATCCCGAAGCGGACGGCTACCCCGACACCTGGCTGGACGGTCGGGAGCGGCTCAAGCGCGAGTACCGGGCACACCTGCCGCAGTCCCTCCGGGTGACCTTCGACGGGGCGGCCGCAGCCGAGGGTGTCGCCGTCCTCTACCAGCCGCGGCCGCTGATGATCTGTCCTTACTGCCGCACGAGCTGGGACCTGCGTGTCCGGAAGGACTACGGCAAGCTCACCACCTTCGGCCGCACGGGGCGTTCGACGGCCACCACCGTGCAGGCGGTCGGGGTGCTGGCCGGACTCGCCGCCCAGAAGACGGATGCGGACCGGCGCAAGCTGCTGAGCTTCACCGACAACCGACAGGACGCGGCGCTCCAGGCCGGCCACACCAACGACTTCGTGACCACGGTGCTGGTGCGCGCGGCGCTGGTGCGGGCGCTGGAGCAAAGGGGACCGCTCGGGTTCGCCGAGCTCGGTCCCGCCCTGTTCGAAGCACTCGATCTGCCGCCGGAGCGCTGGATGCGGGAGCCCGTAGCGGAGGGGCCGGGCCATGAACGCGCCAGGGACGCCGTGATCGACCTCCTCGCCCATCTCGCCCTGGCCGATCTGGCGCGGAGCTGGCGCATCACGCAGCCCAATCTGGAGGATTGCGGGCTCCTGCGGATCGAGTACCGGGGACTCGCCGGATTCGCCCGTGACGATCGCCATTGGCGCGGCGTTCCGGTTTTCGAGGGTCTCGAAGCGCCGGTGCGCGAGATCGTCGTCCGCGCCCTCCTCGACCATCTGCGGCGCTCCCTCGCCATCGAAGCCGCGGCTCTCGATCGCGAGCACGGCCGGCGCATCGCCGAACGGTCGGCGCAGCTGCTGCGGGATCCGTGGCGATTCGACGAAGATGATGTCCTGCCGCAGGCCGCCGTGGCTCTTCTCCCCGGCCGCCGGATGGGGCGCAGCACGCCGACGCTGTCGCTCGGGGCGCGCTCTCTGTTCGGACGCTACCTCCGCCGCGAGCTCCGGCGGCTTCTGGGCGAACGCATGCGACTCGGGGAGATAGACGGGCTCATCGAGGCGCTCGTGGAGGTGCTTCGGGGCCACTACCTCGTCACCGTCGCGGATCGCGGCGAGACCTGCGGCGTTCGCCTCGATGTGTCGGCGATGTCGTGGGTTGCCGGTGATGGCACGCCGCCGCCGCCCGACCCGGTACGTCTGCGCGCGCCGCACCTCAGGAACGAGCATGCGGTACAGCGCGACTCGAACCGTTACTTCACCCGTCTTTACCGCGATGAGGTACGCTGGCTTGCCGGGCTGCGGGCGGCCGAGCACACGGGACAGGTGTCTTCGCAGCGCCGCCGCGAGCGCGAGGACGCTTTCCGCAGGGGCGAACTGGCGCTGATGTGCTGCTCGCCCACCATGGAGCTCGGCATCGACATCCGCGATCTCGTCGTCGTCCACCTGCGCAACATTCCGCCCGATCCCGCCCGTTACGCCCAGCGGGGCGGGCGCGCCGGCCGCGGTGGCCAGCCGGCGCTGGTGCTGGCCTTCGCGAGCGAGGGCAGCCCTCACGACCGGCATTTCTTCGACCGCCGGGATGAGATGATCGCCGGCGAGGTCACACCGCCGGTGTTCGATCTCGCCAACCGCGAAGTGATCGAGGCGCACCTGCACGCCGTGTGGCTCGCCGCCGCCGGGCTCGATCTCGGCAGCAGCATGGTCGAACTCCTCGACTTCGACGATCCACGGCTGCCTCTGCGCCGGGAAGTGCTCGCGGACATCGAACGGCTCAAGGAACGGTACAGCGCGCTGCGAGGCCCCTTCGAGCGCATCGCGGTCAGCGCCTTCGGCCGGGAGCTGGACGGGGCGGAGCGGCGTTGGGTTGCAAGCCTGCTCGCGGCGGCTGCGGAGCGGTTCGATCACTCCTTCGACCGGTGGCGGGAACTCTACCGGGCAGCCGTCTGTGCACGCGATGAGGCGCGGGCGGTCCTCGATCGACCGCGCGCGCCCAAGGACGAGCGGGCGGCGGCGGAACGGCGTGAGCGAGAGGCCCGGCAGGAGATCGATCTCCTGCTCAATCACCGGGGTACCGCGCTGTCCGAATTCTATCCCTACCGCTATCTGGCTTCCGAGGGCTTCATTCCCGGATACAATTTCCCGCGCCTGCCGGTGCGGCTCTACGTACCGACCGAACGGGAGACCGAGGTGATCGAACGGCCGCGTTTCCTCGGGCTCGCCGAATTCGGTCCACGCAATCTCCTCTACCACGAGGGCCGGCAGTACCGGATTGACGGCTGCCGCATTCCCTCGGGCGGTGTGGAGGGGGGACTTGTATCCGCCCGGCGCTGTCGCCGCTGCGGCTGCCTGCACACGGAGGACAGCTACGGCGCTTCGCTCTGCCTCTACTGCGAAGCGCCTCTCGCAGGAGCGGAGCACTGGGCCAATCTGTGGGAACAGCCCCCTGCACGGGCGCGGCGTACCGCCCGCATCTCATGCGAGGAAGAAGAGCGCGTGCGGCAGGGATACGAGGTGGTGACGGGCTTCCAGCCGGAGCGAGCGCCGGAGCCCCGGCGGCAGCTGGTCGGGGCCTCGGGCGCCACGCTGCTGCACTTCCGCATCCTCGAAGGTGCGCGTCTGTGGCGCATCAATCGCGGCTGGAAGCGGGCGCCGGATGGCCGGGGGTTCGTGCTGGATTCCACCACCGGCAGCTGGCGCGGCGGGGACGAGGCAACGCAGGCCGGCCGCGGGGTCCATGTCGTCCCCTATGTGCGGGACCGTCGCCATCTTGCGGTTCTCGAATTCGGATCGGATCATCAACGATGGCGCGAGACGGCGTTGACCCTGGCCCACGCTCTACGGCGCGCCATGGAGCGGCGCTTCGCGCTCGAGGAAGGGGAGCTCGCCATCGAGCTGGTCGGGGAAGAGGCGACGCCGGCGATCCTGATCTGGGAGGCGGCGGAAGGCGCGCTCGGTGTCGTCGATCGTCTGGATCGCCAGGACGAGTGGCGCCGCCTCGCGCGCATCGCCCTCGAGGTCATGCACGTTGACCCCGACACCGGTGTCGAGACCGCCGCGGCCTCGGCATGCGGAGCGGCGTGCTATCGTTGCCTCCTCGCCTATTCCAACCAGCCCCACCACCCGCACCTCGATCGCCGGCTCGTCATTCCTCTGCTGCGCGAGCTGAGCACCGCCCGCTTCTGCGATCGTCGACCCCAGGACCGGGGTAGCCATTATCATCGCCTGCGCGCGCAGACGGATTCCGACTTCGAACGGCGGGTACTGGACGCGATTCACGAACGCGGACTCCCTCTTCCCGATCACGCCCAGTACTGTCCCGCCGACGACGTGCCGGCGCAGGTGGACTACTACTGGGAGCAGCAGGGGGCACCGGGCATCTGCCTGTTCGTCGACGGTCCCACCCACGACGGTCCGCACCGCCGGGCGGATGATCGACGGATCCGCGAGGCACTCGAGGATCGCGGCTTCGTCGTGGAAACCATCCGCTACGATGAGCCTTTGGACCGGGCGCTAGAGCGCCTGGCACGGACTCTACGCATGCTCTTTCCCAGAAAGTCCTGACTGGTCGCGTGCCGACGTGCGGCTCGAAAAATCGATCGTTCTCGTGGAACGCCGAAGAGTCGTGATAGAAAACGCATGAGCGGTGTTGCCCGATATTCGATCATGTTCCTATAGCGAGCCGCAAGGGCCGGAGAGGATGGCATGGCCGATACCAGTGGAATCGATGAGGCGTTCGACCTCTTGCTCCAGGAAATCGAGGTGCTTTACCGCGCCCTACGGGAGGAGGGCGCGGAGGCGTTGCGCGCGGACCGATTGGAAGAGGCATGCCGGATCTTCGAAAGGATCCGCCAGGTGAACACCTTTCGTGAGCAGATCCGGGCGCTCAGGAGCGAATGGAATAAGAAACTGGGGCCCATCCCCGTGGTCCCTGGACCGGGAGGTCCCCAGCCTCGAAGCGAATTGCGAACGCCGCGGCGGGCGTACCGTGTCGCGATTCTGGAAAGCCTGATCGAACTCGGCGGGCACGGAAAGGTGCACGAGGTTCTGGAGCGCGTCGAGGCCAAAATCGGCCATCGGCTCACCGCCCACGACCGGGAGCGGTTGAAATCGGGGGAGATCCGTTGGCGCAATACCGCCATGTGGTGCCGCAAGGACCTCGTGGAGGAGGGTCTGCTCGCCCGCGATTCGGACCGGGGAATCTGGGAGATCACCGAAAAAGGCCGGCGCTGGCTTGACGAGCGGAAGCACGGAACGGGGGCTGCGGATCCGGCCGGGTGAGGGGTGCCCCATCGTTCACCGCTGCACTCTCGGGTCCATGTACAGGACTTCGTCTTCGAGAACCGCGATTGCCGGGCGTACGGGCGTTTTCTGGTTTGGCGGATATCCCGCACTTCACGCGGGCTTCTCCCTGTCCGATCCGCGCAAAAAAGATCGTCCGTTTCCTCCAGCCAGGCATCGATCGCCGAGCCCGCGAAAGCCGGAAGAGCTTCCCCGGTCCGGAGGTGCATGCCGACCCGGCGGACCCAGCCCGGGCCGATGGCATGCATCGGGAAGGAGCGACGCCCATAGGGCTCACCGTGAGGACGGTCGGGTAGACGGGACCAGGGTGCACAACCATACGGCGCCTGCCTTCTCCTTAACGCCTCACGCGCCCGGCGGTGTGGAGGCGGGTGGTGAGAACAAAACAGGAGCATTCGCATCGACCTGACGTCGCGCGTGTGTCTTCGCCGACTGGACGCATGCCGCCGCCGCATTGCCGCCCTCGATGAGGAGCCGGAAGCGGTGGTGGATTCCGGAGTGAGCGAGATCGACGGCCGTCTGCCGGACGGTGGTCTTGCACCCGGGGTCGTGAAGGTCGCGGGGGCGGCGGCCACCGGCTTTGCCGTGGTCCCGGTGACAGGGGCGCTCGGGCGGGGCGGTCATCTGGTGTGGCTCGGCGAGGAGCGGACCCTGCACGCGGCGGGCATGCCCTGGCCGCCGGGACTGGTCCGGCTCGGTCTCGGCTTCCGCCGGCTGCTGCTGGTGCACTGTCCCAACCAGCCCCCCTGACCTCGGCGGTGGAGACCGCGCTGCACGTGCCGGCGGTGCGGGTGGCGATGGTCGAGCCGCCGGGGCGGGCGGCGGAATTGCCCCGCTGCGGGTGGTCGAACCGGCGGTGGTCGGAGGGACGGCCTGCCTGCGCCTGCGGGTGATGCCGGGAGGCGGGCCGGCCCCGGCCTGGAGGCCTGGCGCGTGCGCGGCGGCAGGAGCTGGCGTTGCGAGGGGCGTTTCGATGCGGGATTTCTGGCTTTCGCTGTGGTTTCTGGCCGGCGGCCTTCAGCGGTGGGGGCCGGGAAACGCCAGGCCGGCTGAGCGACCGGCAGCCACCGTCACCGGCCGGCTCGGGCGCACCGTCCTGGTGCAGCCGGATCGGCCCGCCCGCGCGCGGGAGGCTGGTCCCCGGCACGACGGTGGCACGGCGGCGGAGACCCGGTTGCGCGTGCCCGAGCTCGAGCTCCTGCCCGAGGATGCCGCGGGCGACGTGCGGGCCCTGCGGGCGCTCGTCCACCGGTTCCGCGCCCTGACCCCGCGGCTTGCGCGCAACCCGCGCGACGGGCTGCTCCTGGAGGTGCGCGGTTCTTTTGGTCTCTTCGGCGGTAGGGCTGGGCTGCTCGAGGAGGTGCGACGCCGGCTCGTAGCGCTCGGCCCATGCGCCCCTTGGGGGTCGGGTCCCACGCCGGCGGCGACCCGTCTCGCGGCCCGCTTCGGCACGAGCGATCCCGCCCGCCGGCCGCTTCTGGATGTGCTCACCTGCATCCGCGAGAGGTGTACCTTGGAGGAGGCGGGGACGCGTCTTGCCCGCAACGCCGAGCGGCGGCTGCTCGCCCCGTACGAGCTGGAAGCGCGTTTCCGCGACCTCCCCGAGGCGGTGGCGGCAACCGAGGAGGTGCTGGAACGCTGCCACTTCTCCTTGGACGCGCTGCGCTACGACTATCCCGTCGCGGAGGACGACGGCGGCCGCACGCCCCAGCAGGAGCTCGAGCGGCGGGTGTGGAAGGGCGCGGCCCGGCGCTGGCCCGGGGGGATCCCCGAGGGGGTGCGGCGCCGGCTGCGTCACGAACTGCGCGTGGTGGGCGAGCTGGGCTATGCTCCCTACTTCCTCACCGTCCACG
>CAZHHU010000081.1:0-8109 GCA_964532215.1 uncultured Geminicoccaceae bacterium
AGCTTGGCAGCGATCGGTTCCGGTGAGATCTGACGGACGGCCCACTTTTTTGGAAGACCGTCAAATGCACCGACAGGGACCTCAGAACCCGGAACCGGGAACTTGCTCCATGACGCAACGCGACGATCGCTTTCTCCGCATCGCCGAGGTCATGAAGCTCGTCGGCGCGGGCAGGAGCTTCATCTACGAGCGCATCCGCCGGGGCGAATTCCCGCGGCCGATCCGGCTCGGCCACCGCACCGCGGTCTGGCGCGAGAGCGCGGTCCGCGCCTGGATGGAGGCCCGCGCCCGGGGCGAGCTGGGGTGAGGTGCCGCCATGGCGGAAAAAAGAAAGCCCGGCCGGCCAGCCGGGCATGTACGAAATACGTGTCCTAGACGCGGCAGCGATACCAGCTCCCTGCACAACAGGCAAGTCCGCGAGCTGACGCCGGAGCGGCGCGCCGCCCTCGGTCTCTCCCGCTGGCCCTGGCCGGTCTGGGAGGGGGCGCTGCTGCTCGCGACCGTCTGCCCCCGCTGCCATGCCGGGCTCATCCTCCTGCAGCCGCCGACACGCGCCGGCGAGCGGGTGATGCCGGCGCCCCTGGTGCCATGCGGTCCACGCGGTTGGGGCCTGCGCTGTCCGCCGCACGCCGTCCGCGAGGCCTGGCAGGCCGTGATGAGCGGGCGGCCGGCGCCGATCGACCACGGCGACGCCGAACGGCTCGGGCGGCTGCTGCCGCAGCTGTTGCCGGCTCTGTGGCGGGGCCGCACGGGCCGCGATCCACGGCGGGCGCTGTGGGCCTGCCGCCGTACCCTCGAGGAGTTCCGGCTCGCGCCGCCGCTGGTGGGGCTGGCGCTGCGCGCCCTCGCCCACAGGCGCCGCTGGCCGGAGGCGCTCGTCGCCACCGTGCTGGACCGGAAGGCGGCAACATGAGGGCCGCGGGCGATCTGATCGAGGCGGTCGTGGAAGCGGCCGAGCACAGACTTGGCGATTGGCGCGCCCACGCCAAGGCCGGCGACATCGATGGGGCCATCCGCACGCTCGCGGCGCTGCGTCCCCTGGAGTACGACCGCATCCGCGAGGAAGCAGCGAAGGTGCTCCGGTGCCGGGCGACGACCCTCGACGAGGAAGTCCGGCGGGCGCGGAACGCGGACGGCGGAACGGATGCCGGCGCGCGGGGCCGGCCGCTCGAGCTGTCGAAGCCGGAGCCCTGGCCGCAGCCGGTCGGGGGTGCGGAATTGCTCGAGGAGCTCGTGGCCGCCATCCGGCGGCACGTGGCTCTTTCCGGCGAGGCGGCGCTGGCGGTGGCGCTCTGGACGGTATGGACGCATCTCGTCGACCGGTTCGACATCGCTCCGAGGCTGCTCGTCCGCAGCCCGCAGCCGCGCTGCGGCAAGTCCACTCTCATGCGGCTCGTTGCGGAGCTCGTACCGCGGGCGGTGCCGGCCTCGAACGTGACACCGTCGGCGCTGTTCCGGCTCATTGAGCGGGAACGGCCGACGCTGCTGCTGGACGAGGCGGACACCTTCCTGCGCGACAGCGAGCAGCTGCGCGGCCTCGTGAACAGTGGCCACGAGCGGAGCTTCGCTTACGTCGTGCGCTCGGTCGAGGCGAAAGGCGACTACGAGCCCCGAACGTTTCCAACCTGGTGTGCGCTCGCGATCGCCGGCATCGGCACCCAGCACGCCACCATCGAGGACAGGTCCATCGTCATCGAGCTGCAGCGGCGTCTCCCCGACGAGCGGATCGAGCGGCTCGACGGCCCGGCGAAGGAACGGCTGCGCGGGCTCGCCCGCCGCATCGCCCGTTTCGCCGCCGACGTCGAAGCGCGTATCGCCGACCGGGAGCCCGAGTTTCCGGCCGGCCTTCACGATCGTGCCTGCGACAACTGGAGGCCACTTTTTCTCATCGCCGAAGCGGCCGGCGGGCTGTGGCCGGAGCGGGCGCGGGCGGCGGCTCTCAAGCTCGCCGGGTCGGCGGATGAACGAAGCCTCGGCGTGCAGCTTCTCGCCGACATCCGCGAAATCTTTCGCGAGCGAGGAGACCCCGAAGAACTGCCTTCGCGCACGCTCTGCGATGCGCTCGCGGCGATGGAGGATCGCCCCTGGAGCGAGATCGGTCGCGGTCGCCCGATCACGCCTCGCAAACTGGCCGTCATGCTTCGCCATTTCGGCGTGCATCCGCGACACGGCAAACATGGGAACCTCTACCGACGTGCGCCCTTCCTCGACATATGGGCGCGTTACCTCCCTGCTTGGGGATGCAAACCTTCAAACCTTCACCCGTCCTACGGACAAGCGGATTTCCCGCCAACACGAACCTTCACCGGGAATGGGTGGGGTGAAGGTTCGAAGAGGCCGTCAAACCCTTGTGGCAGTAAGGTCGGTGAAGGTTTGAAGGTTCAACGCCCCGAAATGGACCATTCCCTGCACACCATTTCCGAAACGCCTGCATCCGGGCGTCACACGGGGGACGAGGCAGCCCCTGCGGTGAATGCGGCGCTCGCTCGCGCCGAGGCCGCCCTGCGGCCGCTAGCGGACGGCCGTGAGGCCTGGGACGCCGAGGCGGGCTGCAGCGTGCCGGCCGAAGACGAGGTCGACATCGATCATGCGCCTCGGGCAAGCCCCCCGCCCGCGCCGCGCCGGCCTGCTGCCGTCGTCGAGGCGATGAAGACCGGTCCTGCCGGCCTCGCACCGGGCTCCGGCCCATGCCGGACGGCCCCATAATGTGAAAGGCTGTTGGCAGCAGAACGGGCATGGATCCGAAAGTGGATCCCGTCGCGGCCAGAGCTTGAGCGGAACGACCCAAGCGACTGGCCTACAGGGCGTACGCGGTGGCCATTGGATGGCAGAAGCGAAGGTTTGCCTTCGTAGAATGCTGCGGCTTCACCGAACCCATCGCCACCGGTTCCTCGCTGCACGCATACCGATTCGTGTTCTGTCGCGTCCGAGCCCGCGAGCCCGAACATCCTCTGATACCCGCTGACTGCGCAGGCGTTCCAGGGGCTTTCTCGGATCACCACACTGTGTTTACTGTACCCCCGTCGGAGGGCGTCGTGGCCCATCGACGTTGTGGTCGTGGCGCGGAAGGGAACGCCGATCGAAGCGCGGAACCGCGGCCGATTCCGGTCGACGAACCGCCTGAACTTCTGAGGAGCTGGGACGATGTCCGTGAATGGTTCCGAAGACAGCTTACCCTACGACGAGTTCCTGGAGAGGCACATCGCGTACCTCGCGGCCGCCCTGAGCACCTGGGACCTCGAGGACAGGGTGAAATGGTTCCGGGAGCTGAACGACGCGACCGAGACCGATCACAGGGCGGTGATCAAGGGGCCGCTGATCTACGAGACCGACCCGATGTTCGACGACATCCCGAAGGACCCGGAGAGGCTCGCGAGGTTCGTCCTCGAGACGAGTTCGGAGATACTGAGCGAGCACAGGATGAGGAAGTTCCTCATGGACCCGCCGCCGCTGCCGGAGGTGAAGGAACGGGAGGACGAGCTGAGGCTCCCCGGGAAGAAGTGGAGCGAAGTGGATCCGACCTGGCCGCTCGAGATCAGGGACCGTCTGCTGACCGGGAACGAATAGAGGAGATCGCCCGGCGGGCCGAGGAGGCGAGCAACAACGAGGCGCTTCCTCAGGTCCCTTACGAGCCCGTCTCCGCCTCCATGAAGGGCACGTATCGCATCCGCACACTGACGCCGGCACCCTTGGCGTCGCGACCGTTCTGTGCCCCAACAGCCGCATCACCGACGCACTGGCCCTGCCCGGCAGCTGCTACCAAGATAAGCGATACTGATGCAAAGGTACTGCACTGTTTCTGGATCAGCGCACGCCGAGTGCCCGTTCAAATTCCTCGAAGCTCGGCGGGTCGACGTTAATGGTGCAGCAAGGAAAGATCGGCGAGCCGGGGGTGAAGAGTTCCGTACTTTCGGGATAATCGTCGTAGAAGTCCGCATCGGCCGTGACGCGAATGGCACCCGTGCGGTGAGCATCCCGCCACGCCCAATCGCGCGGGCCGAGCCGCTCAACCTCGACGCGGTCGGGAAGAAGTTCGGGCCGCCCGAGCAACCGAGCGAGGTGGCTCAGATCGTACGGCGGACGAGGCCGCTCGGCGCTCACACCACCCTCGACGAGTTCGTCCAAATCCAGTGCCGGTACCGTACGGGCCAGGCGATCGACCTCCCGATCGAACCCTTCCGCATCGAGCGGGCGCTCCCCGGTGAGGCCTTCCTCGATCCATCTCGGCAGCCGCGCGAGGATCGGCTGGAGGGGGCCTACGACCTTCTCGAACAGCCCGACCCGATGACGCAGAGCGAAGTAGACATCCGCCTCGACCGTGCCCTCGTAGTGCAGATTGAGGACGTGGACCTCGTCGTGCCGCTGGCCGAGCCGGTCGATGCGGCCGATGCGCTGCTCGACCCGCATCGGGTTCCAGGGCATGTCGTAGTTGACGAGCGCGCCCGCGCAGTGAAGGTTGAGACCTTCGGCCGCCGCGTCGGTGCAGACGAGGAGATCGAGCTTGCCGGCCGCGAAGTGACGCTTGAGGTCCTCGCGCTTGATCGACACCCCTCGCCCTCCCACGACGATCTCGCCGCCGCGTCCCGAATAGGTGCCGATGCGAACGCCGGTCTCGGATGCGAGCGAACGGACGAGGAAGTCCATCGTGTCCGTGTACTGCGTGAAGACGACGACACGTTCAAAGCCTGCGGTCCGCAGTCGTTCGATGTGCTCGAGCAACCGTACGGCCTTGCTCTCGACGTCGAGCCGCGAACAGAGTTCGAGAAGGCGCTTCCGGCTCGGGGCTTCGAGCGAGGGCGCTACGGCCTCGTCGAGTTCGAGATCGAGCTCCTCGGCCAGCTCCTCCTCTTCCCGAAGCGCCTCCTCGTCGATTCCCCGCTCGAGCGTGCAGCGGAGCGCGTGGACGCTGCTCGCGAGACGCCGGCGGTAGATCGTGAGCATGAAACCGACGGCCGCGCGCCGTCGCTTCTCCGTGCGTCGCAGCGTGTCGCGGATGTAGGTTTCCACCGCCTCGTAGAGTTCCCGCTCCTCGCTCGTCATCGGGATCCAATCGTCGACAACCCGGCGTTCCGCGATGTTCTGCTCGAGCATCCCGGATCGCCGATAGCTGCGGAGAAGATCGCGGGTGTTGCGACGCACCTTGCGGACGATGGGCGTGTGCGCGGCGGTGAGCGCGACGGCGGCCTCGCGCAGCTCGCCCTGAAGCTGCCGTCGCGGAATCGTCGCGTCGTTGCGCAGCGCTGCGAGGATGCGGCGGATCTTGACCTTTCCGAAAGAGAAACCTCGCCTGCGGAAAAACGTCTCCGCTTCCGTCTCGCGCACCGGACCGTCCCAGGTCTCGACGGCGCGGAACATCTCGGCGAGGAAGTCGAGCTCCGGGTGATCGACGTGGCTCTTCCCCGCGATCTCGAAGAACCGCAGGAAACGCTCCGCGCTCCAGGCTTCCGGCAGTCCGAGAAGGGCGAGCAGATCCCAGATCTCGATCGGGTGAAGCTGCATCGGCGTGGCTGTCGCGAGCAGGAGCCCACGGGTCCGGCGCGCCAGCCGTCGCATCAGCGAGAGGAGGAGGTTTGGCTCGTCGACGTCCGGCCTGGCCCCCCGTCTTCGGGCATGATGGGCCTCGTCCAGCACGATCAGATCCCAGGGCCTCGCCCGTTCGACGAGCTCCCGTGCCCGCTCCCGCCTCCGGACGAGCTGGCAGGAGACGAGCACGAACGGCTCCTCGTGCCAACGGTCGGGGCCGACCTCCCGCTCGATCTCGGCGAGCGCCGGCGAGGGATGCCAGACGAGTCGGCGACCGTCGTAGATGGGCCAGTTGAGCGCGAACTTGTCGCGCAGCTCCGTTTGCCACTGGCGCAACAGAGACGCCGGGGCGACGATCAGAACCCGCTTCGCCCGGCCCGAGATCACGGCTTGGCGCAGGAGAATGCCGATCTGGATCGTCTTGCCGAGACCGACCTCGTCGGCGATCAGGTACCGCGGCGGAAAGCGCTTCCACAGGACCTCGTACGTCCGCCTCTGGTGCGGCCACAGTTCGACCGGACAGGTCGCCTCGGCGAGCCACTCGCCGCCCGGCATGTCGGGTGCCGCCGCGATGTACGACCAGACCTGCCGGCGCAGCTCGTCGTGATGCTGGAAGACGGCCGGCTCCTCGGCGAGCTCCTTCTCCCGCAGCCGCCGCGGCAGGGCTCCATCCTTGGGGCGGAAGCGGAGCAGCGCGCGCACCACGGCTTCGGGCACATCGAGCACGATCGCTCTCGGGCTCCGGTTCGTCCACAGTTCCTCGAAATCCTCTTCGTTGGCCCGCACATGCGCGGCATCGGGCCCCCAGGAAGTGAAAACGTGGAACTGTTCGAAATTCCCCTGCCAGCCCTGCGGCGTTTCGTTGATCGAGCCCGTGAACGCGATGCGGTCGCCGACGCGGTCTTCGAAGATGCCGAACTTGGCGTGGAAGATCTCGGTCCCCGCGAGCGGGCGGCGGTTCTGGTCGCAGGGTACCGCGACCTTCACCTCCAGGTGACCGCGGGCGACCATCCAGGCGAGGAGTTCGAGTGCGTCGATCTCCTCCGGCCGCTCCGCGGCGAGCGGGTTCCGCAACAGGGCCGCGGCGACTCCTTCGGCGATCGCCCGCCCGCGCAGGATCGCCTCGACCTCTGCATCGTCCAGGGTGCAGCCGACGATGAGCCGCATGCGTCCGTCGCCCCGCACGAGCTCCTCGAGACCGCGGGCGGCGAGCGTCAAAGCTGTGGCCGTGAAATAGCCCGTCGTACGATCGTAACGTTGGGCACAGGCAAGTGCGGGAACCCAGAAGATTTCGACGAGATCCCCGTCCGACGAACTGTATTGCGCATGCCAGCGACGATCGCGAAGCCGTGCCATGAGCCTACCGTCCCCCCGTCGAATCCCGCGATTTCAGTCGTCGTCGCGTTCGGGGCCGGAATGCTCGATGCATGCCCGCACGGTCTCAACGAACCGGCGCGCATGGGCCAGGGTCCGCTCCGCGTCCTCACGCGCGACCGTGAGGCCTGCCGCATAATCGGCAACGAGTCGAAGGTCGTGAGCGGTCGAGAGCCATCGCCCCAGCTCGCGCGGTACGGTTCCGGGGCGGACGAACAGACGTCCGAATGCGGCGATGACCCCCTTGTGGGTGGAGGCGGTCGCGCCGCGGGTGAGCAGTGCCGCCTCGGCCACCAGGAACATCGCATAATAGCACCGGGAAACGCAGGAATCATGATCGCCGGCTTCAAGAAGCCGACTGGCGGAGTCGAGAAAACGGTGCGCCTTGGTGACGAGGTCCCGGACCTCCCTCATACCGGCACGCCCTCGCGCCGCACATTCACAAGCAGCGGTGAGCGGTAGGACCGGTACAGGCGCTCGGGGACGACGATCACGGAGACGAGCTCGCCCTCCTCGAGGAGGATATCCAGCAGAACCTCCTCGAGGGATCGGCGAACCGCCCTCGCATCGACATCGTCGGTGGTGACGACGAGCAGATCGACGTCCGATCCCGGCTGCGCCGTACCGCGGGCGTGCGAACCGTAAAGGAGAACCTGCCGGATCCCCTGGTCGTAGCACGCGAGAAGGAAGAGCTTGATCCGTCGGGCCAGTCCTTCCGCCCTCGCGCGCGCATCGCTGCGACCCGCAGCTCCCGTCCTCTGGTCCATTGCCCACGCAGCCCGCGATCACGCGACATGCCCTATGTAACACGATCTCTCGTGCTGCGAAGCGTCGGTGAACGCCCGCGCACCCCAGGGTGCGGGATCTACGCCGCCTGCTCGAACAGATCGAGCTGCTTCGGCTTCGCGACCCGGTCTTCGAGCGCGAGCCGCCTGAGATTCTCGAGCGCTTCGAAGTCGCCCGCCGCCTCCTCGGTGCCCCTCGCGGGATCGAAGCCGGAGAAGGCGCGCGAGACCGGAAGCACTTCCAAAAGCGCCTCGTAGGCGGCGAGGAAGCCGAGCTCCCGCACGAGCCCGAGCCGCTCGAGCTCGTCTTTCGCGATCCCGAGGCTCCGCTCGCGGGCCATCGCCGCGAGATGGTGCAGGGCATCGAGCCAACTGCGGCTGCCGTCGGCAGGGCCCAGGCTTCCCGTTTGCTTGCGTGCGAGGCTGT
>CAZHHU010000081.1:8209-10122 GCA_964532215.1 uncultured Geminicoccaceae bacterium
CTGCGGCTGCCGTCGGCAGGGCCCAGGCTTCCCGTTTGCTTGCGTGCGAGGCTGTCGCGCAGGACGAGATCGGCGTTGCGCTTCTCCGCGACGCGTCCGACGATGTCGGAATCGAGATCGATACCCACGACGCGCGCGAGCTGCAGCGCTTCGTCGTAGGGAAAGCGCGGCGCCTTAAACGCATCCCAGGCGAGCACGTAGAATTCCGTGGCGGGATCGAGGTCTTCGCGGCGCCGCGTCCTGAGCAGCCGGCGCATGCGCCATGCGGTGACCTCCCGTCGCGCCACCTCCAGGACGCCCTCCGGCTGGACTTCGTACGGGTCCGCGCACTCGGTGAGGACGGTCCGCTGCCGTCTGCGCCCCTCGGCACCGTTCCGCTGCGGCCTCGGGCTTCTCCGCTCCACCGGCCAGTGGCGCGAGAATTCCTCGAGCGCCGGGCCGAAGGCGGCGAGATAGAGATCGACGCCGCGAATGCCCGCCTCCTGGAAGCTCTCG
Organism: uncultured Geminicoccaceae bacterium; assembly: GCA_964532215.1. Taxonomy (GTDB): domain Bacteria; phylum Pseudomonadota; class Alphaproteobacteria; order Geminicoccales; family Geminicoccaceae; genus HRBIN39. The sequence goes on from CAZHHU010000081.1 coordinate 8,705, forward strand.
ATCCGCTCGCGCACCTTCGTCTGGACACGCGGAACGAGATCCTCCCACCACAGCTTCTCCTCCGCCTCCACCCGCGGCCGGCAGACGAGGAAGATCGTGGAATTCGCCGCCGCCTTCTCGCGGATGTGCAGCGAGCCTTCGGCCTCCGTGTTGATGGGCCAGCTCGCGGTGATCGCGAAGCCCGCCTCCATGAGGCCCGTCGTCAACGCATCCCAGGCGCCGGTCGATTTGTGGGTGAACATCAGCACCATGACGCCGTCGGACTTCAACACCCGGCGGCATTCCGTGAACACCCGCGCCATGCGCTCGCGGTAGTCGAGGTACGCCTTCTCCCTGGCGCCCTGCTCGCCACGGAAGCGCGCCGGGTTGGCGACCGCCTCGTTCTCCTTGTCGGTCAGTCGGGTGACGAAGAGTTCGGGGAAGACGAGCCCCGCCGTCCGTTTGAGCCAGACGTAAAAGAAATCCGAAAGCTCGGCGTACATGACGTTGTCGTAATAGGGCGGATCGATGACGACGAGGTCGACCGACCCGTCCTCGATATGGTCGAGCGCATCGGCGGATTTGCAGGTGACGGTGATCGGCGGCGGCGTGTAGGAGGTGAAACGCAACCGGCCCTCCGCATCCGCGTCGGGACGCACGAGTTCGACGAGCTCGCCGATGCACTTCGCCGTCTTTTCCACGCTCCAGTCGTATCCGAGGCCGACCACCAGTGGAGCCATCTCGGCATACGACCAGACGAACGCATAGTCGTGTCTGTCGAATACAGAGCGCACTCTACCGGTAGACTGATCCCATCTGCCCATCCGAGAGTTGTAGATGAGAAGAGTATCCAGTGTGAGTGCCAGATATCCGAACGCCGCTTTGATGACCTCCGGAAGATCGCCCCCGTGGCGGGTGCGCTCCTCCTCGAGCAGTTCGCGGAAGATCTCGACGCTCACACAGTGGCCGTAGAGCTGGCGCGGCGAGAAGAGATCGCGCCAGCGCGGCATGCCGTACTGGATCGGTCGATCGTCGTTGATGTCCGGCGGCACCTCCTCGCTCGGCACGATGTCGAGGGCTTCCCATTCGGGGAGTTTCTCGGCGAGGGTTTCTTCGACCCTGCGGATCGCCTCCTCGTCTTCCGGCCGCGGCGCGCGGTAGCCGCGGATCCATTTGACCCGCTTGCGGCCGGTCTTGGTCTTCACGATCACCTTTTGCTTATAGACTACGGCAAAGAGCTGATCGCCCATGTCGCCGGCCTGGGCCTGACGTTTGATCTCGTCGCCCGGGATCACCCGGCCGCAGTCGGGGTAGGGACACTGCGCATCGCCCCGCCGGACCGTGCCCTCGGACTGCTCTCTGGCCGATTGCACGATCTCGAAGCGACAGACGCGGCCCGGACTTCCGGGTCCATTCCGGATCTCGGGGAGAAGCCGCAC
>CAZHHU010000082.1:0-1527 GCA_964532215.1 uncultured Geminicoccaceae bacterium
GGCCATGCGACTGCGCATTATGGAACCTCCACAAGACGGATCACCGGCACCCGCAGCGCCCTGCGGGCAGACGCATATATGCGCATGGCCGATTAACGAAAGCTGAATCCCTCCGCCGCGCCGGTTTTCCCCTGCGGCTGCCGAAGCGAGGGCTGCGCTGGTTCAGAACTCCGGTGCCAGGGTGAGGCGGATCCCGTCGAGCGCCTCGGTCATCCGGATCTGACAGGAAAGACGCGAGTTCTCGCGGACCTCGAAGGCCTCATCGAGCATCATGTTCTCGTCATCCTGCGGCTCCGGCAGCGCGGCGAGCCACTCCGGGTCCACATAGACGTGACAGGTGGCACAGGCGCAGCAGCCGCCGCAGGCGGCCTCGATGGGCAGCCCGGCTTCGCGGATGACCTCCATCAGCGACCAGCCGATCTCGGCTTCGAGTTCGTGTTCGACCCCTTCGCGATCGACGACGACGATCCTGGCCATGCTCAGGCGACACCCAAACGCTTGTGGAGCTCGGTCGAACTCGTCGTGTAACGGAAGACGAGTTTCTTGTCCGGGAAGCAATATCTGAACGCCTTCTGGCACATCAAGGCGCCCTCGTGAAATCCCGACAGGATGAGCTTGAGTTTGCCGGGATAGGTGCAGACGTCGCCGATCGCGAACACGCCCGGAAGGTTGGTCTCGAAGGCTTCGGTGTCGACCTTGATCTGCTGCCCTTCGAGTTCGAGCCCCCAGTTCGCGAGCGGGCCCAGTTCCATCTTGAGGCCGTAGAAGGCGAGCAGGCGGTCGCAGGGATGACGCAGCTCTTCTTCCCGGGTGCGGATCCGCACCGCCTCCAGAACGCCGTCCTTCCCCTCCAGTCCCGTGATCTGACCGATGTAGAAGCGGGCCCGTCCGCTCTCGACCAGCGCACGCATCCGCTCCACCGAGTCGGGCGCGGCACGGAACTGATCCCGGCGGTGAACGAGGGCGATGCTGCGCGCGATGGGCTCGAGCGCGAGCAGCCAGTCGAGGGCGGAGTCGCCCCCGCCGGCGATGAGAATGTCGCGGTCGCGGAAGTCCTCGCGCCGCCGGACCAGGTAGAAGAGCGAACGGTCCTCGAACGCCCGCGCCTCCGGCAGGGGGATGCGACGCGGCACGAAGCTGCCCGCTCCGGCGGCGATCACCACCACCGGTGCCTCCAGCACCGTGCCCGCCGAGGTCGTCACCCGCCAGCCGCCGCTCTCGCTGCGCTCCAGCGTTTCCGCCTGCTGGCGGAGATGGAAGGTCGGCGCGAAGGGGCGGATCTGCTCCATCAGCCGGTCGACGAGTTCCTGGCCGGTGCAGACGGGCACCGCGGGGATGTCGTAGATCGGCTTGTCCGGATAGAGCTCGGCGCACTGCCCGCCCACCTTGTCGAGATTGTCGACGAGGTGACATTTCATGCCGAGCAGCCCGGCCTCGAAGACGGCGAACAGGCCGACGGGCCCGGCGCCGATGATGATCATGTCGGTGCGGATGATGTCGTCGGGCATCAGTGGTTCCGGGAACGTC
>CAZHHU010000082.1:1627-3749 GCA_964532215.1 uncultured Geminicoccaceae bacterium
CGGGGAAGCGGGGTGAGGACGAGTGCGGCCCGCCGGCAGTCGTCGATCAGCGAGGCCGGCGAGCGGGAGAGGGCGATGCCTCCTCCGGGCCGGGCGAGGAGACAGCCCTCGCGGTCGCAGGCGAGCGCGCCCACGGCTCCCGCGGCGGGAAACGGCTCGAGCCTGGCGGCGAGCAGGGCGCGCGCCCAGGATTCACGCAGATACCGATCCCGCCTCCGTTCCTCGATCCGCACCGCGCCCGAGGCAAGCCGCACCGCCACCTGATCGAGCCAGGGCGAGACGAGCATGTCGGGCGGGCGGGCGAGAAGGCCGGCGGCGAGCGCGGCGATCATCGGCGCGAGGCCGAACCATCGCCAGCGCCGCTGCCACAGCGCGAGCCAGAGACCGCCCAGCACGTAGCACAGCAGCACAGCGGTGCCGGGGCGCGCGAGGGCGACGCTGGTCGCCGGCAACTGGACCACCGCCTCGGCGAGGGCGAGCAGCAGTCGGACCCCTGCCCCCATGAGGAGAAGAAAGGGGCGGTCGAGGTCGAAAGGCGTAAGCAGCAGCGCGAGCAGCCCGCTCGGCATGATCCAGAAGGCGGTGAGGGGCACGGCGACGAGGTTCGCGAGCAGACCGTAGGTCGCGATGCGCTGGAAGTGCCAGGCGGCGAACGGAAGCGTGGAAAGGCCCGCCACCGCGGTGGTGAGGAGTACGAGCGCGAGATACCGCCGCACGGCCGCGAGCGGAGTCCGCTCTGCGGGTTCGATGAGAGGCCGCTCGCGCCGCTCGAAGGTCGCGACCAGGGCGACGACGGCCGCGAACGACATCTGGAACGAGACGGAAACGAGACTCTCCGGTTCGGGCAGCAGAACCGCGAGCGCGGCGAGGGCGACGAGCCGCATCGAGAGCGGATTGCGATCGACGAGCAGGGCGAGCAGGGCCACGGCGACCATGAGAAACGCCCGCTGGGTGGGGATCGGAGCGCCGGCGAGGAGAAGGTAGAACAGCGAAGCGAGGAGCGCGGCCACGGCCGCGATGCGGATCACCGTCACCCGCAGCGCGAGCGCCGGCCAGAGGGCGAGCAGAAAACGCACGGCGATGAAGACGGTGCCGGCGACGAGGCCCATGTGGAGTCCCGAGATCGCGAGCAGATGGGCGAGACCCGAGGCCTGCATGTCCGCCCACACGCGCGCCGGGATCCCGCCCCGCAGACCGGTGAGCAGCGCCGCCGCCACGGCGCCGGCGGGACCATCGACCGTTTCGCTCACGCGTGCCGCAATCCGGCCCCGCAGGTCGCTGACACGGGCCGCGATTCCCGAGGCGCCGGGGCGCGCGCGGAGCTCGATGGGACCCAGGACATAGCCGATGGCGCCGAGCTGTTCGAACCATGCCTTGCGTGCAAAATCGAAGCCGCCGGGCCAGCTGGGGCCGGGCGGTGGCTGCAGCCGGGCGCGCAGGCGCAGGATATCGCCCACCTGCGGCCGCGGATCCCGGCGCGGTGCGGTGATGCGGATGCGCTCCGGTGTCCGGTCCGGCGCGAGCCCGTCGATGTGCAGATCCTCGAGCAGCAGGCGCAGGCGCTTGCCGCGGGGTTCGACCAGCGCCACCCGGCCTTCCAGCATGTAGCTCGCGGCGCGGGGGAGCACGGGGGCGCGGACGAGTTCGGTGCGCAGTTTCGCGACCGCAAACCCGGCGAGCGGCGCGGCGAGGAGCGAGGCCGCCAGAAACGGGGCGAGACGGTCGCGGCGAAGTGCCCTTCGGGCCGCGAAAGCGAAGATGAGCGCGAGGCCGAAGGCCGTTACCGCCGCAACCGGGGGTGGCTCGCGCGGCAGGCTGAAATATATGCCGATGCCGAAACCGAAGAGCACCGGCAGCCACAGGAACCAGCGTTCGCGCTCACCGAGGAAGGTTCCGGCAAGCTGCCTTCCCGCATCCCGAGCGCGCTCTTGGAGCGCACGCAGGAGGCGCGGAAAGGAGGCCGCTTCACCTGTCGGGCTCGTCCAGGCCTGCACGGGGGGCGGTTTCCCTGCCGAGACCGGCACGAGCGACCAAACCAGAAGAGCAAGGCGGTATCAACCATGAGTGTCGTTGTCCGCTTCGCCCCTTCACCCACGGGATATCTCCACCTCGGCAGCGCCCG
>CAZHHU010000082.1:3849-8065 GCA_964532215.1 uncultured Geminicoccaceae bacterium
TCGACGACATGGTGCTGCTGCGCAGCGACGGAACGCCGACCTACATGCTGTCCGTGGTCGTGGACGATCTCGACATGGGCATCACCCACGTCATCCGGGGCGACGACCACCTCACGAACACCTTCCGTCAGCTGCAGATCTACCGGGCTCTCGAGGCCACCCCGCCGACCTTCGCGCACATCCCGCTCATCCACGGGCCGGATGGTACGAAGCTTTCCAAGCGCCACGGCGCCGTTTCGGTGCTCGAGTACCGGGAGATGGGGATCCTCCCGGAGGCGATGCGCAACTACCTCGTGCGCCTCGGCTGGTCCTTCGGCGACCGGGAAATCCTCACCACCGAGGAGATGGTGGCGCATTTCGACATCCGCGACGTCGGCCGCTCGCCGGCGCGCTTCGACATGGACAAGCTGCTCCATCTCAATGCCTGGTGGTTGCGCCAGAAGAGCGACGAGACCCTGCTCGAGCTCATCCGCCCCCGGCTCGAGGCCCGGGGGCTCTCCATCGGTGACACCGAGCGCCGGCGCCTGCTCGAGGGCATGGCCGAGCTCAAGGTGCGGGCGCGAACGCTGGAGGAGCTGGCCCGCGGGGCCCGCATCTACGTGGCGCCGCGGCCCATTCCTCTTGATGCCCGAGCGGCGCGGTTCCTCACCGAGGAGATGCGCACCCGCCTCGCGCGGCTCGGCGAGCGGCTGCGTGCCGAGCCGTCGTGGGAGCCCGAGCGGCTCGAGCGCGTCTGCCGGGACTTCGCCGCCGAGGAAGGGCTCGCCTTCGGCAGGATCGCCCAGCCGCTCAGGGCCGCCCTCACCGGCACCACCGTGTCGCCGCCGCTGTTCGAGATCATGCGCGTGCTGGGCCGCGAGGAGGTTCTGGCCCGCATCGCGGACGCGGCAGCGGGACGCAATCCCGTCGCGCAGGCCGCCGATTGATGCGGTCGCTGCAGCTGCCTACAGTCGGACCGGCTCGCTGAGCCTGCCCGTTCAACCCCCGGGAGATCGTCGATGACCGAAATCCAGGCGACGGCGCGGCTCGTTACCCCCGAAGGCAAGGAAATCGCCCTGCCCGTGCTGGAGGGCACGGTCGGCCCGCGCGTGATCGACGTCCGGCGTCTCTACGCCGAGGCGGGCATGTTCACCTATGATCCCGGCTACACCGCGACGGCGAGTTGCCGCTCCGCGATCACCTTCATCGACGGCGAAAAGGGCATCCTGCTCTATCGCGGCTACCGGATCGAGGATCTCGCCCAGAAGGCCGATTTTCTCGAGGTCGCCCATCTTCTCCTCAGCGGCGAGCTGCCGACCAGGGCCGAGTACGAACAGTTCGTGCGCGACATCACCTATCACACGATGCTGCACGAGCAGATCCAGTTCCTCTATCGCGGCTTCCGCCGCGACGCCCATCCCATGGCGGTGATGATCGCCGTGGTCGGTGCGCTTTCCGCCTTTTACTATGAGGATCTCGACGTCGAGGATCCGCACCATCGGCTCGTGGCCACCCACCGCATGATCGCCAAGATGCCGACCATCGCGGCCTGGGCCTACAAGTATTCGGTCGGCCAGCCCTTCATGTATCCGCGCAATGATCTGGGTTATGCGGCCAACTTCATCTACATGATGTTCGCGACCCCCTGCGAACCCTACAAGGTCAGCCCCGTCCTCGCCCGGGCGCTGGACCGGATCTTCATCCTCCACGCCGATCACGAGCAGAACGCCTCGACCTCCACCGTCCGGCTCGTGGGATCCACGGGTGCAAGTCCCTATGCCGCGGTCGCCGCCGGCATCGCGAGCCTGTGGGGGCCGGCCCATGGCGGGGCGAATGAGGCGGTCGTCAACATGCTCGATGAGATCGGCACGCCGGAGCGTATCCCCGAATTCATCGCCCGCGCCAAGGACAGGAACGATCCCTTCCGGCTCATGGGCTTCGGTCACCGCGTCTACAAGAACTACGACCCACGGGCGGCGGTGCTCAAGGAGAGCGCGGACGAGGTGCTCGACCTGCTCGGGGTGGGCCACAACCCCAGGCTCGAGATCGCCAAGGAACTCGAGCGCATCGCGCTCGAGGACGAGTACTTCCAGGAACGGAAGCTGTTTCCGAACGTCGATTTCTATTCCGGCATCATTCTCGAAGCCATGGGAATCCCGCGCAAGATGTTCACCGCCATCTTCGCCCTCTCCCGCACGGTGGGATGGATGGCGCAGTGGAACGAGATGATCCTCGATGCCGAGCAGAAGATCGGCCGACCGCGCCAGCTCTATGTCGGAAGGCCCGAGCGTCCCTTCGTGCCGATGGACGAGCGGGGCTAGAAGGCCCTCGCGCGGAGACGGGACGCGGGGTTCAGGTCGACCCGGACGGCTCTCCGGCTTCGGCTTCGGCGGCGATCTCGGGCCCGAGGCTCTTGAGAACCGCCACCATGTCCGCGCGGCCGCGGGCCTCCTCGAGAACCGCGCGGCGAAACACGGGATCGCCGGCAAGCAGGCGATGGAAGTCACTCACACGCAGTTCGAGGAGCTGGCAGTTCGTGGCCGTGACCACGCTGACGCGCCGCGGCCGGCCGTCGAACAGGGCGAACTCGCCGAAGAAGGCACCGGCCCGAAGGCGGTGGCGGCGGCCTCCGCGGCGCGCCAGCACCTCGCCCTCGACGAGGAAGTACAGGGCATCACCGCGTTCGCCCGGCCGGATCACGGTATAGCCGGCAGGGAGTTCCCGTGGCCGGAGAAGCGCCACCAGCTCGGCCACCCGTGCCGGGTCGAGACGGCGGAAGAGCGGAACCCGCGCGACGAGCGCGGCGGTGGTGGCAAAATTGCGCTTCTGCAGCTCCCGGCTGAAGCCGGCGCCGAGGATCGCCGTGGGGAGTGCGAACATGCCGATGCCGATGAGCGCGAGAAGACCGGCCACGAGCCGCCCGAGCGGCGTCACCGGCACCACGTCGCCGTAGCCCACGGTGGTGAGCGTCACGACCGCCCACCACAGGGCCGCGGGAATGGAGCCGAAGGCGTCGGGCTGCAGGCGCGCTTCGAGCAGGTGGAGGACGCTCGCCGCAACGAGAAGCAGGACCAGCATCACCCCCAGCGCCGAGAGCAGGGCGTGGCGCTCGTTCATGAAGACGACGCGGAACATGGTGAGGGTCTCGGAATAGCGTGCGAGCTTCAGGATGCGGAAGATGCGGAACAGCCGCAGCACGAGAAGATCGCCGGCGCTCGCGGCGCCGAGGTAGAGCGGCAGCACGGCGATGAGATCGACGATGGCGAGCGGTGTGACCGCATAGCGCAGGCGTCCCAGCACCGGCCGGGCGTAGCGGCCGCTCGGCTCCTCGACGCAGATCCACAGCCGGACGAGGTATTCGGCGCTGAAGACGAGCGTCACGAAAACCTCGAAGAGCTGAAAGGCGTGGCGCAGCCAGCGGGACGGAAGCGGCCCGCTCTCGAGCACCGCCGCCGTCACGCTGGCGACGATCAGCAGGGCGAGTGCGCCCCGCAACGCGGCGGCCGCCCTGCTCCACTCGGGGCTCGGATCCTCGAGCAGATCGTAGAGCCGGGCGCGCAGGGTCACGCTCTCGGCACCCTGTGACGTTCCCGGCGTGCCGCCGGTGCCGCGCGTCACCGTGCCTCCTCCGAGGCGAGCAGCGCGGCGGAAGGACGCGTTCCGGGTGCAACGGTGCCCGAGATGCGCCGGCGTATGAGCTCCGAGACGTCGCGGGCATCGACTTCGGTAACGCCGAGATGGCGCAGGACCACCGCCCCGAGCATGACCGCGAGCTCCACCGCCTCGGGAATCGCCTCGGCCACTCCGAGCTCCATCAGCCGCACCCGCATCGTGAGATCCCGCGCCCGGGCGATGATCGGCACATCCGGATAGAAGTTGTGCACCGCGCTCACCACGCGCTCGGCAGTAGCCGGACTGTCCAGGGTCACGAGGACGAGCGCCGATCGGCCGACGCCGGCAAGCTGCAGCACCTGGGGATCGGCGGCGTTGCCGTAGATGACGTTGCAGCCGCTGCGGCGTGCGCGCTCCACCCGCAGCGGGTCCTGATCGATGGCCAGGAAGGGAATCTCCAGTTCGTCCAGCATCGCCCCCACCGTGCCGCCGACGCGACCGAAGCCACAGATCACCACGTGATGGTCGAGGGAGGCCGTGACGGCTTCGACCGGCCGCGGCGGACGCGGCATTTCGAGACGCGCGGCGAGCGCCTCGCCGAGCCGTACGAGCAGCGGTGTGATCA
>CAZHHU010000082.1:8165-9960 GCA_964532215.1 uncultured Geminicoccaceae bacterium
GCGAAGACCTGGCGCCGCATGGCGTGCAGGGTCTCGGGCTGCATCTCGAGCCCGATCACGAACAGCAGGAAGGCGACACCGAGTTCGGAGATGCGGGCAAGCTGCGCGCCGCCCGCGAGCACGCCGAGGCCGTGCGGCCCGATGATCACCCCGGCCGCGAGCAGCCCGAGCACCGAACCGAAGCCGAAGCGCTGGAACAGAACCAGCGCCGCGACACCGGTCCCGAGCAGCACGACGGTGGCCGTAAGCAGATCCCCGCCCGTCGCCGGTTCCATTCCCCTCGCTCCTCAGTCCAGGCGCAGCGGCCTGTAACGGATGCGGTGCGGGCGATCGGCCTCAGGCCCGAGTCGGCGGCGACGGTCCTCCTCGTAATCGCGATAGTTGCCCTCGAACCAGACGACCCGGGAATCGCCCTCGAAGGCGAGCATGTGGGTGGCGATGCGATCGAGGAACCAGCGGTCGTGGCTGATGACCATGGCGCAGCCCGCGAAGTCGAGGAGCGCATCCTCGAGCGCGCGCAGGGTATCGACATCGAGATCGTTCGTCGGTTCGTCGAGGAGCAGGAGATTGCAGCCCGATCTCAGAAGCTTGGCGAGATGGACGCGGTTGCGCTCGCCGCCGGAGAGTTCGCCCACCTTCTTCTGCTGATCCGGGCCGCGGAAGTTGAAGGCCGCCACATAGCTGCGGGCGTTCACGCGGTGGCGGCCGAGCATGACGGTGTCCTCGCCGTCGGTGATCTCCTCCCATACCGCGCGCCCGGGATCGAGGGACTCGCGGCGCTGATCGACGTATCCGAGTACGACCGTGTCACCGATGCGGATGCGGCCGCGGTCCGGCTGCTCCTCGCCCGTGATGAGGCGGAAGAGGGTCGTCTTTCCGGCCCCGTTGGGGCCGATCACCCCGACGATGGCCCCCGGAGGAATGCGGAAGCTGAGATTCTCCATCAGCAGCCGGTCGCCATATCCCTTCGAGACGCCCTCGAACTCCACCACGAGATCGCCGAGCCGCGGGCCCGGCGGGATGATGATCTGCGCCGGCTGCGGCGGCCGCTCGCGCGCCTGGCGGAGAAGCTCCTCATAGGCCCGCACCCGCGCCCGCGCCTTCGCCCGGCGGGCTTCGGGGGTGCTCCGGATCCACTCCGCCTCGCGCGCCAGCACCCGCCGGCGCGCCTGTTCGGCCTTCTCCTCGAGTTCGAGCCGCTGCCGCTTGCGCTCGAGCCAGGCGGAATAGTTTCCCTCGAAGGGATGGGCCCGGCCGCGGTCGAGCTCGAGGATCCAGCCGGCGACCCGGTCGAGGAAGTAGCGATCGTGGGTGACGGCCACCACCGTCCCCTCGTAGTCCTGGAGAAAGCGCTCGAGCCAGGCGACGCTCTCGGCGTCGAGATGGTTCGTGGGCTCGTCGAGGAGAAGCAGATCCGGTTTCTGCAGCAGCAGCCGGCACAGCGCGACGCGGCGGCGTTCGCCACCCGAAAGGCTCTGCACCGCGGCATCAGCGGGCGGGCAGCGGAGCGCCTCCATGGCGATCTCGAGCCGGCGCTCGAACTCCCAGCCGTCCTCGGCATCGATCCGCTCCTGAAGCGCCGCCTGCTCCTCGAGAAGGGTGTTCATCTCCGCTTCGTCGGTGACCTCGGCGAGCTGCAGCGACAGCTGCTCGAAGCGATCGAGCAGGGCCCGGGTCCCGGCCACCCCCTGCATGATGTTGCCGAGCACGTCCTTGTCCGGGTCGAGCTCGGGCTCCTGTTCGAGCATGCCGATGCGGATGCCCTCCGCGGGCCGCGCCTCGCCCGAGAACTCCG
>CAZHHU010000083.1:0-4013 GCA_964532215.1 uncultured Geminicoccaceae bacterium
CATCTCCGCCTCGATCATCATGCAGCTCATGACGGCGGTCTCGCCCACCCTCGAGCAGCTCAAGAAGGAGGGCGAGGTCGGCCGCAAGAAGATCAATCAGTATACGCGCTATCTCACGGTAGGGCTTTCCGCCTTTCAGGCCTACGGGCTCGCGCTCGGCCTCGAGGCCATGACCGGACCCTCGGGCAGCGCGGTCATCGATCCCGGCTGGTTCTTCCGCGCCACGACGGTGATCACCATCGTCGGCGGCACCATGTTCCTGATGTGGCTCGGCGAGCAGATCACCGCCCGCGGCGTGGGCAACGGCATCTCGCTCATCATCTTCACCGGCATCATCGCCCAGCTCCCCTCCGCCCTCGCGGCCCTGCTCGAGCTCGGCCGCACCGGCGCGATGTCCGCCTTCTCCATCGTCGCCTTCCTGGTCATGGCGGTCGCCGTCATCACCTTCATCGTGTTCATGGAGCGGGCGCATCGCCGCATCGTCGTGCAGTATCCCAAGCGGATGGTGGGCGGCGGTCGCATGGTGGGCGGCGAAGCCTCGCACATGCCGATCAAGATCAACATCTCCGGCGTCATCCCGATCATCTTCGCGAGCTCGCTGCTGCTCCTGCCGTCGAGCATCGGCGGCTTCTCGGGCGGTCGTGGCCCCGACTGGCTGCTCACCATCACCGCCATCCTCGGCCCCGGACAGCCGCTGCATCTGCTCCTCTATGCGGCGTTGATCATCTTCTTCGCCTTCTTCTATACCTCGGTGGTGTTCAACCCCAAGGAGACGGCGGAGAATCTCAAGAAGCACGGCGGTTTCATCCCCGGCATCCGCCCCGGCGAGCGCACCGCCCAGTATCTCGACTACGTGATCACCCGCCTCACCGCGGTCGGGGCGATCTATCTCGCCATCGTCGCCGTGCTGCCGCGCATCCTCATCTCCCAGTACGGCGTGCCCTTCTTCTTCGGCGGCACGAGCCTGCTCATCGTGGTGTCCGTGACCATGGACACCATGGCCCAGATCCAGTCGCATCTGATCGCGCATCAGTACGAGGGGCTGATCAAGAAGGCGCGGCTGCGGGGAGCGCGGCGATGAACCTCGTCCTCTTCGGCCCCCCCGGGGCGGGCAAGGGCACCCAGGCCGAGCGGCTGATCCGCAAATATGGCCTCGCGCACATCTCCACCGGCGACATGCTGCGGGCCGCGGTCGCGGCCGGAACCGATCTCGGCCGGCGCGCCAAGGCGATCATGGACCGCGGTGAGCTCGTGCCGGATGAGGTCATCATCGGCCTCATCGCCGAGCGCATCGAACAGCCGGACTGCGCACGCGGCTTCGTGCTCGATGGCTTTCCCCGCACCCTCGCCCAGGCGGAGGCGCTCGAGCGGCTGCTGGCCGCGAAGGGGCGCAGGCTCGATGCGGTGATCGCCCTCGAGGTGCCGGACGAGGTGCTGCTTTCCCGCATCGAGAGCCGGATCCGGGAGACCGGCGGTGCGCGCAGCGACGACAATCTCGAGACGCTCAGGAAGCGGCTCGAGGTCTATCACGCGCAGACGGCGCCGCTGCTCGACTACTTTCGCCGGCGGGGCATCCTATATACGATCGACGGCACCGGCAGCATCGAGGAGGTCGAGCGGGCGATCGAGCGGGTGCTCGATGAAGTCCGCGCACCGAGGTGAGACGCGGGGACGGCGGCCCGGGCGGGTGCGCCGTCCGGGGTTCGAGGAGGAGGACAGGTGGCGCGTATCGCGGGTGTCAACATTCCGAGCCAGAAGCCGATCTGGGTGGCGCTGACCTACATCTACGGCATCGGTCCGACGAGCGCGCGTCGCATCCTCGACGAGGTGGGCATCGATCCGCAGAAGCGGACGAACCAGCTCGCCGAGGGCGAGATCGCGCGGATCCGTGAGAAGATCGACCGCGAATACAAGGTGGAGGGCGATCTGCGCCGCGAGGTCGCGATGAACATCAAGCGGCTCATGGATCTCGGCTGCTATCGCGGCCTCCGCCACCGCAAGGGGCTTCCGGTGCGGGGCCAGCGCACGCATACCAACGCCCGTACCCGCAAGGGCAAGGCCCGGCCCATTCCCGGCAAGAAGAAGGCGAAGAAGTGAGCCATGGCGAGAGAGACACGCATCAAGCGGCGCGAGCGCAAGAACATCACCTCCGGGGTCGCGCATGTGACCGCGACCTTCAACAATACGATGATCACGATCACCGATCATCAGGGCAACACCATCGCCTGGGCGAGCGCCGGCTCGCAGGGCTTCAAGGGGTCGCGCAAGTCCACCCCCTTCGCCGCACAGGTGGCGGCCGAGGCGGCGGCCAAGAAGGCGATGGAGCACGGCATGCGGACCATCGAGATCAACGTGCGCGGGCCCGGCTCGGGCCGCGAATCGGCGCTGCGGGCGCTCGCCGCCGCGGGTCTCGAGATCGTCGCGGTACGGGACGTGACGCCGATCCCGCACAACGGCTGCCGGCCCCGCAAGCGACGGCGGGTCTGACTTTCGCGCACGGCGTCCTATCTGAGTCCGCGGAGGGGCCGCCGTGCGGATGAAGCCGGTCGTGTGGGCCTTTCCCATCGAAAGAGCGAGGGACACGTGATCCAGAAGAACTGGCAGAACCTCATCAAGCCCCAGAGGATGGATGTCATTCCCGGCCGCCGTGCGGACCGCGAGGCGACGGTGGTCGTGGAGCCCCTCGAGCGGGGCTTCGGCATCACCCTCGGCAACGCCCTGCGGCGCATTCTGCTCTCCTCGCTGCAGGGCTCGGCGATCACCGCGATCCACATCGACGGGGTGCTGCACGAGTTCTCGACCATCCCGGGCGTGCGCGAGGACGTCACCGACATCGTCCTCAACCTCAAGACGCTGCCGCTCAAGGTCCACGGCGACGGGTCCAAGCGGATGTATCTCAAGGTCGAGGGACCGGCGGTGGTGACCGCGGGGATGATCGAGCACGGCTCCGACGTCGAGATCCTCGAGCCCGATCACGTCATCTGCCACGTGGACCGCGGCGGCCGTCTGAGCATGGAGCTCACCGCGATCACCGGAAAGGGCTACGTTCCGGCATCGCAGCTCAAGGGGGATGACGCCCCGATCGGCCTCATCGCCGTGGACGCCATCTTCAGCCCGGTGCGCAAGGTGGCCTACAAGGTCGAGAACGCGCGCGTCGGGCAGCAGACGGACTTCGACAAGCTCACCATGCAGATCGAGACCGACGGCTCGGTGACGCCGGAGGAGGCGGTGGGCCTGGCGGCGCGGATCCTCCAGGACCAGCTCCAGCCCTTCATCACCTTCGAGGAGCCGCATGCGGTGCCGGCGGCCGAGCGGCGGCCCGAGCTGCCCTTCAACCCCAACCTCCTGCGCAAGGTGGACGAGCTCGAGCTCTCGGTGCGCTCCATGAACTGCCTCAAGAACGACAACATCGTCTACATCGGCGATCTCGTGCAGAAGACCGAGGCCGAAATGCTGCGGACGCCGAACTTCGGCCGCAAGTCGCTGAACGAGATCAAGGAGGTCCTCGCCCAGATGGGGCTCCACCTCGGCATGGAGGTGCCGGGCTGGCCGCCCGAGAACATCGAGGAGCTCGCGCGCAAGCTCGAGGAGCACTACTGACGGTCGCGCCGCCCGCGCGGCCAGCTTCGGGACACGGGAACGATGCGACACAGAAACCGCGGCCGCAAGCTCAACCGCACCTGGAGCCACAGAAAGGCGCTGCTCGCCAACCTCGCCCAGGCCCTCGTCAAGCACGAGCAGATCGTCACCACCCTGCCCAAGGCGAAGGAACTCAGACCCTTCGTCGAGCGCCTCATCACCCTCGGGCGGCGGGGCGATCTGCACGCGCGGCGGCTCATCATCGCGCGCACGCGCAGCGAGGAGACGGCGAAGAAGATCCTCGAGGTGCTGGCGCCGCGCTACCGCGCGCGGCCGGGCGGCTACACGCGCATTCTCAAGGCGGGCTACCGCCGCGGTGACGACGCACCGGTGGCGGTGATCGAGTTCGTCGACCGCGACGTCGAGGCCAAGGG